>PMUK01000103.1 GCA_003166915.1 Candidatus Cybelea palsarum
CGTTCGTGCCGTCGCCGGTCATTGCGACGAGGCGCCCGGAGACCTGCTCGCGTTTGATCAAGTCCATCTTCGTCTCGGGCGTCGCCTCGGCGAGAAAATCGTCGACGCCGGCTTCTTTGGCAATTGTCGCCGCCGTCAGCGGATTGTCACCGGTGATCATCACCGTGCGAATCCCCATCGCGCGCAAGCGATCGAACCGCTCGGACATATTGGGCTTGAGAATGTCCTTGAGATAGATAACGCCGATCACGAGCGTGTTGTGGGCGAGCAAGAGCGGCGTGCCGCCGCTGCGCGCTATACGCTCGACCTGCGGTGAAAGGTCGGCGGACGGAGTTCCGCCTTGTTCGCGAATCCAGGTCAGTACCGAGTCCGGCGCGCCCTTACGAATCTTCGTTCCGTCTGTGAGGTCGAGGCCGCTCATGCGCGTGTACGCGCTGAAGGGAACGAAGGTCGAGTTCGCCGGTGCGTCGCCGTCGCGCGCTCCGGCCTGCTGCGCGAGTGCGACGATCGAGCGGCCTTCGGGTGTCTCGTCGGCGAGCGAGGAAAGGTAGGCGATACGGGCCGCATCCTTTGCGTCGATGCCGGTCGCCGTAATGATTTCGACGGCCTGGCGATTGCCCAGCGTGATCGTGCCGGTCTTGTCGAGCAGCAACGTGTCGACGTCGCCCGCCGCTTCGACCGCGCGCCCGCTCATCGCCAGGACGTTGCGCTGCATGACGCGGTCCATGCCGGCGATGCCGATCGCCGACAGCAATCCGCCGATCGTCGTCGGAATGAGGCAGACGAGTAATGCGATGAGGACCGTAACGCTTTGAAGCTTGCCGGCGTAGGCCGAAAACGGCGCGAGCGTCGCCACCGCGATCAGGAAGATGATGGTAAGTCCGGACAGCAAAATCGAAAGCGCGATCTCGTTGGGAGTCTTCTGGCGCGTAGCCCCTTCCACTAAACTGATCATGCGGTCGAGGAAGCCTTCGCCAGGGTTGGCCGTCACCCGGACGACGATTCGATCGGAGAGCACGCGCGTTCCGCCGGTTACCGCGCTGCGATCGCCGCCCGACTCGCGAATGACCGGCGCCGATTCTCCGGTGATCGCCGACTCGTCGATCGTTGCGGCGCCTTCGAGCACTTCGCCGTCCGCCGGGACGATCTCACCGGCTTCGACGACGAAACGGTTGCCTTTTCGCAACGAGGTGCTCGTTACTCGCTCCTCGGTCCCGTCTTCGTGCAACAAGCGCGCGTAGGTATCGGACTTCGTTTTGCGCAGCGCCTCAGCTTGGGCCTTGCCGCGCCCTTCCGCGACTGCCTCGGCGAAGTTCGCGAAGAGAACCGTGAACCACAGCCACGCTGCGATCGCGAAGTCGAAGCCGGACATCCCGGTATGTCTCACGAGATCGCGCACGAAGAAGATCGAGGTCGCCGCCGCGCCGACCTCGACGACGAACATCACCGGATTGCGGGCCTGCCAGCGCGGGTCAAGCTTCTTGAACGAATCGCCCACGGCTCGCGTAAGGATCGCGCGATCGAAGAGCGATCGGGCCTTCGGACGGCGCTCCAAACGCCTCTGGCTAAGCATCAGAACGTCTTTCCTTGGAGTACGAGGAGATGTTCCACAATCGGACCGAGCGAATCGGCGAGCAGAAACGTGAGCGCTCCGACGATCACGATGACGCCGATGAGCAGCGCAACGAAGATCGGCGAATGCGTGCTGAACGTCCCCGAGCTCTCCGGAATCGATTTCTTTCCGGCCAGCGCACCGGCCAGCGCGAGTGCGGGCACCGCGACTGCAAAGCGTCCAAACAGCATGTTCACGCCCGTCGTCAGATTATAGAAAAGGTTCGGGCCTAAGCCTGCGAACGCCGATCCGTTGTTGGCATTGGTCGAGGTGAACGCATAGAGGATCTCGGAAAAGCCGTGCGGTCCGCCGTTGTTCAGCGTCGCCAAGCCGGCGGGAATCACCGCGGCGATTGCCGTCGGCACCAAACAGAGAACCGGGGTCACCAGGGCGGCTAAGATCGCAAACTGTACCTCTCGGCGCTCGATTTTCTTTCCGAGATACTCCGGCGTGCGGCCCACCATGAGCCCCGCGATGAAGACCGTCAAGACGACGAAGACGATCATACCGTACAGGCCGCTGCCGACGCCGCCGAAGACGATCTCACCCAACTGCATGTCGACGAGCGGCACGAGGCCTCCCAGCGGCATGAACGAGTCGTGCATCGAGTTGACGGCACCGCAGGACGTATCGGTCGTCACCGTCGCGAAAAGCGCCGAGCCCGAAACGCCGAAGCGGCACTCTTTTCCCTCCATATTGCCGCCGGCCACGCCGAGGTGATGCACGATCGGGTTTCCGCCGGCTTCGGCCCAATACGCCAGCGTAAATCCGGCGAAAAATAGGATCGCCATCGCGGTGAAGATCGCCCAGCCCTGGCGCGTATCTTTTACCATCTTGCCGTACATGTACGTCAGGCCGGCGCCGAGCGAAAAGATCAAAAGGAGCTCGATAAGGTTGGTGAACGGCGTCGGATTCTCATTGGGCGAGGCCGAGTTCGCGTTGACGAATCCGCCGCCGTTGGTCCCGAGTTCTTTGATGACTTCTTGCGAGGCCATTGGGCCGCCGGTGATGGACTGCGAGAAACCCTCGACCGACTTTGCCGCTTGATACGCATGCAAGTTCTGAGGGATTCCCGCAGAGACGAACAAAAGTCCGACGACGATCGAAATCGGCAGCAATATGTATAGGGAGCAACGCGTCAGATCGACCCAGAAGTTTCCGAGCGTCTTCACGTTTGTCCGCACGACGCCGCGCACGACCGCGACGGCGATTGCGATGCCGGCCGCCGCCGAGACGAAGTTGTGCCAAGCCAAGCCGGCCATCTGTGACAGGTAGCTCATCGCGGTCTCGCCGGAGTAGAACTGCCAGTTGGTGTTGGTCGTAAAGCTGACCGCCGTGTTCCAGGCCAAGTCCGGCGCCATGTTGTCGATGTGCTGCGGATTGAATGGCAGCCATTTTTGCGTGCGCAGCAGCACGTAGAGATACGCAAGTCCGACGAGCGAGAAGGCGAGCATCGAGAGCGCGTAAGCGTACCACGTCATCTCCTCGTCTTCTCGAACGCCGCAAAGGCGATAGATTACTTTCTCGAGCGGGGCGAAGATGGGCGTCAGCCAGGTGCGTTCTCCCTCGAAGACGCGGGCCATATACGTCCCGAGCGGCTTCGTGACCGCCAGAACGAGCAGGAAGAAGATAATGGCCTGCAGCCATCCGATCGCAGTCATCGAGCCTTCCTAGAACTTCTCAGGGCGAAGCATCGCGAAGACGAGATACGCCAAGCCCGCGATGGTCAGGATAAGGCCCAAGACATCATCAAACGGCATTGCCTATACTTTCTCGCAGCCGATGACGTACAGGTCCAAGAGCGCGAAGCAGACGATCGATAAGAGAACGATTCCGATTTCCAGCAGCATCTCGTCACTAGGATCATCCGTTCGGACAGGCTTCTGTCGCCGTGGCCAAGTAGCTCAAGGGATGACCGCCGCGCGCCTCTTTAGGCTTGCCGCCTTCGCTGCGGCCTTCGCGCTCTGCGGCGCCGTCGCCGCGGCCCAGACGCCCCCGCCCGCGGTGCTCCAACCGTCGCCTTCCCCAACTCCCGCCCTCAGCGACCCGTGCGGCTCGATCCTCTCGATCGTAAACCGGCCGACGGTAACGACCGGCGCTTGCACGGTGCGCACGGGAAACTTCGATCTCGAGAACGGCTACACGAACACGACGATATCTGGTCTGGGCGGCGGCAGCGGCGTGAACTACCCGCAATCGCTGATCCGCATCGGCACGGCCGATCCTCACTTCGACTTGGAGTTCGGTCCGCCGAGCCTTCAAACGTCGACGGCCGGCGGCCCGAGGGTGACCGGGAGCAGCGACGTCAATATCGGCGCCAAGTACGAGCTCGGATATAGCACTCGGTGGCTGTACGGCGTCAATGGCATGGTAACGTTCCCCACCGGCGCGCAAGCCTTCACCGCCGGAGGCGCGCAGTACACGGGCAACTTTAACTGGGGCTATACGGTGAACTCGATTATCGGACTCGACGGAAGCCTGAGCTTCAATTCGCTCTCCGGCTTCGACACGGCGCATAATGCTCAGTCCTATTTTGCGTTCGTCCCGAGCCTCGAGGTCACGGCGTCGCTACCCGGGCCTGCGGAGTTCTTCGGCGAGTACGCCTACTTTAGCCAAGCGGGTGTCGGGCTCGGCAGCAAAAGCCTCATCGACTTCGGGTACGTCCGCGACCTTGGAGAGCACGTACAGCTCGACGTTGAGTACGGCTTCTCACCCACGCTGCTCGACGGGCAGAAGGAGCATTACATCGGGGCGGGCGCCTCGCTCATGCTATAAACTCGAGCGCTTATGGATTGCCGTAGTTGAGGATCGCGTCCATTCCGAAGGTGTTCTGATATGCCTTTGTCCCGTTGTCATAGGGAGTGATGCCTGGCCGAAATGCCTTTTCGGTCCGAATCTCCGGCCGAACCATGAACACATCTGAAAAACGGTGCGTTACGCCTAGCGTTAAGCTGCCGTAGGCCGTCGGGAACCCCGAGCGCTCGCCGCGCGGATCGTTGATGTAATCGGTTCGGAACGATACGAAATCGTGCTTCGAAAAGATGTACTCGAGGTAGTCGACGAAACCGGTCGCAGTCGAGAGGCCGGGAAGAAAGGCTCCGATGCCACCACCCGCTCCGAGGTAGAGTGGGCCTCCCGTGGCGACGTTGTAGTTGTTGACCGTACCGCCGACGTAGGCGTTGTACTCGTACAGGTAGTACGCCTCGAACTGATTCTGAAATCCGGAATTAAACACGTGCGTCCACGTGACGTTTTGCTGCTAGAGGTTATCGTGCCCCCAGATCATCGGCTTGACCTGTCCGGTCGCTGGGTCGAAGTACGTTCCTTTCGTGTACGTCGTAAAATTCTGACCGTTGCGCGAACCCAGACTGATCGAATTGATGCCGAAGAGCACCGAGTTGCGATTGGAGTGCGACACATACCTCGCCAGCATCATGCCCGTTGGAAAATGGGCGGACCCGTCCCACGGCGCGATGTCTTCGCCCCAGTCCAAAGCGTACTCAATTGTCCAATAGTTGCTAAGCTTGGTCGCGGCGAGGACTCCCGTCTGCGTATACGAGTCGAAATCGAACATCAGCGAGTGCGTGTAGAGGAAGTTATTCGGCGCCAGTTGCGCCTCGATGTCCGGCGGTGAGATGTAGCGCCCGATCTCGATGGACGTTCCCTGGCCCATCTTCGGAAAGTACAGAATTCCGTAGGCCTCGACCGGATCGAATCCGTTGGTTTGGTTGCGCAGCAGTAGCTGATCGCTCAGGACGCCCTGTTGCGTGGTCCAGCGGTAATCCACGCCATACAAGCCGGTAATGCGAAAGCCCCAATCATCGTGATCGGTCTGCACCGTGTCGGGCTGCAGTTCGAAACGCTGAACGGCCTGGTCCATTTGGACCCGGTTCGGAACGTCGCCATAGGTAAGCGGATAGTTCGAATACCTCGACGTGCTCTCTTCGATGCCGGGATCCAGCCAGCCATAGGCGCGTACGCCGGGATCGGTTGGAACGCCGATTGTCGGCCCGTTGAACTCGGCACCGCCGCCTCCGGTGAAGAGGGGATCGAACGGCGCTGGGAGGGCGCGCCGGAGTTCCGGCGCGCTCGACGCGGCCGGGCTAGCGACGGTTAACGGTGTCGTCTGCGCGAGGTTTAGAGGCGACGCAGAAGGGGAGGCCGACGGAACGTTCTGCGCGCTCGCCGGGCGTGCGATGAAGACTAGCACGGCGAATGCGTAGACGACGAGAACGAGACGCAACGAGAAATTCGACATATCGCCTACAGATTACGCCGCGCAATCCAACGAACGCCAGCCGCCGAACGGATGATCCGTTCGGATTTACGATGGTCGACCGGTCCTCGGCCTCGCAAAATAGAACGCCAACCCAACGAACAAGTTACTGCACGTCCACAGCAGCTTAAGACCTAAGTGATCATGCTTAACCAAGAACCACGGCAAGCCGCACCATGCAGCGACGGCGAGAATGGAGAGGAGCCTGTCGATGGGTAACGTCTTCACCTTCGGGCTGACGATACGCGCGAGCTTGGCGGCGCGCAATCCTTCGAACGGACTATCCGGTTGGAGGGGCGATCCGAGCGATCTCCAAAGGATTAGCCGTGCTAACGGCATTCGGGGCCGGTGCGGTAACGCTGATGATGCTCTGTTACGCCTTCGAGCAACGGGGCGCCATCTTCACGCTACTCTTCGCCCTTGCATGTTTCGCAGCGTCGGCCTATGGATGGCTCGCCGGAACCTGGCCCTTCGGTTTCGTGGAGCTCGCATGGGGATTCGTGGCGCTATGGCGATGGAACGCTCGCCGCACGAACGCTTAGGAGGAGAAGCCAACGTAATCGACGCGGCAAACACTTGGCGAGGGCCCGCGATATCGCACGTTGTAAAAGCCGGCGAACGCGTGGTCGATCTGAACGTTTTGGGTAAAGGTTCCCCTATCGATGATTCGCTCGGTCCGGCCGGCATAGTCGATCGTGAACGCGACGACGTTTGCAGCAGTCGCCCGCCGGTTTGTAAACGAGAGCACGATGGGCTTGTACGCCGATACGTCGGCGCGGTTCCCAATGATGCGACACTCGTTGATATCTACGGGAGCCAACGGAGTCGCCGCCATTGCCGCGTCGGGTTGCAGCAGCAAAGCGCAACCAGTTGCCAGCACGAACCCGGCGATGCGAGCCCAATAACTCCAACTTCCAGCCATGGTGTATCACGTATAGAGTACGCCGCTCCCCGCGCCGGCGGCAGCCTCCGGACGGATGATCCGCTAGGATGCTGCCCAGCGCCTGAGTTTTATCATATAATTGCAAACAGATGCCCTGGTTGAACGCGGCCGTCTTCCTCGCACTGCTCTTGCTCGCAGCCTCACCGCTGGCCCGATACATGCACGCGGTCTTCGAGGGGCGCCTGCGCTGGCGAGGTGAGGCGGCGATCTATCGCTGGTGCGGCATCGATGCCGCACGCGAGATGGGCTGGGCCGAGTACGCCTTCGCCGCGCTCGCGTTCTCGCTGATTGCCACGCTGGCCGCATATGCGATCATGCGCACGCAGCAATGGCACGGACATTTTTTCAATCCGCAGGGCTTTGGTAACGTCACGCCGTGGATCGCTTGGAACACGGCCGTAAGCTTCGTCACGACGACGGATTGGCAGTTCTACTCCGGCGAGAACACGATGAGCTATCTCTCACAGATGGCCGGACTCTCGTGGTTGAACTTTATCGCAGGCGCCATCGGCCTTGCCGCGGGAGTTGCCGTCATCCGTGGCTTTGCGAGAAAAAGCTCCGGCACGCTCGGAAACTTCTGGGTCGACTGCGTGCGGAGTCTCATCTACGTGCTGCTGCCGCTCTGCGTCGTCTTCGCGCTGCTCTTTGAAGCGCAAGGCATTCCACAGAACTTCTCGCACTACGTGACCGCGACCAACGCTCAAGGCTTCGCGCAAAGCATCACCGGCGGCCCGATCGCCTCGCAGGAAGCTCCCAAACTGCTGGGCGGAAACGGCGGCGGCTTCGTCGCGGCGAACTCTGCGTCGCCCAACGAAAATCCAAATGGCCTTACAAACTTGCTCGAGCTGCTCGCCATCTGGCTCATTCCCGCGGCATTTCCCCTGCTCTTCGGAAGAATGATCGGCAACCAGCGCGCCGGGCGTGTGCTCTTAGCGGCGATGCTCTTTCTCGGCATCGCATCCTTCGTGGGAGCGCAGTTCGCCGAGCAGGCGGGAAACCCAATCGTGCACGCGATGGGCGTTCATGGCGGAAACATGGAAGGGAAAGAGGTTCGCTTCGGGGTCGCAAATGTGGGCCTTTCCCTCGCAGTGGCAACCGATTCGGGAACCGGCTCTTCAAACTTCGCCTACGATTCGCTCACGCCGCTTGGCGGTTTCTTCGCGTTGCTCAATCTCGAACTGGCGGAGATCATCTTTGGGGGTGTCGGCAGCGGTCTTTACGGCATCCTGGTCTTCGCCGTCGTCACCGTCTTTTTGGCGGGTTTGATGGTCGGACGGACGCCTGAGTATCTCGGAAAGAGAATCGAACGGCGGGAAGTGCAGTATGCGATGCTCGCGGTGCTCATTTTTCCGTGCATCATCCTCTTCGCGACGGCAATCGCCGCCGTCATCCCTGCGGGCCGAGCCAGCCTCGGAAACGCAGGCCCACATGGCTTCACCGAGATACTGTATGCGTTTGCCTCTGGAGCGGCCAACAACGGGTCGGCATTTGCAGGCCTTGGGCCGAATACTTTTTACGACGCAGCTACCGGCCTCGTTATGCTGGGTGGCCGTTTCCTGGTGATGATTCCAACGCTGGCGCTCGCGTCGTGCCTGGCGGCGCGGCCGACGAACGATCTCTCACATGCGGGCACGTTTCGGACCGACAACGCGCTCTTCATCGGGCTCCTCATCGGTGTCATCCTGCTGGTCGGCGCGCTAACGTTCTTGCCGGCCGATTTGCTCGGTCCGATCGTCGAGCACTTCGAACTGCAGAAGCACGTCGTGTATTAGGCGGGAAAAATCAGCGGCCTGCCTAACCGCTTGCGAAACGCCCTTTTCCTCGGATCCGAACGGAGGGAATGCCGATGGGAACCGCAGCGACGCCTATAAATATCGGAAACACCGGCTTTATGCTGCTCTGCGCGAGCCTCGTCATGCTGATGACGCCTGGGCTCGCTTTCTTTTATGGCGGACTGGTTCAGCGCAAGAACGTGCTCACCATCATGATGCAGAGCTTCATGTCGCTGGGATGGACGACGGTCTTGTGGTTCGCCTTCGGCTATTCGGAGAGTTTTGGGGCGGACTGGCACGGAATCATCGGCAATCCGGCGACGTATGCGTTCCTCCACGGCGTAACGCTGCAGACGATGTTTGCGAGCACCGCGAACATCCCGCTCGTCGTGCATATCGCCTATCAAATGATGTTCGCGATCATCACGCCCGCGCTGATCACCGGCGCGTTTGCCAATCGAGTGACCTTCAAAGCCTATTTCTTATTTCTCACCGCGTGGCTGATCTTCGTCTACTTCCCGTTCGTCCACATGCTCTGGAGTCCGGACGGCATCTTGGCAAAGTGGGGATGCCTCGATTTCGCCGGCGGCATCGTGGTCCACGCGTCGGCCGGCTTTGCTGCCTTGGCATCGGTGCTCTACGTCGGACGACGCCACATCATCGACAACAAACCGCATAACGTTCCGCTCATCGCGCTGGGAACCGGGCTGCTCTGGTTCGGCTGGTACGGCTTCAACGCCGGATCGGAGCTGCGCGTCGACGCGGTAACCGCTTCCGCATTTCTCAACACCGATATCGCCGCATCGTTCGCCGCCGTCGCGTGGCTCTTCGTCGAGTGGGCTCGCGGGCGACAACCGAAGTTCGTCGGCCTTCTTACCGGTGCGGTTGCGGGGCTCGCAACGATAACCCCGGCGGCCGGCTACGTCTCGCCCATGACGGCGGTGATCATCGGCCTTGCGGCAGGCGTCGTCTGTTATTTCGCCGTCGCGCTGAAGAATCAGCTCGGTTGGGACGACGCGCTCGACGTCTGGGGCGTCCACGGAGTCGGGGGATTCTTGGGAATCTGTTTGCTCGGCGTCTTTGCGTCGACGCTGTGGAACCCCAATGGAGCCGACGGCTTACTGCGGGGTAACCCCGCGTTTTTAGGCAAGCAGTTCGTCGCAGCGGCGGTCTGCAGCGCCTGGGCCTTCGCCTTCACCTATGCGATGCTCGCGTTGATCAACCTCGTAACGCCCGTCAAAGTCGACGATGCAGCCGAAGAACGCGGCCTCGACGTCGCACTGCACGGTGAGGAGGCCTATCCTCTGGGCGTCTGACGCGCCGTAGCGCGGCGCACGACGGGCTCGATTGCGAAGCTGCCTATCGCCAGCGTCGCCAGCGAGACCGCAAATGTCGCGTCGATGATCGCCTCGCGATACGCAATCGAGGCGGGAATGGCCAAGGCGAGCGCAAGGCACAGCGCGCCGCGCATCCCGCCGACGCGCACGACGTCGATCCATTCTCGCGGATACGGTCCCGGCAGCAGCAAGCCGCCAACGGCGGCGCGCGCCACGGCGATGCCCACGATACAGGCGATGGTGAAGACCGGCGCCTGCGCGACGCGCCCGATCTCCAGTGCGGCGCCCACCATGAAAAACACCAGCACGTTTGCAAGCAGTGCGCCGACGTCCCAGAAGCGGTTCACGTCTTCGGCGATGCTCAGCGTAATCCACGAACGCTCGTAGTATCGCAACGCGATGCCATACGCGATCGTCGCGAAGATGCCCGAAAGCGCAAGATAATCGGCCGCGAAGTAGGCCCCGTACGCGCACAGCACCGTTGCGGCGATTTGGAACCTGACGCGCCGGCGACCGCGCAGTACGCGGGCCGTTACGAAAGCGATAGCAACGCCAAGAGCCACGCCGCCCGCGGCGCCGGCCACGGTCTTGAGCGCCACAATCGCAATCGCGCCGGCGCCGGCAGCGCCAAAGCCGATGGCAACCAACACGCCGCGATAGAGCGCCACCGCAACGGCATCGTTGAAGAGCGACTCGCATTCGACGATCGTGGCCAGCGTACGTGGAACTTTCAACCGGCGAAAGACGGCCACGACGGAGATAGGATCCGTTGCGCTCAGAATGGCGCCCGCCAGCAGCGCGGGGCCGAACGGTACGCGAACGATCGAAAGCGCGCCCGCGACGATTCCCGCCGTAAGCAGCACGCCCGGTCCGGCGAGTGTGGCGATTGCGATCCATTGCCGGCGCATCGCCCGAAAGTTCAGGTTCCACGCCGCCTCAAAGAGCAGCGGAGGGAGAAAAACGTAGAGCGTGGCGTGGCCGAGCGCGTACGCCAGTCGTCCAGGCTCGATCAGTCCGTAGAGAACGCCCAGCCCGACGACGGCGAGGATCTGCCACAGCTTCACCAGCGTGGGTGATTAAAAAAGCAGCCCGAGGCTGCCTGCAACGGATGGCCGGGCTCCGTTCTTTTGGCGCTGAAACATCGAACCCACATCGGACGGTATCTAGGGCATCGTTGCCTCGAGGAGTTTGGTTATGACGGCAATCTCAGCTTCGGCGGTACCGGGGACGTCTGGAGTCTCGACGCTCCAGTTATATCTGTTGCGCGGAACGTATGCGCTGATCTTGGCCTTCTTAGTGACGAGCATCTGGCCCGGCGTGATTCACCACGACAAGCTGGCTCTTATGCACGGCGTCGCGCGCAGCCTGTTGGCGGCGATGGCGCCGCTCATGCTGATGGGCCTTCGCTATCCCCTCAAGATGTTGCCGGTGCTCTTCTTCGAGCTGGCCTGGAAGACGATCTGGCTGCTCTTCTTCGCGCTGCCGCTATGGACGGCGCATCAAGTCGATGCCGATACATGGGAGACCATCAAAGCCTGCGCGTTGGTTTGGGTAATCTTCCCGTTCACGATTCCGTGGCGCTACGTCTTTGAGACCTACGTCAAGGCGCCCGGAGATCGGTGGAGTAATCGGCCGACCTAGCCGTTAACGGGCCCTCCAGGCTCCTAGTGCGTGTGCGTGAAATTTCCGACGCGCGTGACCGCTCGAATCGCGTCGATTGCACGGCGCATGCCTAACGGCGCACGCGGACGGCCGACGGTTTCGAAGTAGAGCGCCGGATCGATGTTGAGCGTGCGGGTCTGGACCATCGCTACCGGCGTCGCGCGCAAGAACGCATCCGCGGCCGCAACCTCTTCTTCGTCGTCGGTGACGCCGGGGTGCGTCAATAGGTTGAGGCTAACGGCGAGCCCGCGTTCCACGGCCAATCCTATCGAGTCGAAAACATCGTCGAGTCCGTAGCCCTGCGGACGGTAATAAGCGGCGTAGACATTGCGACGAAACGAGTTGAGGCTAATCCGAACCGCCTGCAATCCGGCATCGATGCAGCGCGCCAGCGACGCCGGCTGACTGCCGTTCGTGTTCAAGTTGATCGTTCCGTTCTCGCACTGCGCGCGAATGCGCTCGATGGCGCGGGCGATGGCGATCGAGCGCAGCAGCGGCTCACCTTCGCATCCTTGGCCGAAGGAGACGATTCCGTCTTCCACGCGTTCCAAATGATGAATCGCCACTTCCGCGAGCTCCTCGGCCGCGACTTCCTCGGCGATGCGCGTTTGCGGAGATGGTACGCCGGTCTCCGCCTCTTGCTCGGAGATGCAGCCGATGCAGCGGGCATTGCATTTCGGCGAAACCGGCAACGCGGCTTCGCCCCGTTCGAGGAAGACGTTCTGCGCCGTAAAGCAGCCGTACTCACGCGAGCAGAGCGCCACTTGCTCGAGCACGCCGTTGCGAGGCCCTGTCGCGAGACGCCCGTCGATCAGCCGTTCCAGTTCACCCTTTTTAAAGCGGCGCGGTTTCCAATCGTCGCTCTCGTCGGTCTTCATGGCACCCACGTGCAAACGGTCGTCCACGGCACAGGCGAACGTGTAACCGAAGAGCGGCAACGCCGGCGCGTTGCGCTGAGTTGCATAGGCGGGCACGAGCAGCCGCGTGTAGCCGGCCGGCAGAGCTACCGCGAGCGCATTGCGGCCCGAGATGGGCCCGATCGTCGTCAGCGGACGGCGGCCGGGAAGCAGCATCTCCAGCGTGCTCTGCGGCGCCGGAATCAGCTCGTCGCGAACGGCCTCGCGAACGATGCCGGCGTCGGCCAGCGGCACGACGCTCGGATCGTACGAGATCCGGCCCCGCGCATCGCACGATGCGAGCGCGACGTCGGAGAGTTCACCGCGCAAGTTCATCGTCGAGGTCGACTTCCGTATCGAAAACGCGTACGGCCGGCCCGGTGAGGTAGGCGTTGCCGGTGCCGTCCCATTCGACCACCAGTCGTCCGCCTGGCACAAAAACCTCGATCGGCGAAGTAGCCGTCCCGCTCGCGATCGCAACCGCGGCGCACGCAACGGCGCCGGTGCCGCACGCCATCGTCAAACCAACCCCGCGCTCCCAATGCGCGACGCGAATCGTTCGCTGACCCTCCAACACAACGACGTGCACGTTCGTGCCGTCTGGAAATCGCGAGTCCTTTTGAAACTCCTCGGCAATACTTTCGAGATCCACACCTTCAACGCTCGACCGTACGAGCACGACGTGCGGATTCCCAAGATCGACGAACCAGGCCCCATTGTCATCCTGAGCGCAGTCGAAGGACGACAATGGGGTAATACGAGGGTGGCCCATTGCTACGCGAACCGTATATTCGGCTCCGCGCGACACGATCTCGGTCGAAATTAAGCCCACATCCGTTTCGAATGTGACGCCCGCTCCTTCTCCCGCTTCGTCGAGCCAGCGTGCCGCGCAGCGGACGCCGTTGCCGCACATCTCGGCTTCGCTTCCGTCGGCATTGATCGTTCGCATGCGTGCATCGGCGACGCTCGAGGACTCGATCGCTATAACGCCATCCGCACCGATGCCCGCTCGGCGATCGCAGGCCCATTTCGTGAAGCGTACGAGGTCGGCGCGCCCGTCGCTACGCCGATCGACGATCACGAAATCGTTTCGCGCGCCGTGCATCTTGGTCACCTTCATTTCAAACGCGCTTCGCAGACCAGCCGAGCTTTTCCCGTACCTTCTCATGCAGCGCTTCCGGCGCGCACCAGAACGTATCGGCCTCGCTGCGAAACCACGCGCGCTGGCGCCGAGCGTAGCGCCGCGTCGCTCGCTCGAGCGATGCGCGCAGCTCGGCGATCGTGCTCCAGCCGCGCAGATAGGCAAGTGCCTGCGGGTAACCAACTGCGTTGGCGGCGACGGCAGCGTCGCCGATGCGCTTGGCCTCGTCCAGCAATCCTACGGCCAACATCCGCTCCGTCCGCGCCGCGATGCGCCGGTCGATTTCGGCCTGTGGCAGATCGAGAAAGACGAGAAGCGATGCGAGTCCCTCGCCGCGCAGCGTACGCGCCGGCTCCGGAAAGGAGGGTGTCGAGGTTTGCGCGAGCGCGATCTCGAGCGCACGGAGCACTCGATAGCCGTCGCTGGGATGAATCGCTCTCGCGCGCGACGCGTCGCGCTTTCCGAGCCATTCGTATAGAAAATCCGCCGGGTGGAGATGCGCTTCCCGCGCGAGCCGTTCGCGCAGCGCTTCGTCGTACTGCGGCGCGAGGTAGACCCCTCCGAGCAGCGCACGAATATAAAAACCGGTCCCACCGACGACGATCGCGCGCTTTCCGCGTTTTACGATATCGCGAATTGCCGCAATCGCGTCGCTTGCGTAACGGGCCGCCGAGTAGCGTTGCGCCGGATCGAGAAACGCGACGAGATGGTGCGGCACACGCGCCATCTGCTCCGCCGTAGGCGCGGCCGTGCCGATGGGCATCCCGCGATAGATCTGTCGAGAATCCGCTCCGACGATCTCCGCACCGTACGTCGTCGCGAGCTCGAGCGCGATTTCCGTCTTTCCACTCGCCGTCGCGCCCGCTAGAATTAAGACGCCGTCAGACACGCTTGAACATGCGCGCAATCTCATCGAAACTCAAACGCACCATCGTCGGGCGGCCGTGCGGACAATGCATCGGATTCGCGCAGCGCTGCAAACGCTCGACGAGCGTGGACATCTCCTGCGGTGCGAGCGGTTCGCCGGCTACCGTAACGCTATGGCACGCAAGCGTAGCCCAAACCCGCTCGCGAACGTCGCGTTGCTTTGGATCCTCGCTGAGATCGTCGAGCATTCCGCCCAGATCGAAGTTCCGGGACGCATAGCCTGGGGGCGTTGCGACGATCCGATAGGTTCGCTCGCCGAAGGCTTCGATGTCGAGACCACCCTCGCGCAGTGCTTCGAGGGCTCGGTCGAGTGCCGCGCTTCGCGCAGCATCGAGCTCGACGATCTGCGGCACCAGCAGCGGTTCGCTTGGAGTCCGCTGCGCGGCGGCCGCGACGATGGCTTCGTACGCGATGCGCTCGTGCGCCGCGTGTTGATCGACCAGCAGCAACGTTTCGCCGTCGCTAGCGAGGATGAACGTGCGATGGAGCTGCGCGAGAATGCGAAGGCGATCGACATCCTGCCGATCGCTGTCGTCGGGCGCCGGAGCAAAGAGCGAGATGACCGAGCTCGCCGAGCCCGCGGATATACTCACGCTCGGCGTACTGCCGGTCTGTTCGGCAAACCGGCCGCGCGCGTGCTTTTTCAACGTTGCGGCGATGCTCCGCCGGACGGCGTCGAAGACTTGCGACGCATAACGCAAGCGAACGTCGTACTTTGTCGGATGTACGTTGGAGTCGACGTGGTTGGTCGGCAAATCCAGAAAGAGCACGCCGTACGGGTGGCGCCCCATCATGGTAAACGTGGAATAGCCGCTCGTCCAGGCGCCGGCAAGGAGCACCCCGCGCACCAGGCGTCCGTTGACGAAAAGCAACTGCATTCTCCGATCGGGGCGATCGTGTCCAGGTTCGCTGACGAATCCGCGCAGCGTGCCATCGAGCATCCGGGCCGGCGTTCCATCGAGCAAGAGCAAAGTTTTCGCGGCTTGCGCTCCGAAAACCATGGCAAGACGCTCGTGCTGTCGTTCGGTCGCCGGCATGACCCAAACGTCTTTCCCATCGTGCCGCAGCGTGAAGGCGATCTGCGGATACGCAAGTGCGAAGCTCGAGAGCCAAGACGAGCTGCGATTGAACTCCGCGCTCGGCGCGCGAAGGTACTCACGCCTGACCGGCAGCCTTTCAAAGAGCGAGCGAACTCGAACCTGCGTGCCGGCCGGCGCCGCCGCCGGTTCGACGGCACGCACTTCGTCGCCATGCGCGCTAACGCGCGCCCCGATCGGGAGGCCGGGTTGGCGCGAAACGATTTCGAGATCCGAAACGGCGGCAATCGAGGCCAAGCCTTCGCCGCGAAAACCCAGCGTCGCGATGGATTCCAGCTCGGACGCGACGTTGAGTTTGCTGGTCGCATGGCGTTGAATCGCCAATGCTAAGTCTGCGCTCGCGATGCCCGTACCGTCGTCGATCACTTCGATGAGATCGAGTCCGCCTCGTTCGATGTTGACGGCGATGCGAGTCGCCCCCGCGTCGACGGCGTTCTCCACCAGCTCTTTGACGATCGACGCGGGGCGTTCGATGATTTCTCCGGCAGCAATCTGACCGATCGTTACCGCATCGAGCTCGCGAATAGCAGCCACGCCTGCTAGTTCCCCAACGGCCTGTCGCCGTCCCGGCCCTAAGCGGACGACCAGACCAGAAAGACGACGCCCACGATCGCAATGATCGCGCCGCTAAGCACCTCGCCGTAGCGCTCCAGGGGCCCGAAGGATAGGCCTTGCAACGCCGCGTGCGAACCGACGCACATCGCGACGTACGTCGCAATCGTGCTAATCGCAAAGCACACCGCCATCGCGAAGAGCAAGCCGGCACCGAAACGAGCGGCGGCAAAAAACGTCGGAATTCCCTCGACCATCGGCGAGGAGCCGAGGATCAAGAGCAACGTCGTGCGCAGGCTGCGCTGTCCGCGCTCGTCGATTTTGTTCTCGTCGTCTTGTTCGCGATTTGCATGCATCTCCAGCAGTGACGCGCCGGCGATCCACAAACCAAAAGCGACGAGGGCGATCCCGGCCAGGATCGAGACGAGATTACCGAACCGCACTGCCAATGCGAGACCGGCGAGCCAGACGACGATGCCGATGGCAAGCGTCGAAAGTGTATGGCCGAGTCCTGCGACGGCGGCGGCCCAAGCGGTTTGAGCCCGCGTCCAGTGAAAGTTCCGTGCCATGACCGCGATCGGCACCCAATGATCGGGAACGAGCGTGTGCAGAATGCCAACCGAAACGACGGCCCCAAGCAGCATGAGCTCAGGCGCGAGGCTCACTTCAAGTACGTCCTCACGACCTCGATCAGCTCGTCGGCGGCGACGACGTTCGCGCGCGCCTTTGACGTCAGGACGTGCGTCTTTACATGTTCCTCGAGGACGTCCGACATGAGCGAGTTCATGGCTCCCCGCGCGGCGGCAATGCGCTGAAGCACGATGCTGCAGCCCTCTTCCGACTCGAGCGCCCGCTCGACGGATTCGATCTGACCGCGGATTCGCCGCACCCGGTTGAGCAGTTTTTCCTTCTTTACAATGGTGTGACTCATGCACCGAGAGGCTTCGTCGACGCCGCAGAATACCCTATGGGGGTATCGGTATACGAGCCACCAGGCTCCTCGGGACCTCGGGGTTGACAAAGCCTCTCACCTGAGTATCCTAGTTGAGGATTCCTTCGTTAGGTGAGGCGTCTGCACGAAGAGATGCCGCTGCCCGGAAAGGTCGAGAGACCCCAACGGGTGACCAGATCCCGCCGAATCAAGGCGGAATCTAACGCGGCTGAGGCCACCCGGACCTCTACGTTGTGCAGTGCTAAAGCTCGACAGTGAGGGGAGAATGCGCGGCCAACGCCGCACGAATTTCTCAAACTGTCGGCCTGCGAGGAGCAGCGACGGTTTTTTTGTTTGGCAGCGGAAGGGGGTGATGTCTGGCCATGGACGACGGACCTAGTAGTCGATTGCACCGGCTCGCGACGAGCCGCGTATTCCTGCTGCGCTCGTCCGATCGGCGCGGCAGAGCATAACAAAATAGGAGGTATGTGTCATGAAAAGAGTTCTGGCATTTCTGCTCGATTTTACGAGGCATCGGGCGGCGCGCGGAAAGACCGCGTTCCACGACGATACGTTGCGGGCGAACCAGGGTACCAATCCCGCCTATACCTTTAGCTACTGGCGCTCTCTCGTCGATTAGACGGGCTAAGGCGATTTGCCGTGATTGCTGCGATTCTGGTTGCGACGATCCAAATTGCGGCGATGCCGGCCACATCGCGGTCGCCTTCACCGGCGCCAACCCCGCGTTTCGACCTGAAGGCTAGCGGATCCAACGTTTTCATCGACCAGGCGACCGGCGGGCGCGGCATTACTCCGCCCGAGGGTACGGAGTTTGCGAACGGCTCGCCGATCTCGCCAATGTCGCCGTACGACTGGTTCAGTTCCGCGCCAGTGACGCCGGGAGTCGCCGGCATCGCGCAATACGAAATCTCCGGCACCTACCACGCAACGGGCCTGGATTTCAGTGCGACTGCTCGCGGTCGGCGGCTACGGTCGCTACGAGACGATTGGAAGGTGGGCGCTGCTTGTCGAAGGAAGGCGATACGCGCTGACGGGCCTTCGATTCCCTATGGACCGCGCTCGGCGATGCGAGGGACGGCTTTCATCGTCGGTCAGAAGATCAGCTTATGAGCACGCACACAGTCGTCGGCCGCCTTGTGAGACCGAACGTCTTTCGTTCCGTTGCCATGTTTCTTTCGATCGTCGGGCCGGGCATCATCACGGCAAATGCCGACAACGACGTCGGCGGAATCCTGACGTACTCGCAAGCCGGCGCCCAGTTTGGCTACTCGATGCTCTGGCTGCTCGTGCCTATCACGGTTGCACTCATCGTGGTTCAGGAGATGTGCGCGCGCATGGGCGCGGTCACGGGCAAAGGCTTGGCCGATCTGATCCGCGAGAACTTCGGCGTGAAGGTAACGTTCTGGTGCCTTCTCCTCTTCGTCCTGGGCGACATCGGCAATACCGCCACTGAGTTCGCGGGGGTCGCGTCGTCGGCGCCGATTTTCGGCGGCTATCTGCACGTGCCCAACCTCGAGGCCTTCAAGATCGCTTTGGTCGCCGGCGCGGCAATCTTCGTCTTCATGACCGTGACGCGCGGGAGCGCCAAAATGATCGAGCGCGTCTTCTTCTTTTTCTGTTTCGTCTACGTCGCGTATATCGTCAGCGCTTTCGTAGTCCATCCCGATTGGCACGAAGTTCTGCGCCAGAGCATCGTTCCGCATATCCAGGCGTCGAAAGCCTACATCATTATGGTCATTGCGGTCATTGGAACGACGATCTCGCCTTGGATGCAGTTCTACATTCAGGCCGCGGTCGTCGAAAAGGGCATACGCGAAGGGGATTACGGCTATTCGCGCCTCGACGTCGTGACGGGCGGAATATGGACCGATGTAATTGCGTACTTTATCATCGTCTCGTGTGCGGCAACCATCTACATTCATAACATCCACGCCGCTCATCCGATCGTGGTGAACGACGTCGGCGACGTGGCGGTTGCCCTCACTCCGCTGGCCGGCAAGTTTGCCGCCTTGCTCTTTGCCTTGGGGCTGCTCAACGCGGCGGTATTTACCGCATCGATCTTGCCGCTGTCGACTGCCTTCTACGTCTGTGAAGCGTTCGGCTTCGAGCGCGGCGTCAATCACCGGTTCCGCGAGGCTCCGGTCTTTTACACTTTCTATCTCGCGCTCATCGTCATCGGCGCCGGGACCGTAATCATTCCCGGTGCGCCCCTGCTGGGAATCATCTTCTACTCCCAGGTGCTCAACGGGGTGCTGCTGCCGATCGTGCTCGTTCTGATGCTGTTGCTGATCAATAACAAGCGGTTGATGGGGCGCTGGACCAATTCGCCGCTCTTTAACGTCATCGCTTGGGCCACGGTCATTATCGTCGGCGCGCTCACTCTGGTATCTACGGTGCAGATCGTCTTCCCGGCATTAGGCAGCTAGGTTTTGTCGAGCGCCATTTTTGCGGAGCGCATCGTCCTCGCATTGCTGCTCGGCGTGGTGATCGGCATCGAACGCCAGTGGCGTCAGCGCATGGCCGGCTTGCGCACGAATGCGCTCGTGGCGGTGGGCGCGGCGTCGTTTGCCTCCATCTCGATTCTCATGAACGCGACGATCAATCCGACGCAGGTTGCCGCGTACATCGTTTCGGGCATCGGCTTCTTAGCAGGCGCCGTCATTTTCAAGGAAGGCTTCAACATGCGAGGCCTCAATACGGCGGCGACGCTCTGGGCGACTGCGGCCGTAGGAACGCTCTGCGGTTCGGGTTTCGCCGTGGATGCCACGATCGGCGCGGCCATCGTCGTTAGCGCGAACGTGTTTCTCCGGCCGATCGTGGCGCGGATCAACCGCCAGCCGCTCGATCAAACCGAGCTCGCGCAGGTGTATGAGATCGCAGTTACCTGCCCAGAGCAGCAAGAGGAAGCCGTGCGCGCGAGCGTGCTCACGCAAATCCGAGCGACGACGCTGATGTTGCGCGCGCTCGAGAGTCACAACGTCAATACGGAACGCGTCCGGGTGACGGCAAGCGTTGCGACGACCAGTCGAGCCGACGCGAAACTCGAGCGGATCGTCGGCCGGCTCAGCTTGGATCCTACGATTTTGGCCGCAAGCTGGCGAATCGCCGCCGTGGAGAGCGGGGAACTCGCCAACGTAACTGAGGAGTAAGACGGACTATTCCGTGTCGGGGGCGAGATCGGCGCCGATAACCAATGCCGTTTTACTTCCGGGGCGAATCGTCGTCGCAAACACGTGCGCCAGGCTCGTAGCCGCCGGCGTCGCACCGATAACGACACTCGCGCGTTTCGTCACCTCGTCGACGAAGGTCGGCACGTTCCAGCCGGCGCCGCGTAGCGCGCCGATCAGCGTCCGGTCGAATGCCGCATTGCCGGTCGCGTTGGCCACCAAGACTTCGTCTTGCGGTGGATCGCCTTTACCGAAGAGCACCGCGCCGATCAGTTTAGCCCAGCGCTGGTCGGCAAAGACCACCGACGCGTCCCCGACCCACCCGGCCTTGCTTGGAAGCGTGAAGGATCGAATATTTTCGTCGGGGACGTTGCGGTAGATCGTCAACAGGGAGACGAGCTGCTGATTGTTGAGCGTCGTCTTGATGTCTTTTCGTGCGAGGTGCATGATGTTCGGCAGCTTTGTCCAGTTCTGCGGTTCGCTCAACTGATCCATCAGGAGCTTGAGCACCGCCTGTTGCCGCTTGACGCGTCCGAAGTCGGAGGCGGGATCGTGCCGGAATCGCACGTAGCCGGCGACCTGCGCCCCGTTGAGATGCTGCTCTCCTTTTTGCAGGTGGATGTGAAGGTCGCCGTTATCGTCATCGTAGTTCATGTTCTCGTCGACGTTGACGTCGAGCCCGCCCATGGCATCCACGATCGCGGCGGCGCCTTCGGGCTGCAATGCGACGATGGCATCGATCGGCGCGCCTCCCAGCAACTGGCTTGCGACCCGAGCGGTCATATGCGCGCCCCCGAAGGCATACGCGGCATTGATCTTCATGGGACCTTGCTTGGGAACGGACACCCAAGTGTCGCGCGGAATCGACACGAGCGTAACGGTTCGCCGGCCCACGTCGAGATGCGCCAGGATGATCGTATCGGTCGTCGCTTCGTCCGCCTGGTAGCCAAGAATCAAGAGATTCAATTTGAGTTGCCCGAACGAATTCTTCGCCGTTTGCGTTACGATCTGCTGACGAATTGGGCCGCGAACGGCGATGACACCGGCGGCGATTAAAACGATCGCAGCGGCCGCAACGGCGGCGACGCGGAACCAAGCCTTCTTAGACATACCATGTACCCTCTCTCCCAAAATGCGTTAAAGCAGGCGCGGTGTAGTCTACACCGGGCTCGATGATGTAAGAGCTACGTTCGTAGGAGAGGGGGCGCGCGTTCTCCGATTCGGCAAAGCACGGGGACGAGCTGCCGGAAGGAGCGGTCGTCCGAGCGGCGCGGCAGCAGAATCTCGAACGCGTGCGTTGCGAAACTCGCAGTGGTTTTGATCAGCCGAATGACACGCAGCGTCGTTACGGCAAGGCCGCGCGCGGATCGCGCGATCCAAAAGGTGATCGCCACGCAGAACGTCGCGTGGATCGCCAGACTGGCGAAGATTGGTCCTCCCAACCATACCGTCGGACCGAGCACGTGGCCGCCGACGATGACTTGTTCGGCGCTCTCCATCACGTACAGCGCAGCGATTTGAAGAGCGAAGATCGCCGGTACGAGTGAACCGATCCGGCGCGGTAACGCCGTCCCCGCCAAGATCGCACCCGCCCTCCCGATCAGATAGAGCACGAGGACGCCGACGCCAACCACGAGCGCCGGGAAAACGTCGAGATTACTTCGATCGGTGAAGTTTCCGGGGCCAAACCAGCCGGCGTTGGAAGCCAACTCCACTATGGGATCCGCAACGGCCGCAGCGATAACCGCGACTGCCAAGCAGAACGGGACTCGTTTCGAGGAGAATCTCAAGCCCCAACGCCCTTCCGGTGCGCCGCTGGTGACCCCTCTCGGCAAACGCTCAGCGTTGCAGGAACGAAAGCTGGCGTTCGGGCTCGGGCCGCTTCGGCATCTTCTTACGCAGCGGCACGCGCGTCTCGATGTCGGCTTCGCCCGAGAGCGCATCGGCAATCTCTTGCGCGCGCTCGATGACTGCATCCGGCAATCCCGCCATGCGCGCCACCTCGATGCCGAACGAGCGAGAAGAGCTTCCGGCTTGTACGCGATGAGAGAAGACCGGGGCTCCGCCGCGTGCGGTGTTTTCGACGGCGGTGATGTGATAGTTGGCAACGACGTCCCAGTGTTCGGCGAGCGCGCAGAGCTCGTGGAAATGCGTCGCAAAAAGCACGAGAGGCGACTGTTCTTCAAGACCGACTAAGAATTCGCAGATCGCTTGCGCGATCGCCAGGCCGTCGAGCGTGCCCGTACCGCGGCCCACCTCGTCGATTAAGAGTAAGGAACGCAGCGTGCTGCGCCGCAAGATGTTCGCCGCCTCGGCCATCTCCATGTAGAACGTCGACTGGCCCGATGCCAGATCGTCGCCCGCACCGATTCGCGTAAAGATCCGGTCGACGACGCCGAGCTTCATCGATTTCGCCGGGACGAACGAGCCGATCTGCGCCATGATCGTCAACAAGCCGGCCTGTCGCAGGTACGTGGATTTGCCGCCCATATTCGGCCCCGTCAGTAAAATGAAGCGATGCTCGGCCGCGCGCAGATGAAGGTCGTTGGGTACGAAGTTCGTATGCAGCACTGCTTCCATCACCGGGTGGCGACCGTCTTCGATAGCGACGATGCTCTCTTCCACGAATGCCGGACGCACATATCCGCGTTCGGCGGCACACTGCGCAAGGCTCGCGAGCACGTCCACCTGCGCGACCGCGCCGGCCGTACTCGACAGCTCGTCGGCGCGCGCGGCAATGCGTTCGAGGATTGCGCTAAAGAGCCGCTGTTCCAGTCGCTCCTGTCGCGCTTGCGCTGTGGAAATTGCAAGCTCGAGATCCTTGAGCTCCGGCGTAACGTATCGCTCCCCGGTCGTCAGCGTTTGCTTGCGGACGTAATCCTCGGGAACGGAGCCCGTGAAGCTCTTGCCGATCTCGATTGCATAGCCGAAGGTGCTCGCGTACTTTACCTTGAGCGTCTTGATTCCCGTACGCTCGCGTTCGCGCTGCTCGAGAGCCGAGAGTCTCGAACGGGCGTCCGTGCGCAGCGCGACGCACTCGGCCAGCTCCGGATCGGACTGGGGGCGAATGACTCCGCCGTCGCCAATCTGCGCGGGCGGGTCGTCCACGAGCGTTGCGTCGAGATCCTCGCGCATCGAATCAAAATCTCCGACTTGCCGGAGCAAAGGCGCGATGGCCGGCACCGCAGCTTCTCTCAACGGTCCGAACATTGCCAGCGTGCGCCGCAACGAACCCAAATCGCGCGGCGTCGCACGCCGAAACCGGACCTTCTGAGCGATCCGCTCGAGATCGAAGATGCCCTTGAGAAGCTCTCGCAGCGATTGACGGCGCTCGTGCTCGGCCACCAAGGCGGCAACCGCATCTTGGCGTCGCGCGATTTCGTCGGGTTCGATCAGGGGTGCGAGAATCCAGCGGTTGAGCATGCGCGATCCCATCGCGGTCGCGCACAGGTCGAGTGTCGCGAGCAGCGTCGCTTTGGGATTGAGACCTTGCGCGCGGGTCAGCTCGAGGTGTTTGCGCGTCGCTGGATCGAGGACGAGAAACTCTTGACGCCGATAGAGCTCCGGTTCGCCGAGACCGCGTTCGCCGTTGGTGACTCCGGTTCGCTTGACGAACGCGCCGAGCGCGTCGACTGCTCGATGAATCGCCAACGACTCCTCCATCGAAAAGCCGTCGAGGTTCGCTCGATCGCGCGCTTCGACCAATCCCAACGCGGGTGTAGCCAAACGCGCGCCGGCCGCCTCGACGGCAATCGCGACGGCAGAGCGCATCTCGGACGGAACGTCGGCAACGATCTCCGCCGGCGCTATGCGCGCCAGCTCCGCGAGCAGCTCGTCGTACGCGTTATCGCCGGCGATCGCGGTGGCGGCGCAGTAACACGTCGAGACGTCGGCGTAGGCGATTGCGAAAGTTTCGCCGGCCGTCGCCATCGCGGCCAGATAGTTGTTCTCTTTGCCGTCGAGTAACTGGTCCTCGATCAGCGTTCCGGGCGTTACTAGACGCACGACATCCCGCCGCACCAGCCGGTTCGGTTGCGGAACTTCCAGTTGTTCGGCGAGCGCGACGATGAAACGTTGCTTGACCAGCCGCGCGAGGTAGCCCGCGAGAGCGTGGTGGGGGACGCCGGCCATTGCCACGCGCTGACCCGCACCGGCCTCTTTGCTCGTCAACGCGATCTGCAGCGCCCGCGCGATGGTTTCGGCATCCTCGCCATACGCTTCGTAGAAATCGCCGACGCGCGAGAGCAGAATCGCTTCGGGATGCTTGGTCTTCATCCCAAAGTACTGCTCGAGCATCGGCGAGTACTTGGCCAGCGTTAGTGCCCTGCCCCGGACACTACGTTCCCAGCGCCTTCGAAATGGCTCGGACGTAGGTACCCTTGGGATGTCCCGTACCGTTCGGCGGCGATTGGGGATTGTCGAGATCGAGATCCCAAATCATGATTCCTCGGTAGCCCAAGCGCACGATGTCGCTGCCGTAACCGGAGGCCGCCTTCGGCGTGACGACGACACCGTCGTCGGCTTTGCCGATCATGAGTCCGAGAACGATCTTGCTCTTGGGAAACCTTTGACCGCCCGGCATGCGGATCTGCGCGAATTGGTGTAAAACATCGAGCCGGCAATCGTCGCGCGAGCCCTGCGCGTAGCTGCAGTTCGGATGATTCGAGGGCTTCCAGCCATACTGATCGTACGCCATGACGTTGACGTAGTCGACCGCCGATCCCGCTTGCGCGATGATGGCGATGTCTTCGCCTTGGTGACCGCTGCCGGCTTTCGGATCGGCGCCATCGATAAACACGTCTAAGGAAATTACTGCCGACGGAAAGGCTTGTCGCACGGCCTGGAGCACGTCGATGAGCTGTTGCTGGCCGTTGGCCGGGATGACCTCGTCATCGAAATCGAAACCGTCGTAGAGCTTGCGATTCGCCTTGACGTACGCCCGTAAGTTGCGAGCGAAAAGATCGGCATCGGTAATATCGAACGACGACGTCGCCCCACCGAATGAGAGCAGCACCTTGCCGCCGTGGGCGTGAATGCGCTTTGCGCCGGGGCGCAGCGGATAGGTGTTTTGCGGAGGCGATATCTTATTGTCGTCGGCCAGACTGAATGCAACGTCCGCCGTGGTGACCGCACCGGGCACGCTGCCTAAGCGAAAAAATGCGTCCTGGCGATTCGTATCCGACCACGATTCCCAAAAGCCCACGAACTCGGTCGCGCTCGAACCGGCCTCTGCCGCGCGCGGCGCGCCGTTGCTGGCCAGCAGATTCGCGAGATTGCCATTGCAGGCGCCGAGCACGAGCGCCAGGATCGAAGCGAGCGCGAAGCCGGAGTGACGCACGCGCTACGCCGAAGCGATCAGATCGAGCACCGGCCGCATAACCGGCATTCCCGCATCGGCAAAACGCGCGGCCCGCCCGACCACCGTGCCGGCGCAGCCCCAAACGTGCGCGGTTTCGATCGCAACGTCGAGCCAGGGCGTCTGCGGGTACGGATAATCCGCTGGTTTTGGGGCGACGACCGTCACGTTGTCGAGCGCCTTCGAGGTTAACCGGCTCGCGTCTTTCTTCGAGTCGCCGCCGATCAAAACGCGCACGGTTCGTCCGACGTGGCTGTCGTGATAAGCACGTGTTACCGCGTTCTGCGCTTCGAGAAGCTCCGCAAAGCGCTCGAGCGCAAGCGCTCTGGGGACTTGCGCCCAGCGCGCGGCCGGCGTCCCGCGCCGAATCGAATAGATAAAGCTAAAGGCGTTGGCGAAAACGCCCGAACGCACGTAGTCGAGGGTGGCTTGAAAGTCGCTCGCCGTTTCCCCCGGAAATCCCACGATTAAATCGGTCGTGATCGCGCACTCCGGCAGACGGCGCCGGATCGATTGCGCGATCCCGTCAAACTGCGCCAGCGTGTACTTTCGATTCATGCGCCGCAGAAGCGCGTCGCTGCCCGATTGCAGCGGAAGGTGAATGCGCGGATTGAGCTGCTCGAGACTGCAGAGATCGTCGAGAATCTTCTCCGTGAAATCCTTGGGATGCGGGGAGATGAAGCCGAGCCGCTCGAGGCCGGGCAACGCTGCGATCGACCGGCAGAGATCGCCAAAATCCTGGCCGCTTGCCGGATCGTTCCACGCATTGACCGTTTGGCCGACCAAAACGATTTCGCGCGCGCCCTGCGCAATCCGTCCTCGCGTCTCGTCGAGGATCGCGTTTGGGGGCCGGTGATCGAAGCGGCCCCGAACGTACGGCACGATGCAGAACGTGCAGTAGTAGGAACAACCGCGCTGCACCGTGACGAAGGCGCGCAGGTGCGAAAATGCATCGCTTACCGCGTCGCCGGTGCCCCCGAGCGACGTAAGGAGGGCGCGATCGTCGCTGAAGTCCATGTCGTCGAAGTTGGGCTGCCACGCAGCGAGCTGCTCGCCAAGCTCCGCGAGCTCTCGCGTGCCGAAGATCGCGTCAACGTGCGGTGCGAGCTTCTTCATGCGGTCGCGATCCTGTTCGGCCAAACAGCCCGTGACGACCAGACGCAAACTGGGGTCGACGCGTTTGAGCGCGTTGAGATGGTTCATACGGCCGTACGCGCGGCGCTCCGCGTTATCGCGAACCGTGCAGGTGTTGAGCACGATCACGTTCGCTTCCTCGGCGGCCGAAGCGACGCTATAGCCCGCCGAGGTCGCGCGTTCCGCGATATACCGGGAGTCGGCTTCATTCATCTGACAGCCGAAAGTCTCGATGTAAATACTAGGCATCCGTCTTTTCGCACTTCGCGTGGCGCCCGAGCCATTCCGGCCCCTGTGGGTGTCGCTCGGTCGCATTGAGAAATGAGGTGCCGTGCTAAACCCAGCCACCGTTGCGATCGTCGGACGTCCGAACGTCGGCAAGAGCGCTCTTTTTAACCGCCTGATCGGCCGCCGGCTGGCGATCGTCGAGGACACGCCCGGCGTCACGCGGGACCGCCTCTACGCACTCGCCGACTGGCGCGGACGAACTTTCAGCCTGGTCGATACGGCGGGCATCGACCCCGGCGCCGATGTGGCGCATGGCCTCGAGCTGGCCGATGCGACTCGCCGCCAGGCCGAGGCAGCCGCCGATGCAGCCGACGTCGTCGTCATGGTCGTCGATGCGCAGACCGGCCTTCATCCGCTCGACGACGACGTGGCGGCGATCCTTCGGCGCAAGCGGCGCCCGATGGTTCTGGTCGCAAACAAGGCCGAATCGCCCAGCGCCGCGGCGGCGGTTCATGCGGAGTTTGCGAGGCTTGGATTCGGCGAGCCGGTCGCCGTTTCGGCGATCCACGGTGAGGGGACGGGCGACCTGCTCGATCGGATCGTCGACCTCCTGCCAGCTCGAACGGACGAAGCCCCGGCCGACGGAGAACTCGCCCTAGCCGTAATTGGGCGCCCGAATGTCGGAAAGAGCTCGCTGGTCAACGCGCTGCTCGGAGAAGAACGCACGTTGGTTTCTCAGACGCCCGGCACTACGCGGGATGCCATCGACACGCCGTTTCGCTGGAACGATCGAGCGTATCGGCTGGTCGACACGGCGGGCGTTCACAAAAAACAGCACGCTCATGGTGCGATTGAATATTACGCCGCACTTCGGTCGCTGGGCGCAATCGCTCGATGCGACATCGCGATACTCGTCTTCGATGCCATGGTCGGAATCCTGACGCAAGAGCGCCGCTTGGCCGGCATTGCCATCGAGGAACGCAAAGGCCTGATCGTCGTGGGCAATAAGTGGGACCTCGTTCGCGAACAGGGTGGCGACTATACTCGCAGCGATCTGACCGGCGCCGTTCGAGAACAGATTCCGTTTGCGCCCTTCGCCCCGATCACGTTTCTCTCCGCGAAAACGGAGCGGCGCTTAGGAAGCCTCATGCCGATCGTGGTGGAGCTTGCCGAAAATCTCGACCGGCGCATTCCAACGCCGCAGCTCAACGTCGTCGTCCGCAATGCCATCCTGACGCATCCGCCGGCCGTCTCCTCGGGCAGAGTACTGCGAATTTATTACGCGTCGCAGCCCGGAACTCACCCGCCGGTCTTCGTCTTTCACTGCAACGACCCCGATCTCGTGCAAGGACACTACAAGCGATTCTTGGAGAACGTCATCCGGCAACATTTCAAATTTGAAGGGATTCCGCTCACGCTCGAGTTTCGTCCGCGCCGGGAGCGAGAGGAGGCAGAGTAGTGGACGTAGGCATTCCCGAGTCGACGGCCATCGGCATGCTGATAATCGTTATCGCGATGGTGATCGGCGTCTTCATCGCTGCCTATCTCATCGGCTCGATTCCGTTCGGATATCTCGTGGGCCGCCTCTTCTTCCACACGGATATCCGCAGGCAAGGCTCGGGCAACATCGGCGCGATGAATGCGCTGCGCGCGCTGGGAATTCGCGGCGCCGCAGTCGTGCTGCTGCTCGACGCGCTCAAAGGATTCGTTCCGACGCTCTGGGCGCTCCACGTTTTCAACGGGTTCTTGGATACTCCGGGTTTCCCGCCGGGAGGACAGATCATCGCCGCACTCGTCGCGACCGGCACGGTACTCGGCCACTGCTACTCGCCATGGTTACGATTTCGCGGAGGCAAAGGCGTCGCGACCTCTTTCGGAGCCATTTTTGCGCTCTGTTGGCCTGCAGGTTTGCTCGCGGCGGGCGGTTGGGTGGCCGGCGCCGCGATAACTCGCTATTCGTCGGTCGGCTCCATGCTGGGAAGCGTCCTGGCGCCCGTAGCGCTTTGGATTTTCACCGGGTCGCTCCCCGAGACGGCCTACGGCATTTTCGCGGCGATGCTGATCTTATTGCGGCACCGCGAAAATATCGCACGCTTGCGAGCCGGGGCGGAGAGTCCGATTCGCCTTTCGAAGCCTAGCTCATGATTTCGTCAAACGAGCTTCGCAACGGCGTGACCATCGTCGTGGACGGCCAACTCTGGACGGTCATCGAGTTTCTGCACGTCAAACCGGGAAAAGGATCGGCCTTCGTTCGCACCCGCATGAAAAACGTCAAGACCGGAACGACCTTGGAACGTACCTTTCGCGCGGGCGAAAAGCTGGAGCGCGCCACCGTGGACAACCGGCAGATGCAGATGCTCTACAACGACGCCGACGGCTACCATTTCATGGATCAGGAAAGCTTCGAAAACTTCACCTTGCAGCGCGATCTCATCGGAGATCCAGCCGATTTCTTGAAAGACGGCATGGTCGTCGACATGCAGTTTCACGACGGAGCGCCGATCGGCGTCGACCTGGCCGCCCACGTCGAACTGCGGGTCGTCGAGACGGCTCCGGGCTTTAAAGGCGACAGCGCGACGAACGTACAGAAGCCGGCCAAACTCGAGACGGGGGCCACGGTCAACGTTCCACTCTTTGTCGGAGAAGGCGACGTCATTAAAATCGATACGCGGGACCGTCGCTACATCGGCCGCTCGAGTTAGTGGCCTGACAATCTGCGTTTTGCGCTAGAGCTCTTCGCCGCCGCCTTCTTCGCGAGCATCTTCGGCTCGATGGTAGGGCTCGGCGGCGGTTTCATCTTGGTCCCCATACTGCGTCTCTTCTTAGGATTTTCGCCGGCCTATGCGGCGGGCACGTCGCTCGTCCTTATCGTTGCCAACAGCGCCAGCGGCGCCTTCACCTATCTGCTGCAAAAACGCGTCCACCTAAAGATCGGCCTGCTGATCGCTGCCGGCGGCTTGCCGGGCAGCATTCTCGGGGCGATCGCGTCGGTTCACATCTCGGCGCGGCTGTTCGACACGATCCTCGCAGTGCTGCTCGTTGCCGTGGCGATCGATATGGCGTGGAATGCGGAGCGTCGCATGGCGGGGCGAATCGAGCACGATCGCGTCGCGAAGATCAAGGGCATGTCGTATCGCGCCGCGCTTGGTTTGGGATTCGTCGTGGGAATTTTCTCGAGCCTCTTCGGTTTGGGCGGCGGAATCGTGTTGGTGCCGACGTTCCTTTACTTCTCGGAGCTGCCGGTGCACGCGATCAGCGCGACGTCGCACTTCGCGATCCTTCTCACCTCACCGGTCGGCCTCGCGGTTCACGCATTGCAGCGCGACATCGTCGCGCGAGACGTCGTGCCGCTCGTAGCGGGCGGGTTGCTTGGTGGTCCCATCGGCGCGCGGCTCTCGCTGCGGCTCAAATCGCCGCAACTCCTGATCGTCGTTGCGGTCGCCTTGGTAATCGCCGCCGGCACGCTGGTTTGGCGCCAACTTTAGAAGCCAACCTCTGGCCAAGGCCCACCTTCGGGAGTAGAATTAACCGCCTATGAGACGTATACAATCCATTTGCTTCGTGCTCGCGGTCGCCGTTGCTCCCGTGCTCTCGTCATGTTCGGTCAAGACGCTGCCCACCACCACCGCCCCCCCGACCGGAACGGTCGAGCTGGCAAAGCCGAAGCTGACCGGAAGCTGGAAGGGCGCCTGGGACTCGGGCAGCGGCTCAGGCAGCTTCACGATGCACCTAACGCAAAAGGGCAAGAAATTCTCCGGCACCGTTGCGATTACCATACAGTCAATCACCACCAAAGGGACCATCAAAGGCACCATCCGCAAAAGTAAACTCACCCTGGTGGTCACCGCTAAGGGGCTCGGAACCGGCAAGGGGACGGCTCAAGTAAACAAAACGCGGACGACGATGAAAGGCACCGTCACCTTCAAAGCGACGAAGAGCACCTTTAGGGGCTCGAAAACGTAACGCCAGCGCTCTAGCGCGGCGACGTCATGTCTTTGGGCACGACGATGCGGTCGTACTCCTCTTCGGAGACGTGGCCGAGCGCGAGGGCGGCTTTCTTGAGGGTCGTTTTGTCGTGGTGTGCCTTCTTGGCGATTTCGGCTGATTTGTCGTAGCCGATATGCGGGTTGAGCGCCGTCACCACCATCAACGATTCATCTAAATACTTCTTGATCTGCTCCTCGTTGGCTTGCAGCCCATCGACGGCGTGCTCGCGGAACATCGTGCACGCGTCGCGCAGGAGCGTCGTCGAGTGCAAGAAGTTATAGATCATCACCGGATTGAAGACGTTGAGCTCGAAGTTGCCCTGCGACGCCCCGAAACTGATCGCCAAGTCGTTGCCGAAGACTTGCACGCAGACCATCGTCATCGCCTCGGACTGCGTCGGATTGACTTTGCCCGGCATGATCGAGCTGCCGGGCTCGTTTTCGGGTAGAACGAGCTCGCCGATTCCCGCGCGCGGTCCCGAGGCCAGCCAGCGGATATCGTTGGCAATCTTCATGAGGGCGGCGGCCAGCATCTTGAGCGCCCCCGAAGCGAAGACGAAATCATCGTGCGACGCCAGCGCCGTGAACTTGTTCGGATGCGAGCGGAAAGGTAACCCGGTAAGCTCCGCGATCTTGCGCGCGGTGCGCTCGCCGAACTCGGGATGCGCGTTGAGACCGGTGCCGACCGCCGTTCCGCCGATTGCGAGATCGAAGAGTGGGTCCAACGCCTCTGCGCATGCGCGCATCGCACGATCGAGCTGGGTGACGTAGCCGGAAAACTCTTGGCCCAGCGTGAGCGGCGTGGCATCTTGCAAGTGCGTTCGGCCGACTTTTACGACGTGCGACCACTCCTGTGCCTTGGCATGCAGCGCGTCGCGCAGCGCTTGCACGGCCGGTAGCATCTGTGACATCGCTTGCGCCGCGGCGACGTGCATCGCCGTCGGAAACGTATCGTTCGATGATTGCGACATATTGACGTGATCGTTGGGATGGATCGGGTCTTTGCCGCCGCGCTTTCCCGCCGCGATTTCATTGGCGCGACCGGCGATGACCTCGTTGGCGTTCNNCCCGGTTCGAGATGACCTCGTTCACGTTCATGTTCGTCTGCGTTCCGGAGCCGGTCTGCCATACGCGCAGCGGAAAATGCGCGTCGAGCTTACCGGCGATCACTTCGTCGGCCGCCGCGACGATCAGCCGCGTGTTTTCTTCGTCGAGCTTTCCGAGGTCGTTATTGACCGTCGCCGCGGCTTTCTTGAGCAGCGCCATCGCCCTGATGACTTGCTTTGGCATAACGTCTCGAGGCCACGTGCCGTCTCCGATGTCGAAGTGCACGAGCGAGCGCGCCGATTGCGCGCCGTAATACTTGTCGGCCGGAACCTCGATCTTCCCCATCGAGTCGCTTTCGATGCGGGCCGGCGCACCGTTCTGCATCTTCGTCGTCATGGTCTGGGAACTTCGGCGTCAGTCGCGGCCTTTCCGGGCGGCGGTGCGCTCGAGCGTGGTTCCGACGGCGTGCATCTCGACGATTTCATAGACCGTCAGCGGAAACCGCGGATCAAAGCGACGTTTGTTGCAGCGCGCGCAGCTCGACGGCTTGCTCGGCCGGCTTCGACGGAGCGCTTCGAGCCCGCAATGCTCGCACCGAAGAATGTAGCGTTTGGTCGATTCCCGCAGCGCCGGGGCGTTCCCGAGATCGTGATAGATGGAGCTCAGGCCGCACTCGCGCAGCTTGCGCTTGAAGCGCGCACCGTGGCCCATCTCCTTGAAGTGCGCGAAGCACCACGCGTGAATCATCTCGTGGAGAAGGGTCTCTTGCAGCGCGTCCGGCCGCCGCCCGAGTTGCTTCGAGGAGAGCTCGATGAGCATCGGCTGACCGGTGTAACTGATCCGCCCGGCCGAGTTTGAAAAGCGTGCGTTATAACGAATTCGGCAACCGGGGACTGTGCCGTTAAAAAACTCGTAGTTCAAGCGCGCGAAAAGGAGCTGAAGGTCGGCTTCGGCGGGCAGCATTGCATGGTTTTCTTCGCGATTCGTCCAACCGATTCTTCGTGCCGCCAAACGAGTCAGGTGGGCTTCCGCCTCGAATTTACCTACCGATCTTCATCGCCATCGCCGCGGCGTTTCTCTGCATCATGGCGTATTTGGTGGCCGACGGATTTGGCGTGACCGGTTCGGTCTTCGGAAAGGCCGTCACGGCGCGCAGCGCCGGGCAAACGCCGCAGCAGGGGTCGCAGAACGACGTTGAGGGCGGTCCGCCCGCGCCCGTGGTTGCGGAGTTGCGGAAGCTGCGCGCGCGCATCGCGGCCCACCCCAACGACGACGTCGCTTTGGCGCAGCTCGGCGATATGTATCTGGCCTCGAATCATTTCGAACAGGCGATTCCGCTCTACGAGCGCGCCTTGCGCGCCAACCCGCGAAACGTCGCGGCGCAGGAGGGCTTGGCACAAGCTCGGCAAGCGTTGCGCCAATGAAGGTCTACATTTCGTGCGACATGGAGGGCACGGCCGGCCTGTGCTCGTGGAAGCAATGCGATCCCAGCGACCTTCACGAGTATCCGATTTTTCGCTCGAACATGACGCGAGAGGTGCGCGCGGCCATCGACGGCGCGCGCGAGGGCGGAGCGCGCCGAATTGTCGTCAACGACTCGCACTGGTCCATGCGCAACCTGCTACTCGACGAGCTTCCGCCGGATGACGACGTGCGCGTTATCTCAGGTGCTCCCAAACCTTGGAGCATGACGCAGGGCTTGGACGCTGCAATCGACGCGGTCTTTTTCACAGGCTATCACGCCAAGGCAGGCGACGCCGCGACGCTCGCCCACACCTACTCCGACGACGTCTACCGCGTGACCGTCAACGGCACGCAGTGCAGCGAAGCATTGCTCAACGCCGCATTGGCCGGGAGCTACGGCGTTCCGGTCGTCCTCATTACCGGAGATCGCACGATCGTCGAAGAGAGCGTCGCCGCCATGCCGTGGGCGGTGGGAGTAGCGGTGAAGGACGCGATCGGTTTCTCCGCCGTGAACTCGCTGACGCCGCAGGCAGCACGGGAGGCAATTCGCGCCGGGGCCCGCGAGGCGATGGGGCGCATCGCCCACGCCAAGCCGTTCGTTTTCGACGCGCCATTCGAGCTGGCGATCGAGACGGCCAACGTCGAGCAAGCGGATTTCATCGAGCTTATGCCCGGTTTCACCCGCATTGGCGCACGCGCAGTGCGCTTTACCAGCGGCGATTATCCGAAGCTTCTAGCGGCCTTTCTCGCCGCGACGCGCATCGCCGCCGCCGCCGATCCTTCGACAAGCTCAGGATGACAAAGGGATGAACCTTTATATTTCCAGCGATATGGAGGGTGTGGCCGGCGTTTGCGCTTGGCAGCAGGTCGACGCCCGCACGCCGCACGCAGAGTACGAGACCTACCGCCGCTACTACGCGCAAGAAGTGGCCAGCGCAATCGAAGGAGCGCGCGCGCGCGGTGTCGCCGGGGTACTCGTCAACGACTCGCATGGACCGATGCGCAATCTCTTGCTCGACAATCTTCCTTCGGACGTTCGCGTGATCTTCGGTAACCGCAAGCCGTTTTCGATGGTGCAAGGCGCCGACGGCGGTTTCGGCGGAGCGTTCTTCATCGGTTATCACGGGGCGGCAGGCGATGCCGACGCGGTTTTGTGCCATACGTATACGCCCTCGATCATCTACGACGTTCGCATCAACGGTATTCGGTGCGGCGAAGCGACGCTCAACGCCGGTCTGCTCGGCTATTACGGTGTCCCGCTCCTACTGGCGACGGGCGATCGCACGACGGTCGAAGGCATTGCGGAACAGATGCCCTGGGTGCGCGGCGTCATCGTGAAAGAATCCATCGGCAGTTTCGCGGCCGACTCGATGATGCCGGCCGCCGCGCAACGCGCGATTCGCCGGGAAGCCGAAGCGGCGATCTCCGGGGCGTCGGCCGCGAAGCTTTTTTGCTTCGAGCCGCCGATCACGCTCGACGTGCAGCTCGTCACTGCGGCGCAAGCGCATCTCGTCGCAACGATCCCAAGCTTCGAACGCACCGGCTCCCGGAGCGTTCGTTTCGTGCACGATTCCTATCCGGTCGTCTTTAAAGCGTTCGTCGCAACCTGGCGCCTCGGCGCAATGTCATCCTGAACCTCCCAGTGTCATCCTGAGCTTAGCCTGCCCTGAGCTTGTCGAAGGGTCGAAGGATGACCGCGGTCCCAGGCTGGAAATGAGAGCAGCGGGTTAGCGGAGGTTTATTCTGATACCAATCGATCAGGCGCCGGCGACTCTAG
>PMUK01000006.1 GCA_003166915.1 Candidatus Cybelea palsarum
GCCGCGATCGAGGCGGCAGTCGTCGAATTCGCGCAACACTAAGACCGGCCGTCATCAGGCGCGACGCGCTACCGACGGGCGCCGATGGGGCCAAGCGAGTAGCTTCGCATGCCGTTAAGTCTGCTGCGCCAACGAGCGCGAGAAAGAGGCTTAGAGTTCGCATGGAACCCTTCTTTGACGGCACGGGGCCGCATGCCGCCCTTGCCGAAGTTACCGGTTCTTCGGAGGCTAAAGATGGGAAGCACTGCCCTGTTGTTAGCCGCGTTCGCGATCGTCGTGAGCGGTGAAAGCGGTTTTCAAGGCGATGTCATGATTCGCGGAACCGTGCTCGATGCGTCGAGCCACAAAGCCGCTGCGGGCGCGGTCGTCTATGCCATGTCAGGTAGCGATCTTCAGAGCAGGGTAACGGACCAGCGGGGCCGTTTCACCTTTCTCGCCCTGCTGCCCGGATACTACGGCTTGTACGCGGAAAAGCTCGGCCACACCAGCGAGGACTTGTGGAAGTTGCAGCCGTCGAGACACTTGGACGCCGGATACGAGTACGATGCTACGGTGTGGTTGCCCTAATGAAATGTTTGCCTAAAATCGGGGCTGGAGTAATGCACTCGAGTCGTCCCGAGCGATTTATTTCGGCGGTGGTGGGTAAGTCAAGTCCGTACCGCAATCGATCTGCCAAGGGCCGCTTGAACCGCGCGCGAAGGGACCCGCGCGCAAGGCCGGAGCGAAGCGCAGCCGCGCTAGCGGTTACCTTGCGCGTGGGATGCGCCAGCGCGGTAGCCTGGCCGAGTGGCAGCGCCGGCATCGGCCGCGGGTGAACCTAGAGCGCTTTTTCCGCAGTCCGTTAGACAGTTGTTAGATTTGGCGCCCTTGCGGCCGCCAAATTCGCGAAAAGTCCTGACAGGATAAGGGCCCATTTGGTAGCGCCAACGGGAGTCGAACACTCGAATCGGAGTTCCGGCCGCTCCCGACGAATACCGGAAAGTCCCGTCCTGTCAGTGTTCTCCGTTATCCCAGTCCCGGGCGCTTCCCGCAAATCCCGTCGGATTTTAGCTAGTTCGTTAGACGGCCGTTAGACGAACTGATTGAAGCTTAACGTCGGTAGCCCCCAAGCAGCAATCTTGGAAGCCGCGTCGGAACATCACGTTTTCTGTGACGTGTGCGCTTCTGGCGCGGTTATCGTAGTGTTTCGACGTACCCCGCGACGTCCGCAACATCCCGTAGCGAAAGCGTTCCCGGGTAGAGCTTGGGCATCGGAGGAGCGGGATTCTGTATCCAGGCCTCGGCTTGCACAAGTGACTTGCGCGATCGCTCGTTCTTAAGCGACGGTCCTTCGCCGCCCACTCCTACCGTGCCATGACAGACCGCACAGTTTTGCGCGAAGAGAGCGGCGCCGCGCGTTTGGTTGGGCAACCCGCCAATGTTCGCACGCGATGTTGGCGCTGCCGCAATGCCAATGGTGTTCGGAACGGAACGCACGACGCCGTATCCGCCGATCGCGAGCATGCCCATCGCGAATATCCCGATTCCGGCAGCCCATCCGATGCCCGCCGCATAGCGTTCCCCGCCGAAGCCGGCGAGAAATCCGAGGACCACGAGAGCCAGATGCTCGGTGAGGTGCCCGTACGGATGCGTTTCAAAATACGCGTACTTTGACGGCCACATCAGGAGCATGGCGAGAGCCGGCACAAGCGTGGCGATCACGAGCCAAACGGCACCACGGCGCCCGCCCCGCGTGCGCCCGGCGAAGAGAATACCGGAAAGCGCTGCACCGGCGAGCATGAGGGCGTGAACGAAGTGATGTTGTGCCGTAGGAAGCTCGGCGCCGCGGCGGATCACCGGAACGAGCGCAAATAGAACGGTCGCAAAAAGCACGAGGCCAGCGATAACCCTGCGTTCCTTCATCCGACAGCCTGCCGCTTCGGAAGGCGTGCGAGCCGCCATGCCTCGGCGCCGCAGATCACGAAGCCAGCGAGAAAGATGAGCGCGCCCATCGTCGCAAGGCTTGCAAAGAAAGGCCCAGGTGCCGGTTCGACTGCATAACGTCTGGGGACGCCGAATGCGCCTGCTAGATAGAACCCGAGCAGAAAGAGCGCACCACCGCCAAACATTCCGACGCCGATAAGCCAGCGTGTGAGCAGACCGGACGCAGCCTGTGCCCGCTGCTCGAGGTTTACGAAAACCCATCCGAGGATGAAAAGCAGCACGCCTTCCAGCAGATAGGTGTGGAAGTGGCCCGGAACCCAAAGCGTGTTGTGCAAGTCGACGTTGGCGGGAATCGTCGCGTCGAGCACCGCCGCGATGCCGCCGACGACCCATCCGATCATTCCGGCGTAGAGAAACATCGCCCCGAGCGACCAGCGCATGCCGGAGCGGTGCACGAGCATGACACCGCCATAGACCGTTACGACGACAACCGGGATTGCCGCCAGATACGATGCGATCTCACCTACGAACTGCATCCATTGCATCTGCACGAAATCCATATAGAGGTGATGAAAGTATGCAATGATGACGAACAGGAGCGTCCCCCACCACGCGACCACGAGCGGCGGAGAGGTATGATATTCTCGCTTCGTGCATAGCGGGAGACCCACGTAGATGCCGGCCACGGCCATGTACATCGTCAGATTCGCAAACGAATGGCCGAATAGGTAGGTTAGGTTCTTTGCCCAGAGCGGGTCGAGCGCGACCGACGGATCCATCCAGTGCACGATCAAGGCCGTTCCGATGACCAGGCCGACCGTGCCGGTGATGAATCCGTCGAACGCGGTGATCGCTGCGGCAAACATCTGCGGTGGCGGCGGTTTCTTGCCGGACTGTGTAAAGTCGCGATTGCGAAGAACGTAGTCAACCGCGAGCATGCCGCGCACGCCCCCATACCGTGCAAGGAGCGCGCCGAGCATCTGACCGCACCACAGCATGAACCCTAGCATGACGAGGGCGTTGCCGATTAACCACGTCCCGGTTGCCCAACTGGGCCAATACGTCCCCACGAACGGCAACGGATAGAGCATCGTCCACAAGGAACCGTACCTGCCAGGAATGGCGCTGACGATGACGCACACGGTGCCGGCCAGGAAGAATCCGTACGCAATAAAGGCTATACTCTCATCGAGCTCCATCTCCCGGCGCGCGAGATACCAAAGTACCCCAAGGCCGCTGATCGCCATCGCAACGATCATACCGACCCCGTGTAGACTGAGTAACGAGTAGAAACTACCAGGATCCAGCGGGAGCCAACCGGCTTGCGATGCTCGCGTCACGATGCCGACCAGCAACATCAGAACGAAAATCGCCAGCCCCGTGGCAATGTACGTCCACATCACCCGCAGGCCGGCATTTTGTTCAGACACATGCGTGCTCGTCATCGAACGTCAAAGCCTCCCTGCATCCCCGCGTGAGCGATACCGCAATATTCGAGACACCGCACGAGGTAGTGGCCCGGAATGGTAAATGTAAGAGGCAGATGATTGATGTATCCCGGCATTGCTTGGACTTGGCTCACGATGGCGCCGTTTGGGCCGTAGATGCCGAAACCGTGATTGACATCCTTCGAGGTTACGTCGAAAATGACCGGCCGGTTCAGGGGAACGACCGCTGGAAGCGAAAAGTTGTACTGCTGTGCGATCACCGTGAAATGCTCTGCACGGGCCGAAGCTCGGACGCTCGGATATGGAAAGAACGGTATCGTCACCATAAAAACCGTTATCGCGACGATAAGCACGAGCCAAAACCAGTACCGTCGTAACGCATACCCCCGCGATGCGACGACCTGCTGCGGCAGCGGTTCCCGCGAACGATAATTGCCGAGAAATAGCATGACGGTCATCGCCGCGACCGCCATGACGATGAAGATACCGAGGATCAGGCCGCCGTTACCCATTGTGCCTTCCAGCATTTACGGAGGTCTGACTTGCCCTCCTTGGTACGACCGGCGGAGAGTTACTTGACCGACGCTGAGATAGGCTGGGCCGGTGCGGTTCTGAAGGACACCGTATCGA
>PMUK01000154.1 GCA_003166915.1 Candidatus Cybelea palsarum
TCAATAGATCAGAGCCGCCTTAAGAAAGCTCTCAAACGAGCTGCGATGCCGCTTCGAGCACCGGCTCCGCGCCGATCGTCGCGGAATCCAGATAGTGCAACCGGTGACGCAGCGACTGCGGTTTGCTCGTCGTCGCGACGCGCCGATCGAATCCGCGATCGCGCACGTTACGACCGACGACGTGAATTGCGTTGGGATTGGGCTCGTCGTACCAGTCGGGATGGTGCGCGACCCACAGGCCGATCGCCGGGACGCCGCCGCGCGCCAGGACGAAATGCAGCGGACCGGCCGGGACTCCGACGAAGAGATCGATGCGAGCTGCCAACGCTTTGAAGAGCCTCGCGAAGGGCTCATCGAGTTCGGCGAAGAGACTGCGAAATCCAACGACGTTTTCGCCGAGGTCTTCGTCCTCCATCGAAATAACGATCCAATCGGAAACGCGTCCTCGCAAAGCGGCGACGAAGGCGCGAGCCTCGCTTCCGTCTCCCCAGTTCTTGCGAGCCGCCGTTATGCCGGCCCTCGAGATCACGCAGAGCCGCTTGCCTTTTGGAAGTACGCGGGCTAGACGCTCGTCAACGCGACGGCAGGTTTCCTCCGGGGCCGCAAAGCCAATCGCCGATCGCAGCGGCTGCGAGAGGTCGAACGTTGCAAGCCGCTCCGGGCGGACGAGCATTCGAGCTAAGTTCCGCGCTTTGGTGTGAAACGGATAGGCCGTACGCCCTTCCGTTTCCGGATAGTCGGTCCAGAGCAGCGCGTCAGGCCTGAAGTCCAAGACGTCTTGAGAGAGCGGAAATGGAACTCTTAGCCGTACGTCCTTGCCGCCGCACTCCCGAAGGGTAATGCCGAGATGTGCCGCGCCAAGCTCGGCGCCATCGGCCGCTGCACGCACGCCGCTGGAAAGCGCCCGCACGATCGGGCTTCCCTCCAGCAGGCTGACGTAATCGTCGCCGAAACGGGTGATCGCATAAGCGTTCGAATCATCCAGCAGCGGAGCGACGTAACCGAAATGAACCCAATCGCCCAACCCATGCGGCCAATAGATGAGGATGCGTCTCTCACGCAACGCGGCAAAGCGTCTGCGATCCTCGCGCAGCGCGCGGATCGGGCCGTAGGTCGAGATCGTCACGGCGCTACCGGCACGCCCCCGCATAGACGGGCCGGCGCACGCCCGCGGAGGCTTGCAAAGAACGCGCCCGCATTCGTGTCGTAAGCCGGACATCCGGCGAACTTCGGATCCGGCCGCGGATCGAGACGCACGTTCGGATTGGCCGCGGAGACGGCCCACACGCCTTCGTCACGTCGCGGCAGCAACGCCGCCTGCCCGCTATCTCGTAACGCGACGGCGCGTGCGTACGCATTCCAGTCGACAATATAGGGCCAGCGTCCCAGATGCAGCACCGTGTCGTTGACGAGCAGCGTTACGACCAGAGCGCAGGGCACCATCGCGCGCGCGAATCCGGGGACGCGCCGAAGCCCGAATGCCGCGGCGATCGCAGTGCCCGCCAGGAGCGGCGCGACGTAATGCGATCCGAACCGGCTCGGCTCGTAGTTCCAGGGCTGCATGAAAACGATCTCGGCGAGCAACGGTGCGCCGAGCAGCAGCCGGCGCCCGATCGCAAGCGGAGCCAAAGCGAAGGGTGCGAGCAGCAGCGCGACGAGGCTGAGCTTACCGCCGACATCGAAAATTCGAAAGCCATACGGCGGAACGTTCGGATGCACGCCTCCGAGATGCTCGACCCCGACGAAAACCAATCCAATCAAACCTGCTATGAGAATCAGCCCCAATCCGATCCGTCGATCCCACCAAAGCGCGCATGCCACCCCAAACCAGAGCACGAAGAGGAGCTCGTCCTCCTTGAGTCCGGCCAGCAGGGCACCCGCTGCGAGCGTTGGCCAGAGCAGTCGCTTGCGCACGAAAAGGCCTCCCCACAAGGCCAGAACGGGCACGAAGACGTTCTCGGAAAAGTTATCGTAGCCGAGCCCCTGCGTCGCCGGCGACAGGAGATATGCCACACCGAGCAGGTTTGCCGCTCGTGCGCTAACTCCAACCTCGCGAGCCAGCAGCACGAGCGGAATCGCCGCTGCCGCAACCGCAACGACTTGCACCACGATCAGCGTCTCCGCACGAGGCAACAACGCGATCAGCGGAACGAGAGCGATGAGCACCCACGAGTCGTGCACCGCAAAATGCTGCTTCCACTCTCCAAAGTTCCACGACGAGCCGTGTTGCAGGTTAACGAACGTCTGTAGGTACGTCCCGAGATCGGCGCCGTATCGCAGCGCGTACAGCTTGTTCAGGTCGAGCGCAATGTAGACCAAAGCGTAGACTATGACGGCCACGTAGGTCGTTCTCATACGACTAAATCTCGACGTCGCCGCCGTCTTCGTGCTTCTCGCGGTAGACTTGCGCGACGATGCCGTGCAACCGTTCGATGAACTGCGAAGGCGCGAACCTTTCTGCGTGTTTGCGGAGATGCTGTGGGTCGAAGTGCGAGGCGTCAAACGTTCGAAGCGCGTCGGCTAGCGATTCGGCATTCGCGTCGTCGAAGAAAGCTCCGGTACCTCCTTCGACGATCGTTTCGAGGGCGCCGCCTCCTCGGTAGGCGATGGTGGGCCGCCCGGCCGCCGCGGCTTCGAGCGGGACGAGCCCGAAATCTTCTTCGCCGGGAACGATCGCCGCGCGCGCGTTTCTTAGCAGCTCGTTGAGGCGAACATCCGATACGTAGCCGAGCATCGTAGTCGTCGTACCTTTGGCCATCGTGCGCAGCGATGCTTCCGCGGGACCGCTGCCGGCGATCAGCAGCCTCACGCCGGCGAGGGATGCGGCGCGAATTGCAAGGTCGATGCGCTTGTAAGGCAGTAAGCGCGAGGCAACGATGAAGTAGTCGCCGTTGCCGCGTCCGACGCCGAAGCGATCGATGTCGACAGGGCAATGCAGAACGTCGGCGTCGCGGCCGTAGTACTTGCGGATGCGCGCCGCGACGTTGCGCGAGTTTGCGACCAATCGCGTCGGGCGCATCGCGGCGGCACGGTCCCAAGCGACGAGCCGATCGACGAGCGGGCGCACGAGACGCGTTCGCGTCATTCCGGCAACGTACTCCTCGTATGCAAATGCAAAACGACTAACGGTATTGACGTAACAAACGTGGATCGAGCTGCGTGGAAAGCGCACGCCCTTCGCCCACGAGGTCGTCGAGCTTACGATCGCATCGTAGGCGCAAAGATCGAACGTTTCGAAGGCGCGCGGATAGAACGGCGCCAGCGCCCGAAAGTAACGGTTAGCCAAGGGAATCCGCGCGAGATACGAGCGGCGCACGCGTGCGGCGGGGAACTCGCTTCCGGCGACGCGTTCGTCGTAGAGAGCCGTATAGATCGGCGCGTCGGGCCACGCCCGCGCAACGTGCGCAAAGACCCGCTCCGCGCCCCCACGCTGATTTAAGTAATCATGAACCAGGGCTACCCTCATTGTTAAACCAGGCTTGATTCCGTCCAGGCCTAGGCGCCGAAAGGCGAAGTGTGCTTTGCACATGAGCCTTTTGGCAACAACGGCATGGACTGAATCAAGTCTGGTTTAGTCTTGTAGGTTAGAGCCGCGCGGTAAAACCAGCGCAATCGTCGGATTGCCGAGATAGGTGCGCGCGACGCGCTGCACGTCGGCCGGCGTCGTAGCGGAGATCGCCGCTAGGGCGCGGTTGATGAAATCCGGCGAAGTACTTTCACGCGAAAAGACCGCAGCCAGCCACGTTCGCGTTTCGAGCGTCGTCGCGTTATTTGCGAAATCGCCCGCTGCCGCGGCTTTGAACTCTTCGATGGATCCCTGCAGCGTCGTAGCGGCGAGCACGTTGACGACCGAGAGGGCCGTCGCAAAGGTCCGGCTCGGATTGCCGATCAGGCCGCCATTGACGTAAATAACCAAGCTGGAGGGAACGCGATCGTAGACATACACGGCTCCCACGGAACGCGACGCAAAGGTCGGCGAGACGACTCCGGGAACCTGGGCGATGTCCGAGATCGTCCGGCGAAGGAACGCGGCGAGAACGAGCATCGCTCCGAAATCTCTGCTGTCTACGCCAGGGGCCGGGTATTGCGCGATCAGCCACGGCGAGGAAATGTCTCGATGCGCCACGATTTCGCGCGTCGTTCCTCGCAGCGCAGCCATGTGCACGGTGACCGGCGATGTGGTTCCGAGCGGCAGCACACCGGCGAGAGCGGAGAGTGCGGCGGGCGAGAGCGCGTCCAGCCGTCCCGCGGCGCTCACTAAGACACCGCCGCGACGATAATACGCACGATAAAATGCCGAGGCATCGCCGGGAAAAAGATCCGAAAGCGAGGCGGGCGTGCCGAGTTCCGGTAGCCCCGCGTTGGCCTGCGGCGACGAGGCCGCGTTAAGCATGTCCAAGCCGACCTGCAACGCGACTTGCTGGCTTGCAGCGATCTCTTGCGTCAGTGCGGCTCGCGCCGCCCGTACGGTCGCGGAAGAGAAGTCCGGCGCCGCGATGGCTGCACGTAAGAGCTCGAGTACGGCCGGTGCGTCGTCGGGCAGCGCCTCGGCGTAGAAACGAACGTCTCCCGGGTCCACCGTGAAGCGAACGGAGCCGCCGCGAGCGGCGACTGCATCTTCCAGCGGCATCGCCGGTGTACCTACGGGCGTTTTCATGATCGTCTCTGCGACGAGCGCCGCCAGGCCGTTCTGCTTCATGGTCTGCCGATCGAGGCCCGCGCGTACGACCAGCGTCACGCCGGCGAGCGAGGCGGCCGAATCGAGCTGCTGAAGTACCGTCGTGCCCGCGACCGTATCGATGCTCGGAGGCGGAACCGCCGGGGCGGCGCCAAGCACGGCTATCGGCAGCAAGGCGAACGCCAGTGCTGCCGCACCATAACGCGCGAGATTCACTGTGACGACTCCTTCGCTTGCATGTTGACGACAACCGGCGTTGCCAAATAGTGTTTTACGACGTCGGCCACATAGGCTGGATCGAGCGCGCGAACGGAACGGGCGTAGGTGCCATCAACGATTCCAGGAGCATACGCCGGGTCGCCCTCGACGCCGTACCAGCCGAGATTGTCGGCCCGTTCCTGCGGCGTCTCCGTATCCGAAGCGATGTGATAGAGGAACGCTTCGCGAGCCGCATTGAAGGTTTGCGCGTTCAGCGGCGTTCGCATCGAAGAGAGCGCGCCGAGTACGCGATCGCGCGCCTTTTCGGCGTGATCGCCTCCGATCGTTACCACCATAACGCCGGGATCGTGCATCGTTATGAACTGACCAACGACCAACGCATCGTTTGCGGTCTGGTCGAGTGCCTTTGGGACTACCCCCGTGTCATCGCGGAAGAGGTAATCGGCGATAAAATCCAATGCGGTGGCGGCTTTCTCGTCGGTAATGGGAGGGCCGATCCACGCCAATCCGATGCCGCCGACGAGCCCCAAAGCCGTCGCTGAAGCAGGAACCGCCGCAAGCGTCGAGTCGTAGGGCGGATCCATGCGCCCGGCGCCGCTTCCGTCCGTAACCGCGGTGACGCTTGAAGCGTCGACGTTTCCGGTCAGGGCAAGGATTGAGTTTTCGGAGCGAAAGGCGCGCTTGGCAAAATCACTGATTTGCGCGGTCGAAACGCTCGTGATTTGCGCGACGGAGGTCGCCAGCGGCGGGTAGTGAGCCGGCCCACCTGCAAAGATTTGCTTGAAGAGAAGATCGTGCAGCGTCGCATCGGTCTCGTAGCGCTGCTGCACGCCGAGAACCGCGGCATTTGCTCGCGCGGTTTTCACGGCAACGTCGTCCACGGCCGGAGCGTAATAGGCGGCGGTGATGGCGGCGACGACGCGTCGCGCGGCGGATGCCGGGACGACAACCGCGATGCCGACGATATCCGGATAGACTTCGACGTTCAGCTCTCCGCCGACGCTATGCACGAGTGCGAAAAGCGACTTTCCACTGGCCAGCGGCGCGACCGCGGCGGCCGTCGCTGCGAGATCGGCAATGCCGGGTGTGGAGTTGTCGTAGCCCGCTCCCGGCGCGCGAAACCAAAGACCGATGGCTGCCGAGGCAACCGTCGAATCCGCAGAGATTACGTACGTGCCGCCGCGCGGCAACGTGCCGCTTTGCTGCAACGCGGATTCGGCCACGGCATTGCCCGCAAGAAGAAGCGACGCAGCAACGAGCGCCGCAGAGAACAGAAGCGCGCGCGACGTCACGCGGGTTCCGGAGAAATCTTCGGCGGAAAGCGCGTGGGTTTTTCGGCCCGTTTGGCTTCGTCGGTCGCAGAGCGTTCGCTCTGCCCGTCGGGCGCCGCAGCCACCTCCACGTCGCGCACTCGATCGTACGGCCGGCCGTCGAGGATGGACCTAACTTCCTCGGCTTCTACGGTTTCGTACTCCAGCAATGACGCGACCATACGCACGACTTTACTCCAGTTTCCGGTAAGAATGCGCTTACCGTTCTCGTAGCACGACTCGATGATCTTGCGGACCTCGGCATCGATCTTGCTCGCTACTTCCTCGGAGTAGTTGCGCTCCTCGCCGATATCGCGGCCAAGGAAGACTTGGTGCGCTCCGCGTCCGTACTGGATCGGACCCAACTCGCTCATTCCGTATTGCGTGACCATCCGGCGCGCCAGCTCGGTCGCCTTTTCGAAGTCGTTGCTCGCGCCCGTGGTTACGTCGCCAAACTCGATTTCTTCTGCGAGCCGGCCACCTAAAGCCATCGTGATCTGTGCGATCAGTTCTTCGCGGGTGACTTGATAGCGGTCGTCCTCCGGGAGCGACCACGTCAAGCCAAGCGCCATGCCTCGCGGAATGATCGTCACCTTGTGGATGGGATCCGATTTATCGAGCATTCCACCTACGATGGCGTGCCCGGACTCATGGTAGGCAGCGATGTTCTTGCTCTTTTGCGACATGACGACCGACTTGCGCTCCGGGCCCACCATGACGCGATCGATCGCTTCGTCGCAGTCGATCATCTCGATAACGCTCTTGTTTCGGCGCGCCGCCAGCAGCGCGGCTTCATTGAGCAAATTCTCAAGATCGGCGCCGGAGAAGCCCGGCGTTCGTTTGGCGAGCGTTTCAAGCGAAACTTCGCGGCCCAGCGGTTTGTTGCGAGCGTGAACTTCAAGAATCTTCTCTCTTCCCTTGAAGTCGGCGCGACCGACGACGATTTGACGGTCGAAGCGCCCCGGACGCAAGAGCGCCGGGTCGAGGACGTCGGCACGATTTGTAGCGGCGATTAGGATAACGCCGGTGTTTTGATCGAATCCGTCCATCTCGACCAATAGCTGATTGAGCGTCTGCTCGCGCTCGTCATGGCCGCCGCCCAAACCCGCGCCGCGTTGACGCCCGACCGCGTCGATTTCGTCGATGAAGACGATGCACGGTGCGGACTTCTTCGCCTGGTCGAAGAGGTCGCGCACGCGAGACGCACCGACGCCCACGAACATCTCCACGAAATCGGAACCCGATATCGAGAGGAACGGAACGCCCGCCTCTCCCGCGATCGCCCGCGCGAGCAGCGTCTTGCCCGTTCCGGGCGGACCTAGCAGCAGGACACCTTTGGGAATCCGCGCGCCCAGGGACTGATACTTCTTTGGGTATTTGAGGAAGTCGACGATCTCCGCCAGCTCTTCCTTGGCTTCGTCGACGCCGGCTACGTCGGCGAAAGTCACTTTCGGACGGTTCTCGGAAAGCATCTTCGCACGCGAGCGGCCAAATGAAAGCGCTTGGCTTCCGCCGCTCTGCGCTTGGCGCAAGATAAAAAAGAGCAGCAGCACGGTAATCGCGAGCGGTCCGAGCGTCATCAGGCTGGTGAGGAGCCCCGCGCTCGATTGCTGATCGAAGCTGATCGCTCCACTCTTGACCTTGCGATAGACTTCGTCGACGAACGTTTGGTCGAGGTTTGGAACGGCGACGGAGTATTTGGCTCCGTTGGAAAGATCGCCGATGGCGCTCAGGCCGGTGGCGTGAAACGATTGAACCTGACCGGCCTCGAGCTTCTGATAGAAAGCCCCGTAGTCAAGACGGGTCTCTCCTTCGCTCGGCGCGACGAAGCGCTCGACGATGATAAAGACCGCGATGACCGCCAGGATGATGAGGACGATGGACCGGAGATGTTTGTTCACGTTGAGGTTAGACCGTTTGACCCTCTCGAAGCTCGGCTAGGTACGGAAGATTTCGGCTAGGTACGGAAGATTGCGGTAGAGTTCCTGATACTCCAAACCGTAACCTATTGCGAAAGGGTTCGGCGCCGGCGGACCCCTGGGCGGTTACTCCGTTGTTATGATACCCGCAATGGAGCCTTCCTCGACTCTCAGCCCGATCCCAGGCTTCATGAAATAGGTGCCGCTTCGGCCGCTTTCGAGGGCTCGAACCGCGGCCTCGACGTGGGCAAAATCGAGGTCGCGCAGATCGTCGTCGGCCGCGAAGTGCTCTCTGACCGATCGCCGCAGACGAGCTCGCGGGCTGCCGCGCTCCTCCTCCGCGATTACCTCGGCCGCGCGCGAGACGGCGCGATCCAACGCCGGGAAGAGGGGGCGCAGGTTCGCTAGCGCTTCGCGAACGGCATTCCGTCGCCGCCCGGCATCGGAGTTTGTCGGGTCGACGGCATAGGGCAGCGCTCGTGCGTGGCAATAGGCGCGAAGCGTCTCCGGCGCAACGCCCAATAACGGTCGCGCGAGATCCAACCCCGGCTCAAGCGACCGGCGCGCCGGCATTCCGCTCAGGCCGGCCAATCCCGAACCCCGCAGCAATGCCAGGAACACCGTTTCGGTTTGATCTTCGGCGTGGTGAGCGGTTGCAATAACGGAGCAGCACTTTGTGCTGGCGGCTTTCGCAAGTGCGCGGTAACGCGCCAGCCGAAGTCGCGCTTCGTCGTCCGTGCGGCTTCGGAGCGTAGTGATTGAGAGCGGCACTCCGAACTGCGCGGCCAGCTGCAACACGATGCACTCGTCTTGCCGGGCCGAGTTTCGCACGGCGTGATTGACGTGCGCGACCGAGACGTCAATGCCCATTCGTGGAGCGGCACTATGTAAGGCTGCCGCTAGCGCCACCGAATCGGGGCCGCCGCTGCACGCGACGAGCACGTGCTCGCCTCGATGCAGCACGCCGCTGCGCTCGATCGTCGCTTCGACGTCGCGTTCGGGCCGGGCGCCCCTCATGACCGGCGAACGTGTGCGGCGATTTCCCGTTCGACGTCGCGCTTGGCTGCGTCGGCACGCTTGTCCCAAAGTTTCTTGCCGCGAGCGACGCCGAGTTGCACTTTGGCGATGCCGCGCGTGAAATAGAGCCGCAGCGGTACGATCGTGAGTCCTTTTTCGCCAACGCGGCTCTGCAGCCGCGCAATCTCTTCCTTATGTAGCAACAGTTTGCGCGGCCGGTTCGGCTCCTCATTTGAAAAACTGCCCTGCTTGTACGGCGGGATATGCATTCCGAGCAGCCACGCCTCGCCGTCACGGAATCGCGCGTAGGCTTCGCTCAAACTGACCCCGCCCGCGCGCATCGATTTAACCTCCGTTCCGGTCAACACCAACCCAGCTTCGAGCGATTCGAGAATGTGGTATTCGAAGCGCGCCCGGCGATTCTCGACGATCATTTCGCGAAGGGGTTGGCTCGGTCGTTGGCGGCATCCAGCGTACCGCGCGAAACGAAACGGCCGTCGGCCTGCGCCAGCAAATTCTCGGCGGCGTCGAAGAGACCGGCCTCCACGCCAAGCACTCGGTGCCGTTGCCATGCGACGCGACCGCGAACTTCGAGCGGTTCTTCGACTGGAACCGGCCGGCGAAAGCGCACGTTGACCGCCGCGGTGACGCCGCGATGTCCCGCAAATCCGGCAGCGTGTGCCATCGCCTCATCCAGTAGCGCCATCACGATGCCCCCGTGAGCGATGCCGCGCCAGCCTTGGTACTGCGGCCCCAAAGTACACCGAGCGCGGACGCCGTCGGAGTCCTGCGCTTGCTCGAAGTGCACGTGCATGCCGATGGGATTATCCGGACCGCACGCAAAGCAGTTTCCATCGTCAAACGGGACGTCGTTCGTGGTCACTAGTGGCCGCGCACTAGCGTCCCAACGCCAATCGTTCCGCAAGGTAGGAGGGCAGGCCGGCCGCGCGCATCTTGCGCGCCACCTCATCGATTGCATAGCTGTAGCGGATCCATTCGACGTGCCGCCGCTCCGAATCGTAGAGCACAAACGATGGATCGGGGTTGAGGTCGCGCGGCTGACCGACGCTGCCCACGTCGACGATGTACCGTTTGCCGGCTTCGAGCACCAGCTCACCACCGTGCTGCATGTGCTTGTGACCGATGGCGCCCTCCTCGTCGCACGTCCAATACTCCGCGATGTGGGTATGGCCGATGAAGACGAGCGGCGCGTCGGTGCGTTCGAACGCCGCCGCGGCGGCCGCTTTATCGAGAACATAATCGAAATACCGGACCGGCGCGCCGTGAACGAGCAAGAAGTCGGGAAAGCGAAGCTCGTAGGGAAGCGCGTTGAGCCACGCGCGGCTCGGCTCGTCGAGTACGCTCTGAGTCCAGACGATGGCCGACCGCGCGACGCTGTTGAAGCTATCAACGCCGAAGTTCTCGAGCGCGGCGAGATCGTGATTGCCCAGCACCGCGTGCCGACAACGATCGCGCAGAATCGCGACGCATTCGTTCGGATTGGGTCCATAGCCCACGACGTCACCGAGCGAAACGAGGGTATCGGAGGGTTGTGTCGCCGCGAGCGCCCGCTCGAGCGATTCGAGATTTGCATGAACGTCCGATACGATCGCATATCTCACGGCCCGACGACGACCTGCTCCAAGACGGCATGTAATGCTTGGGCAAAGGCTCGTCGCATCG
>PMUK01000054.1 GCA_003166915.1 Candidatus Cybelea palsarum
AGGCAGACCGGAACGCGCTTCGCCGGGGTATCCCTGTCGAACTTGATGGCAAAGGTTTCTGTGTCATTGAGTTGCGACAAGAGGTCTGAGAGTGAATAAGAAACTAAGCGACTTCGGTATTAGTGAATTTACGACGTGGCCGTGGTCCTTCGAACGCGACGTAGATCGGTTCGCGAGCCATGGTATTGGCGCGATAGAAATCTGCGAGTTCAAGCTCAATCGAGACGATTACGCTCCGCAGCTTCAGAGCCTCAAACGTTCGGGGCTATCGGTGAGCTCGGTTCAATCAACGGTTCACTCCCTCTTTCCCGATAGCTTGGCGCCGTCCCCAACCGATCCGGATGATCGAATCAGGCATATAAAGGCGGCCATAGATCGCATCGCACCGCACGTTCCCGCGGGGGTTCCGTTCGTAGCGATAACGGGAGCGGCGCCCGGTGGAGACACGCAACTCGTGTACGACAAGGCGGTAACGGCCTTTGGCGAGTTAGCCGAGTTCGCCGCTCAACGGGGCATGCGCCTCGCATACGAACCCTTGAACCCGGTCTTGTTCAACACCGACACCGCTCTTTGGGGTTTGGACCAAGCACTGGAACTGGTACGGCGCGTTGGCCACCCCGCGCTCGGCATTTGCCTGGACACTTGGAACGTGTTCCAAACTCCAGACTTATACGGCGTTATCGCCACAAGCAAGGATCGCATCTTCTTGGTTCAGTTGAGCGACTGGCATCGGCCGCGCTCCGGGGCCGATCGCATAAGCCTCGGTGACGGGACGATCGATAACGCGGCGATCGTGAGGGCGGTCCGGAAAACCGGGTATGCTGGTCCATACGTTCTTGAAATATTTTCGAGCGAATCGCTGCCGGACTCGATTTGGCGCGCCGATCTTGACGCCGTTATCGAGAGAAACGCCGCTGCGTTCATAGAACTTTGGGAGGCAAGCGAGGATGATTCCAAGCCGCATCTATGATTTGAGTCAACCGGTATTTTCCAACTGTCCCCAATACCCCGACGATAACCCGCGGCCGGCTCAGGTAAGATTGTTCTATATGCTGGCCGTTCAGGGCGTCAATAAAGAGATTGTCGAGATAAGCACGCACACTGGCACGCACGTCGACGCTCCGTTTCATTTTTTTGAAGATGGCAGGACGATCGACGAAGTTCCGCTTGAAAGCTACGTAGGACCGGCCGTAGTTCTCGATTTGCGTGAAAAGCAAGCGGGCTCGGCAATCGAGCGCCAGGACCTCGAGCCTTTGGCCGACGAGCTCGCGGCGGGCGATATCGCTTTACTCAACACGGGCGGTGGTCACCGGCGTGCGAACACGAAGGCGTTTCTCACCGAGTACGTCTACCTCAGTGGAGGGGGAGCGCAGTACCTCATCGATCACGGAGTTAAGGGCGTCGGCATCGATGCGGTGAGCATGGGAGGATACAACGACCCGAGCGCGTCGGGCCCTCCGCATCGTATTCTGTTGGGGAGCGGCGCCTTCATCATTGAGGAGTTGTACTTCCCGGAGGAGGTTATGGACGGGCGCAAGCGACTGTTCGTCGCGGCGCCGGTGAAGCTTCGAGGGTGTAGCGGCGCTTGGACGCGAGCCGCCTTGTGGGAGTTCTAGCGAGTGCCCCGCCTATTCGGGCGAGAATACTCGGCGCGCGAACTCGACGTTAGGATCGGGCGTCCCGGGCAGGTTGGCGGCGTTCAGATGCTCACGTTAGACGATGGACGCGCTCGCGGTGTACGTGCATTCGATGTATCGAGCGGATCCGGATTACGGTTCACCGCCCTCGCCGATCGCGCGCTGGACGTCTGCGCACTCGAATTTCGCGGAATACCGCTCGTCTGGCACGGCCCGGGCGGCGTTGCTGCGCCCTCGTTTACACAGTCGGGCGGCAAAGCATTCGCAGAGAATTTCTTCGGCGGGCTCTTTACGACATGCGGTCTCGCAAACTTTGGGCAAGCGGGCGTTGACACCTATGGTGAGTTTGGGATGCACGGGCGCATAAATCATCTTCCGGCTGAGAACCTTGCTAGCCAGACTCTCTGGGCGGGCGATTCTTGCACGTATGAGATTGCGGGAACGATTTCGGAAGCGCAGATGTTCGGTGAGGATCTGACCCTTGAGCGCGTATTGCGCGTCGAATTGGGATCGAATCGATTGGCGGTTCACGACATCGTCAGCAACAAGGGCGGAACGCGACGACCGCATATGATCCTGTATCATTGCAACATGGGGTTTCCACTGCTCGATTTGAATGCGGAGCTATACGTATCTCATCGATCGCTCCGCCCCCGCGACGCGCGCGCCAAAGACGGTATGAAGGACTGGAATCGCGGCGGCGAGCCCGATCCGTCATTCGCGGAGCAGGTATACGTGCATGACCTGGTTACGTGCGCAGATGGGTATGCACGCGCAATGATGGTTAACCAGTCACTTGATGACGGCCGCGGCGTTGCCCTGTCGGTACGTTTCGATCCGACGCAGTTACCGGCGTTCTTCACATGGCGGATGCTCGGAGTGAGAACATACGTCATGGGGATTGAACCGGCCAATTGCCAGACCGTAGAAGGTCGGGTCGAGGCGGGAAAAGCCGGAACGCTGCCGTTCCTTGAGCCGGGGGAGAGCCGCTCGTACGACCTCTCTTTTGAGGTATTCGGGGGCCGTAGCGAGATTGAACGAGCGCTGCGGCTTTTCGATCGCGACACGTCGTCAGCGCTAATCTCGGACACGCCCGGTGCCGGAGGACGTTCTACTTAGGCAGGCTACGTCGAACGCCGAGAGTCCGTGCGCCCATGTTTGCTCCGTGGCTCAGTCGTCGCTGCCATTGGGCATTACGAGCAACTCACACCTTGGCCGTTTGCTAGGACCGGAGTCGCCTCTGCACGCTCTGGCGCGGCTAAACCGGCCCCGACAAGCACGGTAAGCCATACGATGGCAAGGATATCGAACTCACGAAGCGACTAGGCATTTTGACGATACACTGCGCCGCTGAAGTTTAATCGAGACTTACGAAGACCGCTGTGAGAAGGCCGTGCACCAGCCGTTTGGACTGATAGGCCCGGTAATTACCTTACACGTACCGTCGGCTGTTGGGGTCTTTCCCGCGGTGAAAAGCGAGCACCCCGAGCACTTCTGATTACCTTTCGGCGTCGCCTGATACTTCAGCTGGGTTCTGCTGTCGGCTCGAGCGGTGGTCGTCATTCCGAATGCCAATGCGCCCGCGAGTGCCGGAAGGACGAGGAGATTTGTGAGCGCCTCCTTCCGAGTTAGGCGCTTTGAAAAGCCGTTCACGTTATTTGCCTCCTGACGTGGTCGGAATAGTTCGTAGGGTCACTTTGGTGGAGTCGCTCCCAGCGGTGTCTTTGCGCCGTTCGACACGGACGATGTATCCTTCGCGTGGTTCTGCATGATCTGTAGGAACGGCTTGATAAGGTCGATCGGCATCGGAAAGACAATTGTCGAGTTCTGTTCGCCACCGACTTCGGTGAGCGTTTGCAGGTACCGCAACTGCATGGCCGCGGGATCTTCTGCAAGGATACGTGCCGCGTTGAGGAGCGTCTGTGCGGCCTGAAACTCAGCCTCCGCATGAATAACCTTGGCGCGCCGGTCGCGTTCTGCTTCGGCCTGCTTAGCGATCGAACGAATCATGTTCTCGGTAAGCGTCACTTCCCGAATCTCGACGCTAATGACCTTGATGCCCCAGGATTCCGTCTGAACGTCGAGCGTGCTTTGGACGGCGGCGTTTATCTCGGTGCGTTTGGCAAGCACCTCGTCCAGCTCGTGCTCGCCCAACACGGAGCGCAGCGTCGTTTGTGCGAGCATATTAGTCGCGCTCAAGAAGTTCTCAACTTGAATGATCGCCTTTTGAGCATCCACAACGCGAAAGTACAGGATCGCGTCGACTTTCAGGGAGACGTTGTCTCGCGAGATCACGTCCTGACCAGGCACTTCCATGACCACGGTGCGCAAGTCAACGCGCACAACCTGCTGGACAAACGGAAGAATGAGGATGAGCCCCGGACCTTTGACGGCTTGGAAGCGCCCCAGGCGAAAGACGACGGCGCGTTCGTATTCGCGCAGAATCTTGACACTGGAGACTATCAAGGCCAGGACGATAAAGTAAACGGGCAGGAAAAATAACGATAGGAACACCGGACTCTCCTCTTCGCATATGTCGCGCCCGGATCAGAGGTTCTCGATGACGTTCGAAGCGGACGAAATTGCGTCGCCTACGATCGTAGCACTTCAGGGTTCTGCAGCGGTATCGTGGAATTCAGGGATGGCAGTTGATTTCGTGCCTTCCGATTTGCCAAAGCAGGAGCGCGGGGGCTAGTAAAAAGCCCGCGCTTATTGGCGGTAGCGACCGGCCGCTTCAACGGTTGACGATTCGAAGAGCGTCGCATAGGTGTGGCGAGCAACCATAAGATTCTCCTGCGCGGCAATCACGCGTACCAGAACGCGGCTGCCGTCGGCAGAGACGATTGGAGCGCCGCGGTCGTTGCGCGCGGGATCGAGCTCGACGCCAAGGTGTGCGAGGCCCTGGGCGATCTCCCAACGCACCGGCGCGGCACGTTCGCCGATACCGCCGGTGAATACAAGAGTATCGAGTCCGCCCAGCACGGCAACGAGCGCCCCAACGTACTTTTTAGCCTGGTAAACGAAGAGTTCAACCGCCTCAGCCGCGGCCGCGTCGCTGGCGCGCCGCTCAAGCAAGGTCCGCATATCTGCGCTGATTTGCGAGACGCCGAGTAGACCGCTGCGATCCCACAGGACGTCGTCTAATTCCGGCAATGCATAGCGCTGTGAGCGCAAGAGATACAGGAGCACTCCGGGATCCATATCGCCCGGCCGCGTCCCCATCATGAGGCCTCCGAGCGCGGTTAATCCCATCGTGGTGTCGACCGATTTCCCGTCCTGTATCGCGGCAAGGCTCGCCCCGTTGCCAAGGTGCGCCACGATCATCCGGCCGCGCGTACCCTCTGCGCCCAGTCCGCGAACGATCGATTCGTACGAGAGGCCGTGGAAGCCATACCGACGCACACCTTCGTCCCACAGTTCCCGCGGCAGCGGCAGGCGCTGCGCGACCATCGGCATACGGCGATGGAACGCCGTGTCGAAGCAGACGACTTGCGGTAGATGAGGCGACGCCGTCTCGATCTCCCGGATCGCGGCGAGCGCTGGGGGCAAATGGAGCGGATCGAACAGCACGAGCGCGGTTAACTCCGCTAACAACTCTGCATTGACACACGCCGGTGCTTCGTGCGCCGGACCGCCGTAGACGAGCCGGTGCCCGACTCCATCAATATGCACGCCGACCTCGCGCACCAGCGCGAGAACCGCGGCGACCGGCGCTGCGCCGCCAAGCTGCTTACGCGCTTCGTGCAGGGCAGGATCGCGATAATCGCGGATCGACAGCGTGGCGTTCGGCTCTCCGAGCCGATCGACCCCGCCATCCAGAAGCCGCTGCTCGTGGGCGGTTCCCAATTCGTAGACGGCGATCTTGAGTGACGACGATCCGCGATCGATGCAAAGGATGCGCCGCCGATCTCGCCGCGCGGTGGCTACGGCGCGTGATCCTCAAGCTGCTCGCGTACCGCCGATAGGTGCGCTCGTTGTTCGTTACTGACCACCGGGTACTTTAGATCGAGCGCTTCCAGCTTTGCGACAATGATGCTGGCGATCGCTAAGCGCGCGAACCATTTGTGATCCGCGGGAATGATATACCAGGGTGCAGACTCAGTGCTGGTATGCGTCAGCTCCTCCTCGTACGCGTGTTGATACTTGTCCCAAAACTCGCGCTCGCGAACGTCGGACGCGGAGAGCTTCCAGATCTTATCTGGGGTATCGATGCGCTTGAGTAAGCGCTTTCGCTGTTCCGCCTTCGATAGATGCAGAAAGAACTTCAAAATCACGGTGCCATTTCGCGACATGTGGCGCTCGAAGGCGTTGATGTCTTCGTAGCGATCCTTCCAAAAAGTCGTACTCGTGGTAGTCCCTGGTGGAAGTCGCTCGTTTTCAAGCACCGACGGGTGAACCCGAACAACCGTGAGTTCCTCGTAGTAGGAGCGATTGAAAATGCCGATCCGTCCCCGTTGGGGCAGCGCTTTGGTCGTACGCCAGAGGTAATCGTGCGCTAGCTGGATCGTTGACGGGACCTTGAAGGGATGGACGTCTACGCCTTGCGGGTTAACGCCCGTCATCACATGTTTGATCGCGCCGTCCTTTCCCGCAGTATCGGTGCCCTGAAGGACGATGAGAAGCGCGTATTGACCTGAGGCGTAAAAGACTTCTTGGAGCGCTGATAGCTGTTTTATATCCGCGTGAAGCTTGGCCGAAGCCTCGTGCTTTCTCTTGAAATCACTCGTCGAACGCGGATCAAAATCAGCCAGATCGACGGTGCGTCCCGGTTTGACCAACAAATCGGCATGATTGATCGAGTTCACCGCTACACTCCTTGGCTGTTTGGTTGAATCGGCGATGCCGTCACGCGGTCGGCAGTTGGGTCGGCAATGAAACGCGTGCCGCCGCGATGACGTGATCCGCTGCGCCGTAATAGACGTCCAGCAAGCCGTCGGCACGCAGATCGCTTGCGCTCGGAAAGACGACATCGGCGACGAGATCGTTCCGCTCGTACTCGGCCTTCGGCTCCAAAATCGGCGAGCGCGTGCGGTAGAGAACGTGCGAGGGGCGGTCGAGATCGAGAATCGCGGCGCCCATGCAGTAGCGACGGTGCCCATCGAGGGCGGAGACGGCGTGATACGGGAGGAGCCAGCCGTACGGAAGGCGCACGGGCGGCGCGCCGGTGCCGACCTTCAGGCTTTCCCACGGCTGTTCGGGCGCCATTACCCGTTCGTGTTGTCGCACCGATGTCAAACTGGTGATGTCAGCGAGAACCGCGTCGAGCGCGACGTACGAAATCCAGATGTTTTCGCGCGTTTCTTCGCCGCTCGGCGGCTTGGTTACATCCGCTCCGTCGTGGTGAACGTGAACGCGCGTCGTCGGACGATGCAAGATTCCCAGTGAAGGCACCCTGTTGGGATCGAAGACGACCTCGGGAAACAAGGCAGCGTCTTTGTTGCCGCATAGATTGAGGTCGGGAACGTCAGACTGCGCTTCATAATGTAGGAGTCCAAGGCGCCGCCAAGTCCAAAGGTCGTCGGAAACGGCGATCGCGATCCTCGGTTCGTAAGGAACGAATGCGGTATACGTCATGACGTAGCGTTTGATCGGCGGAACGTAGACGACGCGCGGATCTTCAACGCCCCCGCCGCCCGGCCCGACCTCGTACCACTCGCTCGGTTCGAGTGCGATTCCGTGACGCTCGACTCCTACGGGCGTTTCGCCTTCGTAGCGCACGCTGCCATGCCCAATCCGCGAATAGTTGCCCTCGGCGATGAGCCGCGGAAAGAGATGCATCATGCCATCCGGAGAACGAACGCCGCCCGGATTGAGAACCGCCCAGGCTTCGTGTGGTTCACTGGCTCCTGGGCTCATAATGACGCCGAGCCGAATTGCGGCGAATGCCACGCTCGGTGGCAAGGTTAGCACGTTGACTAAACCTCGATATCGTATGAAGGTCGGCGGTTAATAAAAGTTGGGCCGAAAACCGACCCAATTACAGTATATCGCAACTGCACCGGCCCCGGTATCGTAAAATACATGGCTTCTTGGCCCGCGGCGAGCGCTCGCTAACCGAGATCGGTCATAATGGCGGTTTCCACAGCGGTCTTCCGCGGTTTTCACGATGCCGGGGCCGGTGCAGTTGCGATATACTGAACGTCACAGGTTTTCGACGGCTCCGTCAGGCGCAAGCTGGCAGGAGTCGGCAGCTATCAATTGAGGTCGTCGATGCTCACGCTTACCGGACTCATTGCACTGATAGTACTACTAGTCGCAAATTGCGTTTGTCAAAGTGCGGCTACAATATGAGCACTGTGTCATTCCCGACAAGTGCCCGCAGAATCGGTTGCCGTAGAGGCCTTCGCTTCCTCGAAGCCGACCTTGGCGGCATCTCAACTGAAGCCGACGGGGTATCCAATATTGACGTCGCGGAGCGTCGATAGCCAAATCGAGTCACGCCAAAGAGGATCGTCATTGTGAAATCGGACGCCGATATGCCCGTCAAGGCTGAGACCCAGACAAAGACCGAAACCAAGACCGAATACAAGCCTGAGTCTGAGATCGAGTCAAAAACCGAGACTAAGACCGAGACCAGGACGGAGTACTGGCCCGAGTCCAAGGCCGACGCCAAGCCGGACGACAAAGTGACCGCCAAGCCCGACAATAAAGCGGCCCCGGCGTCAGGCGATAAGAGCGATGCCAAGCCGGGCTATAAGGCTAGCGCTCAAGCTGATGCCAAACCCGACGACAAAGCAACCGACAAGCCCGGCGATAAGGCTAGCGCTAAAGCCGATGCCAAGCCGGATGACAAAGCAACCCCCAAACCAAGCGATAAGACCGACGGTCTGAAAACGCTCGCTATGCCGGAGCTGTTCAAGAAGCTCGGGTCATCGGCCGACGGGCTGACTCAAGCTGAGGCGACGAAACGGCTGACGCAGTACGGCCCCAACGCGATTGCCGAGAAGAAATCCAACGCGTTTCTGAAGTTTCTGACGTATTTCTGGGGGCCGATCCCCTGGATGATTGAGGCAGCGGTAACGCTCTCGGGAGTCGTCCGGCACTGGCTCGATTTCTTCGTGATTCTTTTGTTGCTGTGTTCCAATGCTGTGGTCGGATTTTGGGAAGAGCATCAAGCCGGTAATGCCATCGCCGCGCTCAAATCGAAATTGGCGGTTAAGGCTCGCGTTCTCCGCGACGGCAAGTGGGGCAACCCGAATGCGTCCGGCCTCGTACCGGGTGACGTCATTCGTATGCGCTTGGGCGACATCGTGCCTGCCGACGCGCGCCTGCTGGCGGGAGACCCGATCCAAGTCGATGAGTCGGCGTTGACCGGCGAGTCGCTGTCCGCCACACGCAAACCCGGCGAAGCGGTGTTTTCCGGTTCGATCATGCGTCGAGGTGAGGCGAACGCCATGGTGTACGCGACCGGCTCGCACACGTACTTCGGCAAGACGGCGCAACTCGTACAGGAAGCTAAGACCGTGAGCCACTTCCAGCGTGCCGTGCTCAAGATCGGCGACTACCTGATCGTGCTTGCGACCGCCCTCGTGCTGCTGATCGTCGTCGTCGCGCTTTTCCGGCACGACCCGCTGCTCGACACCTTGGAATTCGCCTTGGTGCTCCTCGTCGCCGCCATTCCGGTGGCAATGCCGACGGTTCTCTCCGTGACCATGGCTGTCGGCGCAAAACTCCTGGCAAAAAAGCAAGCGATAGTGACGCGCTTGGCAGCGATCGAAGAGTTGGCCGGCGTCGATGTGCTGTGCTCCGACAAAACGGGAACGCTGACCGAGAACAAGCTGGCACTCGGCGTTCCCTTCAGCGTACAGGGCGTTACCGGCGACCAGGTCATTCTCGACGCAGCGCTCGCCTCGCGCGCCGAAGACAAAGATACCATCGATCTGGCCGTGCTCAGCGGCGTAAACGACGCAGCAGTCAAAGACTACCACGTTCTCCATTTCCAGCCGTTCGATCCGGTGCACAAGCGTACCGAAGCGACGGTCAAAGGTGCGGATGGCAAGCAATTTCAGGTGGCAAAAGGAGCGCCGCAAGTGATATTGCAGATGTCGACTGACGCCGATGAGGTAAAGCCCGCGGTTGAGAAAGCCGTCAACGACTTTGCCGGACGCGGCTTCCGTTCGTTAGGCGTTGCGCGAGCCGATCAGGACGGCAAGTGGAAGTTTGTCGGCGTTCTGCCGATCTCAGATCCACCGCGCCCGCAAGCTAAAGCGACCATTACGGAAGCCAAGCAGATGGGCGTGCACGTCAAGATGGTGACGGGCGATGCGATCGCCATTGCGCAAGAAATGTCCCGGGAGCTTGGAATGGGCGCCAATATTCTCGACGCGAGCAGCTTGCACGACACGAAGAAAAGCGATGCGGCGAAAGAGGATAAGTCGATCGAAGATGCAGACGGGTTCGCCCAGGTTTTTCCCGAGGACAAATTCCACATCATCGAAGTCCTCCAGAAGGACAATCACATCGTCGGCATGACCGGCGACGGAGTCAACGACGCCCCCGCGCTAAAGAAAGCTGATTGCGGTATCGCCGTGTCTGGCGCGACCGATGCCGCGCGCGCGGCCGCCTCCATCGTGCTGCTTGCACCTGGGCTGTCGGTCATCATCGACACAATCAAGGAAAGCCGCCGCATATTCAAGCGGATGAACAGCTATGCGATGTATCGCATTGCCGAAACGTTGCGCGTCCTGCTGTTTATGGTCCTCGCAATCCTTGTGTTCAATTTCTATCCGGTGACTGCGGTGATGATCGTGATGCTCGCGTTGCTCAACGATGGAGCAATCCTGTCCATCGCCTATGACAAAGTCCGATACCGAAACATGCCAGAGGCCTGGAACATGCGTCAGGTACTCGGCGTCTCCACGGTGCTCGGCGTCGTCGGGGTCGTGGCGGCGTTTGGCCTGTTTTATCTCGGCGAACGCGTGTTTCATCTCGATCGATCGCATGTGCAGACGCTGATGTACCTCAAACTTTCCGTGGCTGGGCATTTAGCAATTTTTCTTACGCGGACGCGTGGTCCGTGGTGGTCCACACGCCCTGCGAACATCCTCCTGCTTGCGGTGCTCGGGACGCAAACCCTAGCGACGCTCATGGCGATCTTCGGGTTCGGGATCATGACGCCGCTCGGATGGCAATTGGCGGCCTTTGTCTGGGGCTACGCGATCGTCTGCGCGCTGTTGACCGATCCGGTGAAACTCCTCGCGTATCGGATCTTGGACCCAACACCAGCGAAGGATCCTTCGTCGGCCGCGAAACCACCCGATCGTAAACTAAAGGTAGCCGCGGCGACCTGATTCGCATCGTATCCAGAAAGAAGCCTTAATATGCGCACGATTGATTCAGCATCATCCCATCCGACCACCGAGGGGGCGACCTTTCTCTTCGATGCGGCTTTGTCTACAGCGATCGCCGCGAACGGTAAACGGCAAAAGCAAGAACCTACTCCGAAGGGCCCGCTCACGCCGGATATGCTCGACAAAATGAATCGCTACTGGCGTGCCGCGAACTACTTGTGTGTCGGCCAGATTTATCTCTTTGAAAACCCCCTACTGCGCGAACCGCTCGAAGCGGAGCATATCAAGCCAACGCTGCTCGGCCACTGGGGCACCTCGCCGGGACAAAACCTCATCTACGTTCATTTGAACCGCCTGATCAAAGAGCACGATGCCGACATCATTTACATTTCAGGCCCTGGCCATGGCGGCCCATCGCTCAATGCGAGTTCCTATCTCGAAGGCTCGTACACGGAAGTTCACCCAGAGATCACGCCGGACGAGAACGGCTTGCGGCTTCTCTTCCGGCAGTTCTCAACGCCAGGCGGTGTGCCTAGCCATTGCGGACCGCACGTCCCGAACTCCATGCACGAAGGCGGGGAGCTCGGCTACTCACTGATTCACGCCTTCGGGGCAGCATTCGACAATCCGAATCTGATCGTTGCCTGCGTGATCGGCGACGGCGAGTCCGAAACGTGCCCGCTCGAGGGAAGCTGGAAGTCCGTCAACTTCCTCAATCCGGTCCGAGACGGCGCGGTGCTACCGATCCTGCATCTCAACGGATACAAGATCTCCGCCCCGACGGTGCAAGCGCGGACGAGCGACGAGGATCTGAGGGCTCTCTACATTGGACGCGGCTACCATCCCTATTTCGTGGAGGGTTACGATCCGCAAGTAGTGCACCAACTTCTGGCGGAGACGCTCGACGCGTGTTATGCCGAGATTCGAGCGATCCAGCATGAGGCGCGAGAGAACGGCTTAAAAAAGCAACCGGTTTGGCCCATGATCGTCCTTCGTACGTCCAAGGGTTGGACCTGTCCGAAAGACGTCGACGGAATCCCGCTCGAGGGCACCTTCCGCGCGCATCAGGTCCCGATCGCAACGGTCAAGGAGAACCGTGCCCATCTCAAGATCCTCGAAACGTGGATGAGAAGTTACAAGCCGGAGGAACTCTTCGATGAACGCGGCGCCTTCATTGAGGAATTAGCGAAGCTCGCGCCGACCGGCAATCGCCGGATGGGCGGAAGTCCGCATGTCAACGGCGGCCGGCTGCTATGCGCGCTCGACATTCCTGATTTTACGGATTACGCGCTCGATATTCCGGGGCCCGGCCAAGTGGTCGCTGAAGCCCCGGGAAAACTCGGTGCCTTTTTCAGGGACATTTTTAAACTCAATCCAACGAACTTCCGCATCTTCTCTCCCGATGAGACCAACTCCAATCGCTTGGGCGCCGTCTTCGAGACGACCAAGCGCACTTTCATGGCGGAAACTGTGTCCATTGACGACGACCTTGCCCCGGACGGGCGCGTCATGGAGGTGCTCAGCGAGCATTGTTGCCAGGGATGGCTCGAAGGGTACTTACTGACCGGGCGACATGGCATGTGGTCTTCCTACGAAGCCTTCGCGCAGGTGGTCGATTCGATGCTTACCCAACACGCCAAATGGCTCGAACAATGCGGTGAGTATCCCTGGCGCAGACCGCTCGCATCCCTAAACGTCCTACTAACCAGTCACGTATGGCGACAGGATCACAATGGTTTCAGCCATCAGGCGACGGGTTTCGTCGACAACGCGCTGGCTCGGCGGAGCGGAACCATCCGAGCATACTATCCTCCGGACGGCAACTGCCTCCTGAGCGTCTTCGACCACTGCCTGCGCAGCCGCAACTACGTCAACATCGTCACCTGCGGCAAGCAGCCGCAACTCCAGTGGTTGACCATGGACGAGGCACTGGAACATTGTTCGCGCGGCGCTTCAACGTGGAAGTTTGCAACTAACGATGAGGGCGACGACCCCGACGTCGTGCTCGCTTGCGCGGGCGACATACCAACGATTGAGATCTGCGCGACCTCATGGCTGCTTCAAAAGTATGTCCCCGGCATCAAGGTCCGCGTTGTCAACGTGGTGGATTTGACCACGCTGATGATGCCGGCGGATCACCCGCATGGGATGGACAACATGTCCTTCGACGCGCTCTTTACGAAAGAGGCACCGGTCATCTTCGCCTTCCACAATAATCGCTGGCTCATTCATACGATGGTGCACGGGCGCTCTAACGAAGCACGATTTCACGTGCGCGGCTACATGGATCGCGGAACGACGACCACGCCATTCGACATGGTCGTATTGAATGAAATGAGCCGTTTCCACCTCGCCATCGATGCCTTGAAACACGTGCCGCGGCTGCGTTCCAAGGCTGCGGACGTCGTCGACATGTTCAACCGAAAGCTTTACGAGCATCACGGTTACATTCGAGAGCATTTAGAAGACATGCCGGAGATCCGAAACTGGCGCTGGACGGCTGATTTCAGCGACGCAAGCACTCCTGCGCCGATGGCCACGGGACATCGGCGGGCAGCCTTGTTCACCGACAGCTAACGTGAAAAGCACTGATCGCTTTCGACCTCGGCTGAACACTGGTACCCAGCAATTGGCGATTGATGCAGAGATGGGAACGTTGCTAGAGGCTCTGCTCGGTCCTGTAAAGGTGGCGATTTGGTGCCCTCGCGCGCGCACGCCTTCGGCTGAGCTTACGTCGCGTGCAAAGCAATACGCGCAAGTCCCATGCCAGCCATTGCCCCCAAGACGCCAAGAATGACCGAGCCGCAGCAGTACGCTAGGGCGATAGTCGGCACACCGTCTGATAAGAGCGTTACGGTGTCGTAGCTAAAAGTTGAGAACGTCGTAAACCCACCGAGGATGCCTACCATCGCGAAGGCGCTGACGTACGGGGACAGTCCAATGCCCGACTGGGAATAGGTCGCGACTATGCCAATCAGAAAGGAACCAACAACATTGATCGCAGCGGTGTGCCACGGAAAGCCAGGCCCAATCCGCTCGATACTCAAGATAGCTACGGAATAGCGAAGCATCGAACCCAGCGCCCCACCGATGCCGACGAGTCCAAACGCAAGCAACGGCTTCACTTTGGTTCCCCTGCCTTGTATGCAATAATGTGAACGTTCTCAAGCGTTACAAGCCCTTCACTGACCATCTTATCGAGAGTCGGGAGGAACGCCTCAACCTTCTCCTCGGATTCCACAAGCTCGATCATAACTGGCAAATCTGAGGATAGATCCACAATCCGCGCAGCGTGCACGACGGAGTGGGCTCCAAAGCCTAGGATTCCTTTGAATACCGTTGCACCGGCTAAACCAGCCCTGCGCATCTCTTCCACAATGGCGACGTGCAGCGGCTGCCCTTTCCAGCGGTCGGACTCACCAAGGAATATCCGAACAAGTTTTGCGGTACCTTCGCTTTTCATGACTGATCACACTTCGGCCGCATTACCTGTGTAACCCGTTTTCCCCAATGAGGCTTAGCAATATGCTACGACAGATGCGTTTGGCTGTGTCATTTCCCCATCCCCCGCGCACGCACGCGAGCGCAGGCGCACCCGCGGAAACACGGCGCTAGTTTCCGAGAATCTGAACGCGCTGCACCCCGTAGACTGACATCGGCTGCCCGGCCTCAGGGGGCTTCCACTCCGACGAGGGAACAATGGCACCTCTCGGCCTCCGGCCTCGTACCCTCAAAAACCACGATTCTCTTAGCGGGTACTTCGTGCTACCATTGTATCCTCACGTACTTCGCTTTGACCGGGGTCCCGTGGCGGCCAATCCGCATCTCTGCGAGAGAAGGACCGGTTTAACAGTGGACCGCGCACACAACGGCGCTCGCCGCCTACAGCTCGTAGGCGAGTATGATATCGCCGACAAGGACACCCTGGCCGCGCTGTTTGGAGCCTTAGCTCCGGACGGCGCCGTAGTGATCGACATGACGAAGGTCACGTACATCGACTCGACGTTTCTCCACCAGATTGAAGCCTTGCGTTCGCGTCTCAAGCAGCACCGCGTCACGCTACTTGGTGTCAACAAGCAGGCCCGACACATCCTCCATATTGTAAACTTCGACCACCTCTTCCAGATTGTCGAAGCGCAGGCGTAAACGGCCCTAGCATTGATGCGATGCTGGCCGCCTGTTCGAGTAGAATGGCATTATGGAAAATGACGAAAGAAATGCGTATACAGCAAAGCTCGCCGAACACGGCCTAGAGATACACTT
>PMUK01000140.1 GCA_003166915.1 Candidatus Cybelea palsarum
AAATAGTCTTCACCGGTGCAACAAGTACGGTTGTTTCTGCGTAACCCCGGACAAAGCCAAGTAAAAATCGAGCTCAAAGACATTTCCTCCACGCCGCGCACGTTGCGGAGTACTATGCTGTGCCCCACCGAACTTGGGACTAAGGCGGGACCTGCTATGCTGGGCAAACGCCCTGCTGCGTTTAACGCTAGAACACAGATTTAACCACGCTAGTCATGAAATAGACTGCGCTACCCACTTCCGTTAAACGAGGTAACACTTTTCAAAGTGAATATTTTAAGATCAGCCAAGCACGCCGTCGGCGCATCGGCAGCCGTCGCAATCCTCGTCGCTTGCAACAGCGGCGTTTCGCAACTGGCTCCTACCGGTTCGCAGAGAGTGGGTCTTCCCTCCACGCTGCGAAACGGCAGCACGGTCGTCGTTCATTCTAATCGCGGCCGCTCGTGGATGGATCCCTCCGCGAAAACCCATAGCCTGCTCTACGTCACCGATTCCGGCACCAACACCGTCATCGTCTATTCGTATCCGAAGCTCAAGATCGTGGGCACCCTCACCGGCTTTACGAACCCGCAAGGCGACTGCGTCGACAAAGCAAACAACGTTTGGATCGACAACACCCAAACGTCGCAATTAATCGAGTACGCGCACGGCGGCACGACGCCGCTCGCGACTTTAGACGACCCGAATCAGTATCCGGTGGGCTGTTCTTTCGATCCGACGAGCGGGAACCTGGCCGTTTCAAACTTTTACAGCACCAACGGCCCGCCGGGCAGCGTTTCCATCTTCAAGAATGCGTCGGGATCGCCGACCGTCTACACGCCGCCGAACTTCGCGGTCGCCTACTATTTAGGGTACGATCGGAAGGGCCGTCTCTATCTCGACGGCATCGACAGCGGCAGCGCATTCTTGTTCGCGTCGTTTAACGGAAACACGTTCAAGAATGTTACGCTCGATCATCCGATCGGGGATCCCGGCGCCGTCCAGGCCATTGGGAACGACGTCGTGGTCGGCGATCAGACCAACGGTGCCAATGCCGCTTACCGGTTCGCGATTAGCGGGTCGACCGGAAAGCTGGTACAAACGACGCCGCTTACGGGCGCCTACGACATCGTCCAATTCTACATTCTCAAGAAAGCCCTGGTCGGTGGAAATTTCAATCCCAGCGGATCCACGGCCGACCGATTCAACTACCCCGCCGGCGGAACACCCACAAAAACGGCTTCCGGTCTCAGCATGCCCATCGGCGCGGTAATCAGCCAGTAGTCCATGATGTTTTCTCCCGTGTAATGGCTACGGGCCGAGGGCAGCGCCAATGGGTAGCGCCAAGTACGATCCTGTAACGACTTGCCGCGGAGTCTGCGTTCCTTTGTGCGCGTCGAGTACGAAAATGGAAGGTGGTCCATCCACGGTCGAGCCACTCGTCGAGTAAAGCACCGATCCCGTGAGCGCTACGCCGGCCGGCGCAATGAGCGACGGATTGCGAGATGCGATCGTACGATTCGGAGCGCTCTTGCCATTCGCGGTGGCGGAATAGCCGAGAATGTTGTTGTCGCCGACGTTTGCGACGTAAAGCTCACCCGAATTATTATTCGGTGCCATGCCGGTCGGAGAGTTTTGCTGACCCGTTCCAACGATCGCCCGCGCGAGCGTCGGGTTTGTAACGGGCGTCGTAAACTCGCTGACTTCGTTCGAGTCGGAGACGAACATATCGCCGGAGGCATCGACGGCGACGCCGTTCACGTCAGGGTGGCCGTCGGGAAGCGCGATTCGCTGGAGCGTTTTAGCGTTGCCTTTCGCACCGGGTGCGTAAACGGCCACATGCCCGTTCGAAAAGCCGCCGACGAACTCGTCACCTGAACGGTCCACCGCGACGCAGCTGGGCACGAACGGCAGCCCGAGCTCGCGCTGGGGCTGGTCGTAGCCCGTGGCGCCCTTGGCATAAACGAAGAGCGACTCGGCATCTTCATCGGTAACAAGGAGATCGCCCTTCGAGTCGATGGCGATGGGCCCGGGATTGTAAGGAAGCACGAGCGACGAACCTGCCGGCGTTTGTAACGTGCCATCCGCATTGCGTACGAAGCGGAAGACCGATTTTCCGTACCAGTCGCTGACATAGAGCGCATTCGCTGCTAAAGGCTGTGCGCCCGATCGCTGGACAGTCTGTGCCGGGGAGCTTGCTCCACTCGGCAGCGAGCTTCCGCCGCTGCAGCTCGACACCGCGAGACCTAAGAGTATCGAAAAAGCGGAGATTTTTGAGAACGACCGTTGGAGATTCACCGCGCCTCCCATCCGACGACTGCAAGGGTGAACGAGACTTTTCGTCTCGAGAGCTTATCCCCTAGGGGGCCTGTGGTCAATCGCCTATGCACCGCGTTAGCGCCAAAGCAGCCGGAAGGGCGTGGTGGCTCGAAGACAACTTGCCGTGCGCGAGCGACGAAATCTCAAAATCCGCGGTATCGTTCAAGGCGTCTTCTTTCGTGAAACAGTCCGTCGCACTGCCTCGCGCTACGACGTGAGAGGCTTCGTGCGTAACATTGGCTTTGACGCGCTAGAAATCGAAGCCGAGGGCGAGCCTAAGGTCGTGAATTCGTTCATCGAAGATATTCTGGCACATCCCCCTCGCGGAGCCCGTATTGAAGACGTGCGATCGACAGCGGTCCCACTGCGGGGAGACGAGAGGTTTTCGGTCACGCCCAGCATCCGCTGATTCAGCTCGCTACTCCGACAATCTGTCCGAACGTCGCCGGATTGTCCAGCGCAGCTAGTGTAGTGTCTCATGTATAGCATTACAAAGCAAAATGTCGTATGCTTGTTGCATGTGGACTGCAGCCGAGCCGCTGCCGATAACGCGTGGCGATCGTGCAAAGCTTGAACGGTGGGCACAAGCATTGACCACCCCGAGTAGCATCGTGCAGCGTGCACGTATTGTGTTGATGGCCGCGAAGGGTGAGTCGAACTCCCATATCGCACGCGAACTGGGGGTGAGTCGGCCGATGATCAACCTTTGGCGCAAGCGCTTTGCGGAAGAGGGCGCGGATGCGCTTGCCGACATCAAGCGCCCGGTGACGCGGCCGGACATGGCGCTGCCTGCTGCAACGGTGGACGCAGTCGTAAAGGCGACGTTGCACGACAAGCCCAAGGGGGCGACACACTGGAGCTGCCGCTCGATGGCCAAAGCCTTTGGAATCAGCTCGGCATCGGTGCAACGCATCTGGAGCGCGCACGGACTCCAACCGCATCGCATCAAGACGTTCAAACTTTCGACCGATCCACGCTTTCGGGAAAAGCTCACCGATGTCGTCGGCCTTTACCTTAATCCGCCGGATAAAGCCATCGTGCTATGTGTCGACGAGAAAAGCCAAATTCAAGCCCTGGACCGTACGCAGCCGGGACTTCCGATCAAACGCGGACGATGCGGGACCATGACGCATGATTACCGCCGTCACGGGACAACGTCGCTCTTCGCGGCGCTCAACATTGCCGAAGGGACGGTCATCGGCCAATGCTACGGGCGGCATCGCCACCAAGAGTTCCTCGAATTTCTCAAGCATCTGGATGCTCAACACGATGAGTCGCTCGATCTGCACGTTGTCATCGACAATTATGCGACCCATGCCCATCCGGCCGTAAAGCGCTGGCTTAAACGCCATCCGCGCTTCAAACTGCACTTCACACCAACGAGTTCATCCTGGCTCAATCTGGTCGAGCGCTGGTTCCGCGAACTTACCGACAAGAGCATTCGACGTGGCACCTTTGCCAGCGTCCCCGAGCTCATCGATACCATCTCGACATTTATCCACGCCTACAACGAAGACCCCAAACCGCTCGTCTGGACCGCGAGCGCCCGTTCGATCATCAAGAAAGTCAATCGTTGTAAACTCGTTGCTGAGACACTACACTAGCATGGCATGAGCAACATTGGCGCGGGAGATTGAGTATCCGCGAGGGACATTGCCGCCGATGCGGGTCCGGTACGTACCGGTCAACGGTTCGTCTACCAGGCGGGGCGGCCGCACGATCGTCCACTCGACACCGCTGCGCCGGATCTCTTCTTCCATCTCAGCCAGATCGGCATAGACGTCTCGCAAGATCGCGCTGATGAGCGGCAACAAAATCCGCCGATTGACAAAACTCTCACCCTCGGGCACCGGTCCAACGGGCACCGCGCTCACCGCCACGAAGCGCCGAACCCCGGTCGCCTCCATCGCGCGCAGAATGCCCAGTGTGGCGCTCGATGCCACTGGGCCGTCCTTGCGGCCGCGTGGGCCAACCCCGGAGATCGCGGCATCGCTGCCGCTTAAAACGGGAAGCAGCAACTCGACGTCGGTCAGCCCGGACACCTCCGTCACTTGAAGCGCGGAATGCGTCAGCTCGAATCTGGTCCGGTCGCGGACGACTGCCGTCACCTCGTGTCCCTCGTTGAGTGCCTGTCGCACGAGATGCCCGCCGATGCCGCCGGTTGCCCCGAAAACGGTTATCTTCATCTTGCGCCTCCAGCCAGCTCATCGGCTGCACGAATTCCGGCCTTTGCGGTGCGACGCAGAAAATCGGCAAGCACTTTGAGTTCGGCGGACGTATATTCGGCGCAGACGTTGTCGATCGCGGAGTTCATGCCGGAGTACAGGCGCATCACCTCCGCATTCCGGTTGCGCAGGGCCCGGACGACGACGGCACGGCGGTCGGATGGGTCGCGTTCGCGCGCTACCCAACCGCCGCGTTCGAGTCGATCGAGGATTCCGGTCATGGTGGCCGGGTGGAAGCCGGCGCGGCGCGCGAGAGCGCCCGGGCTCAGCGGACCGCTCCGGTTGATGACGTCGAGGAAGTCGAGGTCGACATCGTTTAGGTCGAGGTGGGTGCCAACCTGATGGTTTAGCAAGGACAGCTGAATCCTTAGGTCACGCAGCGCCTCTTTGATTGCCGCGGTCGATTGTCTTCGCCCGGGCGTCGCGTCCGGGCTGAGGGGTAGCATTGAACTCATATTGTACGGTTAACATATCATACGGAATCCAAAACACAAGACCCTCGCGCAATGCGCGTGTGCTCCGTGACGATGCGCGAGTGAACGTCGTTGATTTCTCCGCTGTTTTGAGCAGCGTGTCGGGCCTCTCGCAACACCGGAAGCGAGCCAGAACTTAAGAAAACCGACGCGAACGATCGATGTAGGAAGCAGCCGCGCCTCATCGGGCGAACTCGCATTCATCTACAAGGAGGAAGTGCTGGTGAATCCTCGAGCTATCCTCGGCGTCACCTTAATTGCCGTGCTGGCGGGTTGCGGCACCGGCAGCTCGCCGTCGTTACCTGCGGCGGGTTTGCAAACGATCGGGCTCGCGAAAGTGCACGCGACCGAAAAGGTGCTCTACTCGTTTACCGACGCCGTGGATGGTGGCGGGCCAAATGGCGGCCTCGTTTTCGATGCGTCGGGTAATGCGTATGGTACGACGCACTTCGGCGGCAACGATTCGTGCGGCGGTCAAGTCGGCGGCGGTTGCGGCGTCGTTTTCGAGTTGTCGCCCAACGAGAGCGGCAGCTGGAGCGAGACGCCGCTGTATGCGTTTCAAGATAGCAACGACGGCGGTTTTCCGAACGCCGGCGTCATCCTCGACAAGAGCGGCAACATTCTCGGCACCGGAAGCACCGGCGGCAGCTTCGCGTGCTCGATCGGCTGCGGCGTCGTCTACGAGCTGAGCAAAGGCAGCGGCTGGACGGAGACCGTCTTGCACACCTTTGACGGAAGCGACGGCGAGTTTCCCAACGCGACGCTGCTGCCGAGCTCGAACGGCACGCTGTACAGCACGACGTGGTACGGCGGCAGCAGCGGAAACGGCACGGTCTTCTCGCTCGCGCCGGCCGGCGGAAGTGGCTGGAAAGAGAGCGTGTTGTACGGCTTCCAAGGAACGACCGACGGCAGCGCGCCGGCCGGCGGCGTCGTCGCAGACCGCGCTGGCAACCTCTACGGCACGACGTACAAGTACGACGGCGATAACGACGGCGTCGCGTTCGAGCTGCGCAAGCATGCTGCGTGGAAGGATAGCGTGTTGTACAGCTTCACCAATAACGGCGGCGGGGAGGATCCGTATGCGGGGATGATTATGCCGGCGAAAGGGAAGCTTTACGGCACGGCGATCGAGAGCGGGCCGAACGACGGCGGGGTTGCATTTGAACTAATCTTACGGACGAAGCATCGGAGGACCGAGAAAGTGCTGCACGCGTTCGGCGCGCCCGGTGACGGCAACGCGCCATACGGCGGAGTGATTGCCGACAAGCGCGGCAATCTTTATGGAACGACGGTCTTCGGCGGCGCGAACAATGCCGGAATCGTCTACGAGCTGAGCCCGTCGGGGAGCGGGCAGTGGAAGGAAAAGATCCTCTACTCGTTCACCGGTGGCAGTGACGGTCAGTATCCGAGCGGCTCGCTAACGCTCGACGCGACCGGCAACCTCTACGGCGCAACGAGCAACGGGGGGCAGAATTCCTACGGAGTCATTTTCGAGATCACACGTTAGGGGAAAGCGTTTCTACCTGATGTCTAGCGACGTGACCGGAGTGATGTTGTGCTGATTTATTCTTGAGAGATCCACTGGGCGGGCTCGCACGTCGCCTCCCGGTTTGACGATCAAATGCGTGAGGGTCGGCTTGTCAAACTTCGTGTACGGAGCGTCGATGCCGACGGTCAGAAGATCGAACCGGTGCTGCGGCACGTAAAATGTGCGGTAGTTATCGATCGTCGTCCCGGGATTGAGCCCCGTTTCTTGGAGGCTCGACGGATCCCCGAGGTGCGTGACATAGGCCCACGTGTACACCGGGACGAGCGGTCCCATTCGGTAGAATCCGTCGAACTCGTATGTGACGAAGTGACGCTGAGGCGTTACGTGAGGCAGGCTCGCGACGATGCGTTGCCCGTACACGTTAACGGCGAACCCCAAAAAGCGTGCTGTAACGGTCCCGATATTTTGCAGTCGGAGATGAAGCCCGACGGCAATTAGCCCGTTGCGCTCACCGAGCCGTTGTATCGAAGCGGTCACGTTGACGTCGGGATCCGCCATCGACGGCTTGATGCGGTTCTCGTAAGCAAACACGTAGAACGCCCAGATACCGGCGGCAACGATTGCGATGACCTCGACGACGTCACGGACGATCGCGATCGCGTGCACGGACCTCAGGTTGCGGGCCTTACGGAAGAAAAACATCAAGCGTTTAGTTGACGCCGACCGAGAACTCGTCGTCGGCGTCGAGGATATCGAGAATTTTTGACAGGCCGGCCTGCGTTTCCATCACGGGATGACGTTGGCGCACCAAGGTCTGATCTTCAGGTTTCATCCGCTCGACGACGATCGTTTCGAGCTTCGCGTTGTGTCCCGGCGCGGACGCTGCATCGACCCTGGCGGCCAACCATTCGACGACCGCCGTCTCGTCGGGCGCGCGCGCTACAACTTGCCGGAGTTCGTCCATGTTCAACCCCAGGCGCCGCACGAGATATGCGCTGAAGCCCGTATCGTGGTTGAGGTACGGTCCAAGATGTCCGCCGGGTAGCTCGGCGCGCAGTTTGTCGATAGTGCGCGGCAAGAGATAGAAGCCCAGTATCGTTTCGCGCGGACCGCGCGGCCGGTGCGTTCGAAGATCGAGCGGCGTCATACCGGAGGGTTTACCCGGGCCACCGTCAACTCCCGTTCGCGTTCCCCAGTAGCCCGAGTGAAACTCACGGCACAGAATATGTGTACATACAGGTTGTGAAGCGGAACGCGGAACCTAACCTGCTCGCTTGCCGCGCGTGCTTGTGCCTTGCTTCGCGCAGGGCCAGCCGCGCCATCACGCGCGCGTTTGATCGGCGGCTCCGGGTGCACGGCATCCGAAGCACCCAATTTTCGATCCTGGTTACGCTGATGGAACGCGGCCCGACGACGATAGGCGACCTTGCCGAGGCGCTTGGAATCGAGCGAACGACGCTCACCCGGAACCTCCGCGTGGTTGAGGATCGGGGCTGGGTGAAAATCGCCGTCGGTGACCTGGACGGGCGTTCGCGCGTCGTAACGGCGACCCGGAAGGGTCGCACGACCGTTGCCACCGCGCTGCCGTCGTGGCGGGATGCGCAAGATGCCGCCGCCGCCGCCCTCGGCCGCTCCGGATTCGCGGCATTGCACGCGCTAGCCGAAACGGCTATAGCCTAAGATGACCGTGGGAAAACAGAACTTCAGCCTTTTGCTAATTTAAAACATGTAGCTACATATATGAAAGGATATCATGCTTGACATCATTGGAAAGATCTTAGCGTCGATGACGCTGGCCGTGCTTCTTGCCGCGGTGGTGTGTACGATCCCGGTACGGCTAACTTGGAGACTCGCGCTCGCCGCGGCCGGGGGCGCCTGGGTCGGCGTCGCGATTGCAGTAGCGGCATCGGGAGGCCTCGCCGCCCCAGGGGTGCTGGGCGTCCTGTTTGCGGCTCCGCTCGTTGCGGCCGCCGGCCTCGCTTTTGGATTCCCGGCGGTGCGCTCCGCAATGCTTGCGATTCCCGTGCCGCTCATTATTGGGCTTAACCTCTTCAGGCTTCTCGGAGCGGAGTTTCTCATGCTGGCGAGTGTTGGGCGACTTGGCGGACCATTTCCGTTGTCGGCAGGCTGGGGGGACATCGTTACCGGCGCTCTGGCTATTCCAGTTGCAATACTGGCAACACGTGTCCGGACAAACGATGCGCGGATCCTCGCGTGGAATACGTTCGGAACGCTGGACCTTGTGGTCGCCATACTGCTCGGGATTACTTCCGCCAACGGATCCGTGTTGCAGTTCATTCATGCGGGCGCAGGATCAGCAGCTATGCAAACGCTGCCGTGGTCGCTCGTACCGACGGTTCTGGTGCCACTCTTTCTCATCGGGCACAGCATCGTGTTCGCGCAAGCTCGAGTGGCGTCGGCAACGCGAATCAACCCTTCAAGCGAGAGCGGGTTGGCTTATGCTAGACTGCGCTAAAGGCTCAGACTCCGTACCAAAAGCGCCCTAAAGCCACGAAGGCCGCCAGTAGAAAGAGGATGCTTTGTGCGAGTGTCGCTTCATGAGCCCGGATGTGATAGCCAATTGCAAGCAACATGATCATTGCAAGTCCAACCTGTGCGCGCATTCATGATCGTGCTCCTTGCTGACTCGCCGAAGCGCGTGCTACTAGCAAGGGTCCGAGACACGATCGAAGCGGTAGGGCTACTAGAAGCCAACAGATCGTGAGGATTAATCCAGGAAAGATTCCGAGCGGCATCAGCGTTATGTGGAAAGCGAGGATGTTCGCGAGCACAGCAGCGATGGCCACGAGCGCGAGCGGGGTGAATCGATTGATCAGCATAAGCGCGCCCGTCACAAGTTGAACCGCGTCCACGAAGAGTACCCAGTGCGAGCGAAAGAAGACGCTTTGAAATTCTCCAGCGAGGCCTGGCATCGCCGGTGGTCCGGATGTGAAGAAGATGACGAAGCCGCTGAGTCCTGCGGCGGTGAAGGCAAGTCCGAGCAAAATACGGGCGACGATCGAAAGAATTTTCATAATTTTTCCAGCTCCTTTTCCCATACGTCGAAGGAACTGGGGTCAAATCGACATCGTAGGGAGAAAAGATGACGGCCTCAGACAATAAGGGGCGTCCCTCACAGGCGGCGTTCGCGGCGCTCGAGGCGGGAGACGACGCCCTGGTCGCGCAGGTCTACCGGCAAGGCGGCGGTACGTGCCGAACTGTTGCGCCCGTTGTTCGCCCAATTTGCGGACGGCTATGCCAACACCGCGCAAATAGGCCACACTAATACCCGGACCTATGCGCGGGCGCAGCGGGCGGCGCGTAGGAGCAACAAATCCCGGTCGCGGGCGTTTTGCGCAAGCGCGGCCGCCCGCTCGAATTCCGCGCTTGCCTCACTGAAGCGCTGCAGCTTCTCGAGGAGATCGCCGCGCACGCTTGGCAACAAGTGGTACGACTGTAGCGTTGGCGATGATATCAACGCGTCGACCAACTCGAGGCCCGCTTCGGGACCGAACGCCATCCCAATCGCGACTGCGCGATTGAGCTCCACCACGGGCGTCGGCATAAGTTGCGCAAGGGCGTCGTAGAGTGCGGCGATGCGCGCCCAGTCCGTTTCATCTCCGACGCGGGCGCGTGCGTGACATGCGGCAATCGCAGCCTGCAGCGTGTATTTTCCGAGCGTGCCACCACACTTCTCCGTGCGATCGAGTGCGGCGAGACCGCGGCGGATGAGGAAGTGATCCCAGCGCGCGCGATCTTGGTCGAGCAAGAGAATATGCTCGCCCGAGGGGCCGACGCGAGCCTTCATGCGCGAAGCCTGGATTTCCATGAGTGCGACGAGGCCGTGCACTTCGGTTTCGTGCGGCTGCATCTCCGCAAGCACGCGCCCGAGACGCATCGCCTCTTGGCAAAGAGCCGGTCGCAGCACATCGTCGCCGGCCGCCGCGGAATAGCCCTCGTTGAAGATGAGGTAGATCACTTCGAGCACTGAACCGAGACGCTCGGCACGCTCTTTCGCGTCCGGAACCTCAAAGGGCACGCGCGCTTCGGCGAGGGTGCGCTTCGCGCGCACGATGCGTTGCGCGACGGTCGGTTCTGAGATGAGAAATGCCCGAGCGATCTCAGGCGTGGAAAGGCCGCCGAGCAAACGCAGCGTCAGCGCGAGACGTGCCTCAACCGAGAGCACCGGATGACAGGCGACGAACATCAAGCGCAAGAGATCGTCGCCGATCTCGTGATCGAGTCCGGTGAAGTCAGGTTCATACGTTTCGCTCACAGTGGCTCGTCCGAGCTCTTCGTGTTTGTGCGCGGCGGTTTTTTCGCGGCGAAAGCGATCGATTGCGCGACGCTTAGCGACGGCCGTTAACCAGGCTCCGGGTTTACTCGGAACCCCTTCCTTCGGCCATTGCTCGAGCGCGGCGAGGAACGCGTCCTGTGCGAGTTCCTCGGCGAGATCGATGCTACGCACAACGCGCGTGAGTGCGGCAATGAGTCTGGGGGATTCGATCCCCCAGACCGCTGCGATCACATCTCGGCTAGTTCGTGCAGCTGACACGTGCCCGAGCCGACGAGATCGAGAAACCGTTGCGTGCAGGCGATTGCCTCTTCTTTGGATTTCACGTTGAAGAGCGCAAAGCCGCCGACGACTTCCTTGCTCTCGGTGGAAGGACCATCGGTCACCGTCACTTGACCGTTGTTACGACGTACGCGCATGCTGACGCCCGTGGGCGCGACGCCGCCCGTATCGATCATTTGCCCTGAGGCCGTCATCTCTTGGATGAGCGCGCCCATTTTTACATACATGTCTTCGCACCGTGGCTCGGCGGTGGATGGATCGACCGTATATATTGAGATGAACCTCATCACTGGATCCCCGCGAGGTCTTCGGGTTCGAAGAGTTGGCGAATTTCAATCTCCTCGCCGCGGGCGAAGGGCGCGTGCGAGAGTCGCTCGATGATTTCTTCCTTCGAGCGTCCGTGCAGAATCCAAAAGCCGGCAACCAGTTCCTTCGTCTCCGTGAACGGGCCGTCGGTAACGACCGGCTTCCCGCTTGAATAGCTGATCCGAGCCGACTTGGACGTTGGCACTAGGCCGCCAGCATCGAGGAACACCCCATCTTTTATGAGTGTTTGATTGAACGCCCCCATGTTCGCGAGTTCTTGCGCGGTCGGCATTCCGCCCCGCTTCGCTCTCTTTTGTGGCCTTGACCATAACCAGGTATCGCATGACCCCTCCTTAGTTTCGAATCGTGTTCTACCTACCCGTCGAACGAGGAGAGCCCCAATCGACACAGGGTAGTCAGTCCCTCGACTTCGTCTCGCTACGCTCGGGATGACAGGTAGCTAAATCAAACTCAGACTGGGTGAGGCGGCGTGGGGCGACGCCCTCGCGGTCTCGGAAGTGCCGTGGGCTCGGACGTTTCGGACGGCATCATCGATTTCGGCGGAAATCACCTTCGGCGCGACTTGCCGCATGCGCTGGGATTCGGCCTCGGGGAAGATCACGCACTACGGCTCTTCGTCCGCCAAGCATGGCGGCGGCCACGACAACCTCGCGTTTGCGTCTACGAATATCGTGGCAACACGCGCCTCAGTGGAACAACGGTACGGCTCACGAAGGCGAGTCGCACGTCTCCCCCGCATGCAAGCGTTAAGCCGGTCGTTACCTTCCGTACGCGGCGGGAGGCGCGGGCGCAACGCCCGTAACCAGTGCGCTCGACGATAGGCCCGCGGTATAGCTAAATTTGTACGCGTTTCCGGGATAGGCATAGACGTCGATCGATCCTAGGTCGGCATCGCCGCAGTAGAGATAGCTTTGCTTGTGGCTGAGCTTGCACCAGATCGACGATCCCATAAGCGGTGCAGTGGTTGGCGACCCGGTGTACGGCGGCGAGAACTCGTCCATGGTTTCAGCGAGCCAATCGGTAATGATTAGGTTATTATTGCTATCGAACGTCGGCGCACCCGGTAGACCCAGGCTCACGCCCGAGAGCTGTACGCCGGGCATCTTTCCGTGCGGAAACTCGATGACGACGCCGATATTACCGGTCGTAAGATTTGAGACGAAGACGTTACCCAGTTGGTCGGTCCCAATGCCAAACAGATCCTTGAAAGATGGATCGCTGAGCGTGCCAACTTGCTTACCGTTCGTGCTGTTATAAAATTGAACGGTCGGGGGTCCGCTCACGTTGTTGAGGTTCAGAATATAAACGCGGTCTCTACCATCAAATCCGACGTCGGCCGGTTCGCCGGTGGAGTCTGTAATCGTCAATTTTGCGCTGCCACAGTTCGGGGCGTATTCCGTTGTCGTGTTCGCGCGGCCATCCGGTACCCAAAGGTTTCCTGCCCGATCGATGGCGATACCATTGGTAGACGATGCCGGTTCGCAATTGATGGGAGGCTTATTCTTCTTATTGTTAAGGTCGAACCACAGAACGCTCGAGCCGCCGAATTGCGCAACGGCGATGTGCGACCGTCCGGTTGTCTCATTCTGGTTGGCAGGCGACTTCATCCAACGAGGCCGTAGGGCATTCGATTTGAATCCCTCGGGAAGCACGGACCGAGCGCCGTCGATCGCGATCATTGGCTGGTAGTGCTCGATCCCTTGCAGCCCCGCTGAGCCTACGCCGTTTGTTGGCTGGAGGCCAGCGCAAGCCGTTAACGACATAAATAGAAAGGACACGCCGAGCGCGACTCGGTTTACGGTGGGCAAACGCACAAGCATATAACGCTCCTGGAAGAAAAAGGCGAACGCGGGTAAACCCGTTGTTCTAGCGTTAAACGTAGCACGGCGTTTGTCCCAGCATAGCAAGTCCCGCCTTAGTCCCAAAATTTGGCGGGTCGTCTCCCGGGCCGCAGAGAACTTGGCTCTCCTTCATTGGCGCTACTTCCTTGAAGGGGGCGGGTAAGCGATGCGAAGCGGCGATCTCCGGCGGCGCGCAGTAGTAACGCTACTGCGAAACGTTCGCAATCGCCACGCCCTAGCACGGCATCCCCTTGTTAAGGAGGCCTGTAGCAACACTACACCTGCGCAACATTCGCGGCAGTGCGTGGCATTTGCCAACCAACTGCCAACCATTATTTCGGTGCTTCTGGACGAGCTGAGTTCGGAATCCGACCAGCAACGGCGGCGCATTGGCGTTCTGCGCAGAAGCGACGTTAAGCGCGAAAATCACGCGAGCATTGCGTACGACATGAATCTATCGCGCAGCCAGTTCTACCGAGATCTCCGCGAAGGTCGGGAGCGATTTACCGACGCACTCGAAGCCCGACTCGCCTTGCAGACTGAGGTCAGCAACCGGTTCAATGGAATCCTGCAAAAGGAAGCGCGATTCGTTGCCATCGATGCGCTTCGCGACAGCGGTCAGTTCGAGCGGGCATACGCCGAGGGGCTCGCCACCGCGCGCGACAGCAGCGATGCGGTGCGGGCAGTTCGCGCGCTGTGCCTATGCGCGGAACTCCAAACAGAGCTCGGCTCGTTTGCCGAAGCTCGCAGCACGACGGAGCGCGCGCGGGCTCTGCTTAGCGATGTCGCCGATAACCGATCGAAGGATATCTGTGATGCAAATTGCGATCTGGCGGAGTTTGAGGCTGCGCACTGCCAAGGAAAGCCCGCAGTTCCGTCGGCGCGCAATCTTCTGATCGAACGTCTACGTTGCGGTTACTCGCAGGATAACAGATATACGGAGACGCTCGTCAAGGCTCTGATCGAGGAGGCTTCAATCCTATTCGACCAGGACGATCACGTGCGTTCGCTCGCGATTATCGAAGAAGCGTCGGCGATCGTCGCACGCGAAAGGCTCTCGGGCACGCGTTTGGCTGTCGATGTAGCAATACGAGTCTCGGGAATTCGCGCGCTCCGCGCCGATCAAGTACATAGCGCACTGGAAGAGACGGCCAAGATCGTTGACGTAGGCGGCCGCAACCGGGACGTGCGAAGCCTACGCATCGGAATGCAGATGATGTCGGCTCACCTGTTGACGCTGGGCCGCTTCGAGGAAGCTAAACACTTCGCATTGGAGGCGTGCGCGCTTATTGACCTGTTCGGGAGCACTCTCGATCGGCTCATCGTGCGTTCGAATCTCGCTCGCATAGAAATCCATCGCCGCGACGGCATCGCGGCCTTAGGTTGGATCGAGGCCGCTCGCGCGCTGCCCTGCTCTCCCTTCTCAATCTCACAGGCGCTCGCAATCTCGGAAGCTGAAGCCTTAGTCTTGCTCGGCCAACCGGGTCGGGCGGCGGAGCTGGCACATTCATTGGGCGTCCGCGTTCGCAATTGGCCGCGGCTACTGGGCCGTGCTAAGTTTGCCGAAGCAACCGCGCTTGCCGCCCTCAATCGCGGACGCGAGGCGCGCGCCTCTAGCGCCGAGGCCGTTGAGCTCTCGCGTGGAGCCGGCGGTCCACTGCTACACCTCCGAGCGCTCGACCTCTACGTCAAGTTGGACGGAAACGCCGCATCGCGGGCAGCTCTTCGCGACCTGCAAGCGGTACTCGACTCTCCTTTTGTCAAATGAGACACTACCCGTAAGTAGTTAATCGAGCCGCCAAGCAGCCGACCGCAGCATATTGACAGGCGTCGATGCAGTGATAATATCGAAAGATGCCGATGCAACGGTGCTGTCCACCGGCCGAGATTGCCTCTGATTCCTACGAGGAGGAGGCGGCGCTTTTCAAGGCCCTCGGCGACCCGCACAGGCTGCGCATGTTGGCGACACTCGCTCGCGCGCCTGAGGAAGTCTGCGTCTGCGATTTCACCGACGCGCTCCCGCTTAACCAGCCCACGGTGTCGCATCATCTCCGCCTCCTACGCGAAGCGCGGCTCGTCACATGCGAGCGCCGAGGGACGTGGGTCTACTACCGACTCGCTCCGGATGCGCCAGATCGCATCGAAGCTGCCACACGCAGCATTCTTACACAGAAGGTCTTGGTATGAAAACGCACCTCAACTTGGGGACGACCGACCTCGATAGGAGCATCTCGTTCTACTCGACGCTCCTGGACGCTAAGCCCAATAAGGTTCTGCCGAACTACGCGTTGTTCGTTATCGACGATCCCGGCATAGAACTTGCGCTCGACTTACGCGAAAGCGTTCGCCGAACAACTGATGCGCATTTTGGGATCCGCGTCGAGACAACGGGCGAAGTCGAGCGCGCGAGCGCGCGACTTTCAGCAGTTGGACTCGCTTCGTCAATCGAGCGCGAGGAAACGTGTTGCTACGCCAATCAGAGGAAGGTTTGGGCAACTGACCCCGAGGGGCGACGCTGGGAAGTCTACACCGTTCACGAAGAGACCGATGATCGGGACAACCTAAACGCCACCTGCTGCTCGTCCGATGGAGCGACCCGATCGTGTTGCGCGGAGGGATGAGCCAACGCGATGATGCAGCGAGCGATGCTCGGCCCTCGCGCGTCCTGTTCATTTGCGTTCGCAACAGCGCACGCAGTCAAATGGCCGAAGCGTTCTTGAAAGGAGCCTGCGGCGCACAGTTCCAAGTCGAAAGCGCCGGCTTAGAGCCCGGGGTCATAAACCCGCTAGCGATTGCCACGATGAACGAAGTCGGCATCGATATCTCACGGAACTCGACGCAAAGCGTGTTCGAGGTCTATAAATCCGGCAAGTTATTCTCATACGTTGTCACCGTATGCGACGAGGCCAGTGCTGAAGCGTGCCCAATTTTTCCGGGCAAAGTCACGCGCCTTCACTGGGCCATCCCCGACCCCGCTTCCTTCACCGGCACGTGGGAGGAACAGCTAGAAGCGGCACGCCCCATACGCCAAATGATCGCCGACCAGGTCGACGCCTTCTGCGCGCAGACATGCCGCAGCTGAGCAGACGGGTCGTCGCGGAGGCGATCGGAACGGCATTTCTTCTTGCGGCGATCGTTGGTTCGGGCATCATGGGTGAGCGGCTGGACGGTGGTAACGTGGCTATCGCCTTGCTCGCGAACTCCATCGCGACCGGCGCCGTGCTACTCTGCTTGATCGCAGCACTCGGACCGATCTCCGGCGCTCACTTTAACCCGGCCATTTCGCTCGCGGACGCCATGCGAGGTAGTCTCCCATGGCGTGAGTTGCCGCTCTACGTCGGAGCGCAGATCTTGGGCGCCGTCGGCGGCGTTGCCGCGGCTAACGTGATGTTCGGCCTTCCGCCCATCCTGCTTTCGCATCGCATGCGTGCTGGGCCGGCGCTCGTGTTCTCGGAGTTTCTCGCGACCTTCGGACTGCTCGTCGTTATCTCGGGGTGCGTTCGATTCCGCAAAGATATCGTTCCGTTCGCCGTGGCCGCGTACATCGTCGGCGCGTATTGGTTCACGTCGTCAACATCGTTCGCCAATCCGGCCGTTACCATCGGCCGATCGCTTTCCAATACCTTTTCCGGTATCCGACCAGCAGATGTTCCAGCGTTTGTCGGGGTACAACTTCTGGGCGCAATCAGCGCCACACTGCTCTTTGCGTGGCTCGCATCGATCTCCAAGCCGGGCGCCCTCGACACGGCCAGGTGCGGCGGACCCTCAGCATAGCGTGCGGCCTACGTCTTCAGGACCTTCAGCACCGCGTCGATCGTATTCCAGTTTCGCGTTGTAACCGGCACACCCAGGGCTTTGTCGATCCGGCCGAGATACGAAATCGTCTTCATGTGGCGCCGGTAGACGCCGAAAACGAATTCGTTTTTCCGTCCGATGATACGCACGTACCAATCGTCGTTCGAAGGGATTCCGAACGGCATCGCAGGCAGCCGTCCGGGCACTGGTCCTGTAAGGATGCTAACGAAGCGAACGTGATCCCGATCCACCGTGATTCGTTCGAACGGCGAGTGGCTCTCGAGTGCGAGCACGTCCGTACCCTCGCACAAAACCACTTGCGTATCGAACGGCAAACGGGCGACGAGCTCCGAGCGAAACGTTTGGCCGGAGCCAGGCTTGCGAACGATGAACAAGCCCGTGGCTCCGACGTTGACGACGTCAAAACGCTGTAACTCCTTGGCCACGAGCGAAGGGCGAAACCGTCGATGCCCGCCAACGTTCGCACCGCGCAAGAACGCTACGATTGCCATGCCGTTCCATTTCGGGCTGGGCGTCCTTAATCCGCGAATTCTGGGCGGCCATCCGAACAATCAGTCGATGACCCTTTGCATCGGCGGCTTCGAATTCGGTCAAATGGACGTGTACTTCTATGTGGATGCCCTTACTGCGGAGGTTTATGCGATTGGGGCGCTGCCTGGTGCGGCGCTACGACGTGTGACTGGGCGGCTTGCCGGTCCGCATTGGTGACGGGCGTGTAATGCGGCGGCCGGTTCGTGGCGCTGTAGGGGTGTTGGACGGCCGTAGTCGTGGGATGGCCGTGATTGACGGACGCTAGATGATTGCGGTCTTGCGAAGCCGTCTGTTCGTGGTTCTGTTGTTCCGTCGTCGGAGGGTGCTCGTGTCGTTGAGCCGTTATTTCACCCGCAGTCGGCTGTGCGTGAATGCCGCCCTTGCCCCCGTTGTAGCTCACGTGGTTATAGGTGGTCCGGTTGATTACCGTTTTGTCCACGTAGGTATTGTGGATCACCGTCCGGTTGATGTTGGTTACGGCGGTGTTGTAACGGAAGGCGTTTCCGTACCATCTACCGCCGACGTAACCGGCGCCAAAATACCCGAACCCGTAACTGATGCCACCGTAGAATCCCACGGATCGGCCCCAGTAACCCCGGTGCCAGTAGTACGCGTTTGAGTTCCAGCCCCAGTATCCGGGGGTCCAAAGAAATCCAACTGTGGGCGCGGCGACCCACGTTCCCGGTACCCAGTAGTAGCCGCCGGACCCCCACGCCCAATAGCCCGGTTCCCACAAGTAGTTCGGCGTGGAACAGGGAGGTTGCGCGTAAACGGGTATCGGCGGAGGCGCAAGCATGACGCCGACGCCGATCGAGACCTGTGCCCGCGACGGCATGGGCGCGGCTATAAACGCGATAGAAACGAAGGCTGCAAGCGCAGTTCTAATCAGAACTTGCATGAGAAATCCAGCGTACCAAAAACCCAACGACTCCGGTATCGTTAAATACCCGGGGGGTTACAGAGTGACGACCGCTGACCCGTCGATCGAATCATTTTCGAGGGCGCGGAGGGCGTCGTTCACGTGTTCAAGCGGAAAAGAGGTGGCTGTGGGTTTGATTCCGATCTGCGCGGCGAGCTCGAGGAAATCTCGTGCGTCCGCCCGCGTCATGTTCGTTACGCTGCGAATCTCTCGCTCGCCCCAGAGCAGCGAATCATAGTCGAATTGCGGGATGCAATCGAGGTGGATCGCGTTGATCGCGACGACTCCACCTTTGCGCAGCGCTCCCAGCGCCGCCACGACGACCGCGCCAGTAGGCGCAAACGTTATGGCACGGTCGAGAAGCTTTGGTGGCCGATCGGCTTCCTTCCCGACCCAGTCCGCTCCGAGCTTCTCGGCAAACTCCCGATGATTGGCGCCCCGCGTCACGACGGACACAGAACATCCCCACTCTTTGAGAATCGGAAGTGCAAGATGGGCCGATGAGCCGAAGCCGTATAAGCCGACGCGTTCGCCGTGCTCAACGCCCGCAACGCGCAAGGCTCGAAAACCAATGATTCCAGCACACAGAAGCGGTGCGGCATGCAAGTCGTCGAGTCGATCGCTCAGCGGGTAGGCAAAGTCTGCGCGGGCGACGACGGCCGTGGCATATCCCCCATCGACATCGTAACCGGTATAGATCGGATTGTCGCAGAGGTTCTCGCGACCGTCGAGGCAGAATCGGCACGTGCCATCGGTGCTTCCGAGCCACGAAATACCGACGCGCGTTCCGACGGCGAGGGTAACGTTGGGCGCGACGGCGGAGACGACACCGACGATTTGATGCCCGGGCACGATCGCCGGGTGGTGGGGCTTAAGATTGCCTTCGACGATGTTGAGATCGGTGCGGCAAACACCGCACGCTCGAATCGTAACGAGAACCTGACCCGCTTGCAACGGCGGAATATCGCGCTGCTCGATGTGCAGCCGGTCGGCTGTCATCGGACCAGTGGTATGAAGCACCGCTGCGGTCTTTGTTGCGATCATTCGGGTGATTAGCTACTCCTTTCCCAGAAAGGGAGGCATGTAACGGGCGCGATGACAGCCCACTGGCAGACGCGTCGAGTTCTCGACAAATGTGGTACGATAAGGTATCACGGAAAAACAAATGACGTTTCTCTTTGCATTAACGATTGCACTTGGCGCGTCCAACGTTTCGCTCGCCTTACCAAATCCAGCGAACGGCATAGGTGATTCCACCGTCGTCATTACAGACAAAGGCGCCGTCAGAGGTATCGACACGGGTAACGCGCTGGAGTTCAAGGGTATACCCTATGCTGCTGCTCCCGTGGGCGACCTGCGATGGGCGCTTCCGGAGGAGCGGAGACCCTGGCACGGTACGCTCGACGCGACGAGATTCGGTAGTGGCTGTCCGCAGGTGGCACGCTACAATCTGACAGAGGCCGGATACGATGAAGACTGCCTCTTCTTAAACGTGACGGTCCCGAAAACGGCCGTTCCGCAGAAACTTGCAGTGCTCGTCTGGATCTATGGTGGAGCCTTCGTCGGCGGATCGAGTTCCTTATATCCGCTTGACGCCCTGGCGACGAAGGGCCATGTGATCGTCGTAACGATGAACTATCGCCTTGGTGCTCTGGGCTTCATGGCACATCCAGCCTTCAACCGGGCGTCGGACGGAGGCTATGGCCTGGCAGATCAACGCGCAGCCCTATCCTGGGTACAGCGCAATATCGCCGCGTTCGGCGGCAATCCACACAATGTAACGATCGCCGGCGAATCGGCGGGAGCCGCATCGGTTTGCATGCAGATCCTAGCGCCCGGCGAAGCGAAAGGGCTGTTCGAGAAAGCCATTATCCAGAGCGCGGGCTGCGTACAGCACCTTCGGACGCTCGCCCAAAGCGATCTGATTGGCTTGAAGGTCGCTGCCATAGTTGGCTGTACCGATCGGGCATCCAGCTTACGTTGTATGCGCGGCAAGAGCGTAAAAGCACTGGTGGACGCCGCTGCAAAAGTGGCGGGAAGCGACGTGATGACGTTCGCCCCCAGCGTCGGTACGAAAGCCATACCTCTCCAAGGCACCGAAGCGATGAGCAGTGGACGGTTCATAAAGGTTCCAATGATCAACGGCGGAGATCAGAATGAACTACGCCTCTACGTGGCATATGCGGCGATGGCGGGGAAGCATGTGACGGCCGGAAACTATCCAGCCGGCCTTCGGGCCGTCTACGGCGACAATACACCCCTGGTTCTTGACGAATATCCACTCGGCCACTTTTCCTCGCCGCCGTCCGCCTTGGGTAGCGTCATGTCCGACTTCAGGCCCGACAACGGTTTGAATAATTGCCTCTTTCTACAGACGGCTAAACTCGCGTCAAGATATGTCACGGTCTTCGAGTACGAATTCGCCGACGCGAACGCACCACCGGTAACTGCGGATCCGGGCTTTGAGATGGGCGCGGTCCATTCTTCCGAACTCCCGTATTTGTTTCCGCATTTCTCGAATACGTCGAAGATAGACGGCCCGGCACTGACTCCTGGGGCACAGGTCCTCTCAGACGCGATGATTGACTATTGGACCGCATTTGCGAGGACGGGAGTCCCCGAGGCCTCCGGTCAGATCGCCTGGACTCCGTACCAGACCGGTGCTCGAATTCTGCGCTTGGACCAGGGCTCGATCCACTACTTTGATGCTGGCACAGCGCACCATTGCGCCTTCTGGAAAAAGCTTTATCCTGGTCTGCTCGCTAACTAGTCCAACCCACGCTTCACGGTTCAACCGGCAACGGAGGTTGTCGGAAATACCAGTCGGGCGCGGATGTTGGGAAGCTTAGGTCGCTCAAATCGTCGGAGACACGTTCGATCCTCGTCGAAAAGAGTCCGCGCACCGAAGCCTGCGCTTCGATGTGAACGATGGTCCAAACAAGCTCGGGCCCGACCGGAGCGAAGCGATACAGAATGAGGGCGCGCGTGTGTTTCTCGTCATATGGGCGCTCGTAGGCGAGTTGCACGACTTCAGAGCTCGCTTCGTCGATCCAGAGCTCGCGCAACGGGTAGCGATCGGGGTCGATCTCCGGGCGCAGTGTAAGGTGGTAGCAGAGGCGCTCGTCGATACGCTCTTCGCCGGTGAGCTCGATGTCGTAGACGTGGCCAGTCGCCGTTACCGTGGCAATGGTTCGCAGTGGGTCCTGCGCGAGGTTCGGCGGCGACGGCATCGGCGACGATTCATCGTTTGGAAGTGCTCGATAGAATCCAAGGGGCGTCTCGACGGGTCCGGAAATATACCCACCTTGCATCAATACCTTCGGGGCATTCCCTTTCGTAGAGAATGAGCGAGCGAAGGTACGCCCGTCGGCCATACGCACGGTGAACTCGACGATGTCGCCAGAGTCGCAACGCGCGGCGAGGAAAGTACGATCGCACAAAACGCGAAACGACTCATATGGTGGAACCGCTCGCACCTGCCAGACACGCTGCGCTTGTCGGAAGATCTCATACGGCGAAAGCGCAACCGTCGGCATGGCTAAGGGCATCCCAGCCGTTTACGGCGACGGTGAAATCGCCGCCGCTCCGCCGGAGCCGCGCATGCGGCCGCCAACGATCAGGACGTTCGTCATCATTTGCTTACGGCCAAAAGAGGCGCGGAAACGACCGCTCGTCGTCACCTGGCTCCCGTCGCTAATGTTCGTGTCGCCAAACGCGATGACCGTGATGCACGCGTTGTCACAAAGCTGATAGGTCGTCGCCGTTCCGCGGCGCATCTGCATGGCCGTGGGGTTCTTTACGGTCCCCGAGACGGTGACGCTCTGTCCGTCATAGTCGGCCGGATTGGCGGCGAGCGCAGACGGTGCGACCTGACTCGTGTGACCGCAAGCGACGGTCGAAGCAAAGGCTGCCAGAAACGCCGCGCGCGTCATCGCGGCGCGCAAGTACGGCGAGTGTAAATGTGAAAGTGAAAGTGAAAGCATCGATCTCCTCCGGCGGTTACTGAAGTCCCTTTCGAGAGCCACTCGTCAGGACTGCGATACGATCGTTAACGTGGTGGGATCGAGCTCGTAGTTGCCCGCTCCCACCAAATCGTTCGGGTAGGCGCAAATCACACTGTTGTCGGGCCCCCAGATTACTACGAGATTCGGCGGTCCGCATTCCGTCTGTTGAAGCCCGTAGTTCTGCAGAAGCTCTGCTCCGGGGCTGCTCGGCTCGATCTGATACGACGGATAAATGGCCTGGTCTTGATAATCGATGATCGATCCAAAAAGTAGTCCCGCGCCTACTCCACCAAATGCGAACGGGCCCCAAAATCCGCCGCCCCAATAGATCGGGGCCGGGTACCAATGTATGCCACGATTCCATCCCCAGCCTCCCCAACGGCGCGGGTTGTAAACCACACGACCATGAAACTGGCCGCGATATGGGCCACCGGTAACGTTTCCGTTAACGGGCGAATGCATGTATTTGGTAGGCGCGCGATTTGCGCCACTCCCGTTTGAAACCGGTTGCGCGATCGGGCGCTGCGGCGTTATAGGTCGCACGTTGGCTTCGTTCGGGAAGCTGAAACCGTGTTGACTCTGTGCCGGCGGCGCGGCCGGCGCTGACGGCGCGGAGACCCGCCCGCTGCCGCCCGAGGGGTGCCCACCGCCACCGCCACCGCCCGAGACATGACCGCCTGCGTGACTCTGAGCCAGCGCAGCGGCAGGCGCTCCGGCTATCAGCACGAGCGCAATTACACTTCGTAAAGAGCCGCTCATGGCGCCACCTCGTCAAGCCTGCCCTTTATCGTAACGTACGTTCCGCGAACCGTGCGCCATAAGGCGAGTATGGTTCGCGGGGCCAATTCCTCGGACGAGAGCGGCAGGTGCTGTGCCGTGTTCGATAGATTCAGGAAGACCGTCCCATGTAAAATCGCGATCTGACGGGTCTTGCCATCCTGTATCAGCGCAACCGAATAGGGAAGGCAGCGCCGAATCGCTCCGATAAACGAACATGCGCCATTACCGATTTTGAGTACGCCCTTTCTATCGGCACTGCGAAGCCAGAGCGTTTGCCCGGACAGTCGGATGTTGACATCAATATATGTGTGGACCGAGCCGTCCGCTTCTTGAACGAGCGTCACACCTTTCGCACTTGCCGCCGAAATCGTCGCGATTGCAAACGCCGCAATTAACGCGTAGACCTGTGGGCGGATAGGAAGGAATCGCATCTTTAATCGCTCTCGCCCGCGTTGATGGCTGTTAAGCTAGCCCGCGGGGCATTTAGCCATCTCCAGTGCCCCCTGAAGAGCACAATCGAGATGATCAACAACACGAGGCTGACCGCTAGTCCGCGTACCGCGTTCAGACGCGCTCGCGCAATCGTCGCGCCGCGGAACGTATCGCGGCGCTGGTCCATTGAACCGGGTGCTGAGCCGGTCTGCGCGACACCGGGTACTGTCCCGTGGAATCCATCCGGGCGCGACCACGGCACGCTCATGCGATGATGCGAGCCTTCGAAACCCGGGTTCACGGTTCGGAATACGCCGTTGACGAAGCCAACGCTGGCCGCAACAAACAGGAGCACGGCGATCAAGCAAACGGTGTAGCCGTAGATCGCTGGTACGGTATTATTAGAACGGTCCACTTTTTTTGCGCAATAGCTTCCTCTCGTTTGAGGGCCGTAGCATACCACTTCGTTAGCTCGGAAGTCCTGGAACTAGGCTGGGAGCCCCGTCCCGCCGCCGCAATGGCGACACCGGAGATTCGTTAGCTGGGCCAACGCTTCAACGTCGCATCCAACAGCTCGATCAGCGTCTGCCAATGGCGCTCGGCGGCAGCGGCGTCGTAGGCGGGCATATCGCGCAACACCCAACCGTGCTTGGCCTGATAGGTTTCGATCTTGTGGTCGACGCCGGCCCTAGTAAGCGCTACCTCCAGCCGCTCCTTCATCTCGTCCGGAAACGACTGATCTTCGATCGCGCCCGCAACATAGACCCGCGACTTGATCTTCGGCGCGAGCAGGTGTGGGCTATCCGGCGCATCGGTCGCGAGCCGGCCGCCGTGATACGAGGCCGTTGCTACGATTCGGTCCGGATAGGTGCCTGCCGCAGTTAGCGACATCAAGCCCCCCAAGCAGTAACCCGTCGTACCGATGCCCCCCGGTTTCACGTCAGGCTGCGCCGCAAGGTAGCCCATGAACGCGTGCGTGTCCGACATGATATTGGCCGGAGTCGCGAGGGCAAAGAATCTCTCCGTCAGGGTCTTGCGTTTGTCGGGATCGCCGAACACGACGTGCGGGTCCATCGGCTCGTACTGACCGGACCGGTAAAACAGATCGGGTAGTAGCACGAAGTAACCGTAAGTTGCGAGTCGCTCGCCGATTTCGAGCATTGCAGGTCGGATGCCAAGCCCATCCATGAAGATGAGAACTGCTTCCCAAGGACCGCTATCGGTCGAACGATATACGTAGCTCGGACAGGTCCCATCTTTGGTCTCGATCTCGACCTTGCTCATTAGCGCCTTTTTGGCCGAGCACGTTCCGAAAACATCTAGCGCAAAGGTTGTCAGCCACGGCCGGCCGACGCGGGCTTCATGTCGTGCCGAACCAACGGCTTGGCTTGCCAAGAGCCCGGAAAACGACCGGAATCGTCCGTCAGCGGCTCGAAAAGGACGGCCATATGGGGAATCCCGGATAAGTGGGCATTGCCGTGATGCTCGCGTCCCTCGTGCTCGCTGCGGCGTTGCCGGCAAAGGCGGCGCCGCTCGCCGGGCTGCACTATCTCATCGGTACGTGGAACTGCACGTACCGCGCGGGCGCGGCACGCATGGCCTACGATGCCACGTACGTTTACGATCGCGACGGCCACACGTTGCGCCAGATCGATTCCTGGGCGGCCGGCGGCGGCGAGGAGTTACTCGCGTATGACGCGCAGCGCGGCAGCTGGACGGTGGTCGTACTCGACTACCAGGGAGCCGCGACGATCCTGCGCGCGACCGGCAGCGATCCGAACCACATCGCCTACCGCAGCGTCTACCCCGACGCAAGCATCGCCGAAACGTTCGACCGCTTCTCGGCGACGGAGTATACGCTGCACGCGACGGTGCGCTCGGGCGGTAAAACGATCACCTCCGTCGATACCTGCTTGCGCGGCGCGCGTTAGGCGCGGCGTATTCGCGCAACGGCGCGGCTAAGAACGCGCCCGTATTCGGAATGCTAAATCGGTGAGATCACTCTTTGTCGGGAATTCGGGGGTCGAGCGGCTGGCGTAGGAAAAACGCCGCATCTAGGGGCGCTTTAATCGGCACGAACTTGCGCGGCGCCTGGTTGAAGTCGAGACAATTGCCGGCCGGTGAGGTAGCGCGTGTGTCCGCGTCCGATAGCTGTGCGAGCCCGAAGGTGTCTTCCGCAAAACGCAGCACGCTGGCCGTCTCGTACTGAACGTGCGAAACGTAATCTTTCTTCGCGTACGGCGAAATTACGATCAACCCAACTCGGAAGCCCAAGCCGTCGTACCCTTTGTGTGGAGGAGGAACGGGATCGTAAAACCCACCCCAATCATCCCACTGCACGAAGATGACCGTCGAATCCCAAAACTTGCTCTCGCCCACTGCGTTCACGATCGACGAGACCCACGACGGCCCACCCCCTCCGCCGCAGTCCGGATGATCGGAGTTTTCGCAAAGAGGCGTAATCCACGTAAAGCTAGCGAGGCTCCCGCCCTTAACGTCCGTTAGAAATCTCTTCTGCGGCGTAAGTACGTCCTTTTTCCAATCCGGTCCGTTGAAGATATGTCGTACGGCTTGATATCCCGACCAAAGGCCGCCAAGCGGCACACGGTAGCCGTTCGTGTAGAACCGCCACGGTAAACCGGCCTTGTCGAGTTCGTCGCCCAGCGTTTCGTAGTTGAAGCACGGCCGCTGCACGCCTCCGTACATACGGTCTTGCTTGATTATCTCTACCTCGTCCGTCTTGCCGCCGCCGCATCCCCAATAGTAAAACGGTACGTCGACGCTCGATTGCGCCTGGGCCGCGATAATGTACTGGTGCGCGACAAAACTCTCGTCGATCTGCGATGCAAACATGTGATCTGCCAACACGAACTCGTGCGCCATATCCCAATAGGGCTTACTTTCCGAGTGCGGCACGTACGAGTACTGGCCGCCGGGTGAGCCATAGACCTGTTCGTTGTTGAAGCCGTTCATCCGGCAGTGCGTGCCGGGAAGCTCACCGGTTCCGTTGCAATCCTCAAACATCGCATGCGCCGAGTGATCCATATCGTACGTCACCTTCAGCGACATCGGCTGCAGCGGGATCTTTTTTCCGGACGAGTCTTTCCCCGTCGACGTGGTGCGAGCACCGGGATAGCCCTCAAACATATTGTTGAAGCTTCGGTTCTCCTGAATGACATAGACGACGTGGCGAATTTTTCCCGTGCCGCTTCGGTCGAAGGACTGCAAGAAAGCATTGTCCCGAACAAAGGGCTCCGGCGTTGCATTCGACGACGACGCCGAGCATGACGAAATCGTGAAAACGACGACGAGGGATGCCGCCAGCTCGGAGAGTCGCTTTCCCATTGGTAGCCAATGCCATGCGCTAGCGAACCTTCCTTCCGCTCCGGCGGATAGGTCGAATCCCCCGGCCGCTGCGATAAAACCAGGAGGCAATATGGAGGTCGGTCCGAGAAGAAGCGTCGACCCGATTTCACACTAAGGGAGCGATTGTGAATCGATCTTTGAAACGGCTGCGTCGGTCGCCGAGCCGGCAATTACCAACGTCGTGGCTGACTCCCTGGAGGGCAACGCTTGCGTTGGCTTCCTCGTACTGCCGCTCTCAGATCAACTTTATTTAAGGAGCAAATGTGAAATTCCTGAAATTTGCCACACCGCTCGTCGCGGTGCTGGCGATCGCCGCTTGTAGTTCAGGCGGATCTTCGAACGTACCCACCAGTGCCGGCACCTCCCTAATGGGTCGGTCGGCATTCACTCACGTCCCAGAGTGGCAGGCGAAGCATCTCGCGCATGCCGCGTGCCCGCAAGTCGTCGGCAAGCCGACCTGCCTGGCGCTCATCTCTAATAAGAACGGGATATCCCCCCTCTCTGGCTGCGCTCCGTCAAGTTGCGGTTGGACGCCGGCCCAACTCCAGAAGGCCTACAACCTTACCGGTTCGCTAGGAAAAGGATCGGGACAGATCGTCGCCGTCATCGAGGCCGGCGATGACCCGGACGCCGCTGCAACGTTCGCGACGTACCGCACCCAGTTCGGGCTCGGAACGGGCACCCTCGTGAAGTACAACGAGCAGGGACAACAGAGTAACTATCCTCCCAGTTGTCAGGATTACGGCTGGTGCGTGGAGACGGACCTCGACATCGAGATGATCGCGGCCGCGTGTCCGAAATGCACGGTCTATCTCATGGAAGCAAAGGACCCCATTAGCGACTTCGAGACCGCCGAAGCCGAAGCCGTCACCCTAGGCGCAACGATCCTCAGCAATAGCTGGATCTGCTACGGCAGCAGCAACTGCGGCGACTCGAACTTCGACAACTACTTTGATACGAAGGGCATCGCGTACCTTGCCGCAACCGGCGACAGCGCGTATGACAACATCGGCGGCCCGTCGGTACTCGCCAGCGTCATCGCGGTCGGCGGCACCCAGCTTGCCGTAAGCGGCTCAAAGTTCACCGAAACGATCTGGAATGACGCGGGCGCCGGCTGCGCCGACGCCGCAGAGGTCGGAACCGCCATTCCGAAGCCCTCATGGCAAAAAGATCCCGATTGTACCAGTCGCACCGACGGCGACATCTCGTCGGAGGCCGGCTGCTCGCCTGGCGTTTCTGAATACAGCGAGCTTTACGGCGGCTGGTTCGGCGTGTGCGGCACCAGCGTAGCCTCACCGTTCACCGCCGCCGTCATCGGACTCGCAGGTAACGCCACTAAGCTCAACGCCGGCGAGGGCTTCTGGAAACTCAAGAAGAAGGCGCTCAAGAAGGACCTTCACGACATCAAAGTGGGCTTCGACGGCTCGTGCAACGGCGAATATCTCTGCACCGCTGGAACCAAACAGTTCAAGACCTACTCTGGCCCGGGCGGCTGGGGTACCCCCAACGGCATTAAAGCGTACTAAAGACCCATACGAGGCGAATCCCATAAAAGGCGGGCGCAAACGCGGCCGCCTTTTATAAATTTATTGCTCGTCGGGAATTCGTAGGTCGAGCGGCTGATGCAAGAAAAACGCCGCGTCTTGGGGGGCCTCGATCGGCACGAACTTGCGCGGCGCCTGGTTGAAATCGAGACAATCGCCGGCCGGTGAGGTAGCGCGCATATCCGCCACCGATAGCTGCTCGAGCCCGAAGAGATCTTCGGCAAACCGTAGCACGCTCGCCGTCTCGTACTGAACGTGCGAGACATAGTTCTTCCTCGCGTACGGCGAGATGACGATCAGCGGAAGCCGGAACCCTAAGCCGTCGTAATCTTTGTGCGGCGGAGGAACAGGATCGTAAAAGCCGCCCCAATCGTCCCACTGGACGAAGATGACGGTCGAATCCCAAAACTTGCTCTGCCCCACGGCGTTCACGATCGATGCGACCCACGACGGCCCGCCACCGCCGCCGCAGAGCGGATGATCGGAGTTCTCGCAAAGCGGCGTGATCCACGTAAAGCTGGCCAGTTTTCCGGCGCTGACGTCGCTGAGAAATCGGCGCTGTGGCGTAATCACGTCCTTTTTCCAGTCGGGCCCGTGAAAAATGTGTTTGACCGCTTGATATCCCGACCAAAGCCCGCTCGTCGGCACCCGGTATTGGCTCGTATAGAAGCGCCACTCCAAGCCGGCGTTATCGAGTTCGTCCCCAAGCGTTTGGTAGTTGAAGCAGGGCCGCTGCAAAGCTCCGAACCTGCGCTTCTGCGTGATCGTCGCGACCTCGTCGGTCTTGCCGCCGCCGCACCCCCAAAAAAAGGTCGGCACGTCGACGCTCGATTGTGCCTGAGCGGCGATGATGTATTGATGCGCGACAAAACTCTCGTCGAGCTGCGATGCAAACATCCGGTCGGCCAAGACGAATTCGTGCGCCATATCCCAATATGGTTTGCTCTCTGCGTGGGGCACGTAGGCATAGGGACTACCGTTCGGGTTTCCGTAGATTTTTTCGTTGTTGAAACCGTTCATCCGGCACTTCGTGCCGGGAAGCTCCCCCGTTCCGTTGCAAGCGAAGAACATACCGAATGCGGAGTGATCCATCTCGAATGTCGTTTTCAAGGAAATGGGCTTCAATGGGACCTTGCCACCGGAAGAATCTCTTCCGCTCGGCGTGGTATAGGCCCCGGGATATCCCTCAAACATGTCGTTGAAGCTGCGGTTCTCCTGAACGACATAGACGACGTGACGAATTTTTCCGGCACCGCTTCCGTCGGGCGATTGCAGAAACGGGTAGCCCGCGACGAAGGGGACCGGCGACGCCTTGGGGGACGAACAGGCCGAAAACGCGGCGACGGCGGCCCCAAAAACCGCGGCATAGAAAAGCCGCTTTCTCATGCATGTGAAGTGCCCCGCGCCCGAAAAGCTTCCTTCCGGCGGGCTGACTAGCAGGCGCAGCATAGGTCGAATCGTGAAAGAGTACGTCCCCCAACCAACTATTCCCGAAACCAACACAAGGAGTATCAGTGAAACCAACCTTAAAACTGCTCGTGCCGCTCGCAGCGGCACTGGCGATCGCCGCGTGTAGCGCAGGCGGCTCGCCGAATATGCCCAGCAGCGCAGGCTCATCCCAAATGGGATCGGCGATGACTCAAATCCCTGAATGGCAAGCTAAAGACCAGGCGCGTGCCGTGTGCCCGCAAGCCGTGGGCAAGCCGGTCTGTCAGGTGCTGCTCGCGCACACGGGCGCTAACCCGCTCTGCTCGCCGTCGACAAGCTGCGGCTGGAGGCCGGCCGAACTAGAAACCGCCTACAACCTTACCAGCTCTTTAGGAAAGGGATCGGGACAGATCGTCGCCCTCATCGAGGCCGGCGATGACTCTACCGCCTCTGCGGATCTCGGAACCTACCGCACCGAGTTCAGCCTCGGAACGGCCAAGTTCTTTAAATACAACGAGACCGGACAACAGTCTAACTATCCCCCCAGCTGCCAGAACTACGGCTGGTGTCTAGAGACCGCCCTCGACATCGAGATGGTCTCC
>PMUK01000198.1 GCA_003166915.1 Candidatus Cybelea palsarum
CTAGCCTGGATTTCCACGCGCGCGAGTTCGCCTAACATGGAGCGCCTTCAAGGGCGGCGCTAGGCGCTCAAGCGCAAGGTGTAGTTCTCCCACCAGGGGACCTTTACCGGCGAGTCCATTATCCCTGAAGCGCTGATGATCGGCAGGTGTGCGCGGCGATGGAAGTGGACGTGCACCTCACGCTCTGCGATGCTGACATCGGCGGGCGTATCGATGAGATCGCGGAAGATGTGGCGTGCCTGGGCATCGGCGTAGCCGCGCATGCGCCGTGCGAGCAGGCGGTACAGCCCGCTCGCAATCACCAAGAGCGCCATGTCGAAATCCACCTTGAGGCCGACCGCCGAAGAGAGCGCATCCATATGGAAGAAGCGGACCGCGTCGGAGAGCGCGTTTTCGATGAGCATGCGCTTGGCATAGCGTGTGATCAGCTGGGCCTGGGTCGATCGCCGATCGTTGGTGAGGAGAATCGTGGGTTCGTCGTGCCCCAGGTCCAGGATGAACAACTGGCGCAGAGTCGCACCGGCGAGTTCAACTGACTGCTCGAACACGCGCGGCGTCTTGTATTTGCGCGCCGGCACATCCAGCTTCACGCGACGCCAAGCCGAGGGCGCCAGGTCTTCGATTTCCGTAAGCAGACTGGAAGAGCGCCGCCGCAGCGTGATGAAAGCGATTCCCAAGCCATCGAGCCGCGCGAGGTGCGCATAGGTCGTCAGCCGTGAATCGAATACCAAGTGGCGTGGATTTTGGCCATGGTGCTTCTTCCAGAAGGCGATGAAGCGAAAGATCTCTTCGGCTTCCTCACCTTTGCGCAGATCGGCATTGGAGTAGCAAAACGCACGCCCATCGGCGTCTTGGGCCAGGAAGGCCAGCACGGAGGACTGCGCTCGGCTGCGCATCGAGACGTAATGGCGCTCGACCTGCGGGTCTTCTCCATAATAGGGCACCGAGTGGAAATCGAGATTGAAGGATGTGCCCGTAAAGAGCTTGTCCTGCGACACGGCGCGGTGCCAGGCTGCCAACAGGCTCGTGGTCTTGGCATGATCCAGACGCGAAGAATACTCTGAGAGGTAGCTCTTCTTCGGGATTGCGTTGAGCCCGCAGAACAACGCCAAGCCCGGGTCGGCGACTAATGCCATCACATGGCTCTTGCGCTCGATCGACCACAATTTGAGTGCCAGCGCCGAACGCAACGCGTGCTCTGCCGGAATCATCGCCGACCCGGGCAGTCTCGCCGCGCCGGCGAGAGTCGCGATCCCCAGACGTACCAGATCAGGCACGAACAAAAACAGCCCACCGCAACTGGTGGTGAACTGCGTGCCCGGCGCCAGCGCGAACGTTCGCACGTCCGCCACCGGCTCCACGGTGGGTCCCGGCCCAACCGGCCGCTCTTCATCCAAGCGCCGCGGCAGTGGAGCAAATCCTTCCGCGCGCAGTACTTCGCGCACTGCGGTCGGACTCAGCGCCAGCCCGCGCTCTTTGAGCGCTTCGGCGATCTCGTACACCGAGTGGTTCTGCTTGCGCAGCGCAATCACCAGATCGTGCGCCTTCGATTTCTTCGGCTGCTCGCGCGGCCCCGGAATCGGGGAAACGAAGAACTGCGGGTCGGGATCGCGTCGAAACGCGTGACAGAGCACGCGAAACGAGCCCGCGCTATAGCCGAAGTCGCGTGCCACGTCATGCGACGCGCGCCCTTCCAGGAAGTAGGCGCGCAGGGCCTCATACTGGCGCTGGCGCGGGTGTGACGGTTCCGCGAAGAAGCGGCGGCATCGCGTTATGTCCTTTGGTGCGCCTATAGCCACATATACAGTATGCTACATACAACCTGTAGTTGTCAAATAGCTTTTGGCCACACAATCTATAGTAGTGCTGCAAACCCTTTAGATACAGGGCTTTACGGCGTGAAGGCCGCTCCACCACGCGACACCGGCGCCGGTGCCGCTCCGACCGCAAGCACGACCAGATGACCGAGCGTGGGCGCACTAAACGCTAACGCCCGGCACCAGCTGCGAAATCAAGCCCAGCACGAAGGCAGTACTTGGCAGAGGCGCGGTGTTAGGTCAAATGTGCGCCGTGGAAATCCAGGCTAGGCTACATAAGATACGTTGACGGCGACGCCCGCAGCTTGCGCACGCATCAAAACGCCGTACACGGCGTCGAGTTCCTCCTCGATCGAGGCGATTTCACCGGCGCTTACTTGGAAGCGAGCGGCATGGGTCCAGAGCAGACTACGGGCTCTTTCGAAAGCGCTATGGAGCCGCTCGGGCGTTGCTTCAAGTACCGGCCAATCCATCTCGCCTTGAGCCGGAACCACGCGCCAGCCGCGCCCCGAGACAAAGGCGACCTCTTCTTCCGGCCCCAGTGCGTGCGGAATCGCTGAGAGTACGTCGACCGCCTCTTGATCGGCAAGCGTAAGCGGCAGTCCCAACTCGCCTAGGCGCAGGATGTAGCGAAAAAACGAGATGCTGCCGACCGTATAGGCCCCAGCGGGCGAAGCAACGTTCACGTGAATGAGGTCGAGGTCGGGTTGATTCGCCGGAGAACCGCTCATAAGCAGTACTTCGTTCGCAGGCCAGACGAGTCCGTTACTGCTAGGCCGGAATGAGCCCAAGCTCCCTCACGGCATCGCGTTCCTTGCGAAGCTCCTCGAGTGTTTCCTGAAGCTTGCGCTTGCCGAACTCGTCGTGCGAAACGTCTTGAACGATTCGCGAGACGCCATTTTCAGTGTATGAAGGGAACGAAAAGATCAACCCTGGATCGACGCCGTATTCCCCGTGGGAGTAGCGGCCGACCGAATACTGTTCGCGGGGCGGCGTATCGTGGGTGAGGTTGTAAACGCCGGTGATGGCGGCGTTGGCCGCCGAGGCGGCCGACGAGGCACCCCGCGCTTTGATTACCTCGGTGCCGCGATTCTGCACGGTCGTTATAAAGTCGCCCTCGAGCCACTGCCGCTCGAGTGCCTCGGCGGCGCCTTTCCCGGCAATCGTCGCGTGAGCAAAGTCGGGGAACTGCGTCGCCGAGTGGTTGCCCCAGACTACCATACGAGCGATCTGCGTGGTGTCGACGCCGGCCTTTCGCGCCAGCTGCGCCCGCGCCCGTAGCTCGTCAAGGGAGGTCATCGCAAAGAAATTATCCGGGGAGATCCGCGGCGCATTGTTCATTGCGATCAGGCAGTTTGTGTTGGCCGGGTTGCCGACGACGAAAACGCGCACGTCCGGCGAGGCGTGGTCGTTAATGGCGCGCCCTTGCTCGGTGAAAATCTTGCCGTTGACGCGGAGGAGATCGGAACGCTGCATATCCGCTTTGCGGGGAATGGCGCCGACGAGCAACGCCCAGTCGACCTCATTCATCGCCTCATTGACGTCGGAGCCGTAGCGCACGCTCTTGAGCAACGGAAACGCGCAGTCCTCGAGCTCCATGACGATTCCGCGCAGCGTTCCGAGCGCCGGTTCCAGCTCCAGCAGCTGCAGTTCGAGCTCCGTCTCGGGGCCGAACATCTGACCCGATGAAACGCGAAAGAGCAGCGCATAACCGATCTGTCCTGCCGCACCGGTCATCGCCACCTTGATCCGTTTTTTCACGCTACCTCCACTGATTTACTCGCCGATCCCGGCGGGAAAGCTCGCTCGCTGCAGGGCAAGCCTCCACTTGTCGATGATCGAGCAAGACGCATCCATCTATAACGCCTGCATTCGCTGTGGTCTCTGTCTGCCGTCCTGCCCGACCTATCTCGAAACTATGACAGAAACCTCCGGCCCACGCGGCCGGATTAGTCTCATCAAAGACGTCGCGCAGTCGCGTCTCGACCTCCGAAGCCCCGGATTTCTCGAGCAGATGTCCCAGTGCTTGGATTGCCGCGCGTGTGAGGCGGTCTGTCCCTCCGGCGTCCGCTACGGACAGCTCGTCGAAACTGCGCGCGCCCAGATCCGGGAAACGGCGCCGCAAGAGCCGCCGTATCGCCGATTCGCGCGCGCTTTCCTCTTGCGTTCGCTCTTCCGCGAGCCACGGCTCATGCGCGCAGCCGCGCGCGTTCTTCGCTTCGCGCAGCAGACGCGCTTAACGTCGCTGGCGCAAGCCTTCGGGCTCGGCGAAGCCGCAAAGCTCGCGCCCCGGATCCCGGCTTCGTTCTTTGCGGTTCGCGGTCAGCGATTCGAAGCGGTGGACCCCAAGGGCGTCGCGTTCTTGCACGCCGGTTGCATTATGCCGGTAGCCTTCGGCAACGTTCACGAATCGACGGTGCGAATGCTGCGGCGAGTCGGGCTCTCCACGATCGTGCCGGAAGGGCAACGCTGTTGCGGAGCAATCGCCACTCACGCCGGCGATCCCGATTTCGCGCGCGAGCTTGCCCAGCGCAACATCGCCGCTTTCGAGCAAAGCCGGGCCGATGTTTACGTGGTTAATGCCGCGGGCTGCGGCAGCGCGCTCAAACACTACGGCGAGCTCTTCGCCGGAGATCAACGGTGGGCGCCGCGGGCTCGCGAATTCTCAAAGCGGGTGCGTGACATCAGCGAGGTTCTCGACGCGATGGACCTCGGACCGGCACCGCGCGCGATCGACGCCATAGTTACGTATCAGGAGCCGTGCCATCTCGTGCACGCGCAGCGCATATCGGCCGCTCCACGCCGACTGCTGGCGCTGATCTCCGGGCTGCGATTTGTCGAAATGGACGAGAGCGCCGTCTGCTGCGGAAGCGCCGGAATCTACAATCTGACCGAACCGGAAATGGCGGCGCGCCTGCAGAGGCGCAAGGTNNCGTGCGCACCGGAGCGACGATTGTGGTCACGGCGAATCCGGGCTGTGCGATGCAGGTGACTGCAGGTTTGCGGGAAGCCGGCTACCGGGCGACGGTCAAACATCTCGTCGAACTGCTCGACGAGGCGTACCTGAAGCCGTAAACTTTAGAGTGCGGCGGTAAGGCGATCGCAGTCGCGACGGGCGTCTTCCATGGAGCGATAGACCGAGAACACGACGATCAGGCCAGTGATGTTCAGCAGGCGCAAGATCGGCCCGTCGTTGACGATTAGGCGCAGGGTTTTGCTGCGTTCGGTCGTCCGGCGATGCACGCCGATCAGCACGCCCAAGCCCGTCGAGTCGAGAAACTCGAGGTGCGTCAAATCCACGATTATATTGTGGCTGCCTCGCTCGGTTGCGTCGGTCAGTGCGGCCCGAACCGCAGGCGCCGTCGCGAGATCGAGACTTCCGCGCAGCCGAAAGACCAGCGTCTCTCCGCCGTCTTCGGTCTTGAGGTCGATACTCAACTCGTCATGCGACATCTTCGCGGTCGCCTTTCGCGCCCCGAATAACCTTGGCCTTGCATCGCCGCGACGATATTGCGGCGCCATTCATACAAAGCGCGCGGCGTCCTCGTCCCATCGAGTGAGATTTTCCGGCATAAGGTGAACCCCGCCGATCCAGCGATCGATATGGTGCTCGTCGAGCCAATCTGCATCGCCGGCCAAAACCCGGCCGCCGAGGGGCGTCAAAATATAACGGCCCCCCTCGCCTTCAATAAGCGCGCCCACGCCCCCGCGCAACTCGTCGAGCATGACGCCGAATGCGCGACTGCCCAGAAAGGAGGCTTCTTCTCGCGCTTGCGTGCGCGTGAAGAGTTCGTCCTCGCGCGCCGCACCCTGGGCGACGGCCAGGAGCGCCTGTCGCTGCGAGCGTGAAAGGCCATCGCGCGTCGACGGATACTCCTCGCACAAGCGCTGCAGCGCGGCGCGCAAGAACGGCAAACCGATGGCATCTTCCCCTGCCGCGGCATAGAGGTCGTTGGGCGCCGGGGACGTGAAGCGTTCCCAGTTGCGCCGCGCGGATTTGAAAATCGCAGCCGTAGCCGTCCGCCGTTTTGGAAAAAGCGGGAGAATCTCGTCCACGGTCATGCTCGCCAAATATTCGTCGCTCTGAATCGTTGCGACGCGCCCCGGCTCCAAATTCAACTCCTCCAGTGAGGTCAGCGTCTGCAGTAGCTGTAACTGATCGTAGAGGTCGTGCTCGAACCAGAGCACAACCTCGTCAAACTCCGCCGCTCGCCGAAGCTGTGCGTCTCGCCGCTCGAAGTCGTGAATCAATTTGATCGGGCTGCCGTAGCCGCGCGTCGCAAGATAGTGCGCCCGCGTTTCGCTAGTTTTCTCGAGCGAAAAGCCGAACGGGACCGGGCCTTCATTGAGCGCATCGCGCCATGCAAGGTGCGTTCCTAAGATACCTGCCTTACCCAAAAGGTAGAGCGCTCCGTCGCCGTTGGTAATGTGCAGCGCGGCACTGCTCCGCGCCATTAAACGTCTACGACAGGCGTGGCTGGGGTCATGGCAACGGTATCCATCGGCTCGATTCCCGGCAGCTTGGTTCCTCGTAAGCGGTCCTCCTCTGTCCCCTCCAGTCGCCCAAAGGCTCCGAACCGGCTTTCCCGGGACCCGGTCCGGTGATAGCATGAGCGAAAATGAAGACTTCGCAAACTGGCCATATTACATACGGCGCTTTGTCCGTTGCTTTGCCTGCGGGCTGCGCGGGCTCGTCTTCTTCCCAGGAATCGGGAGGGATCCCCGGCGGTCGCGAAGCGCACAAGACCAAAAAGGAAGGCAAAAAGCTGCTGTACGTATCCGACGGGCGTCTCCTGGAAGTGTTACGTAATGAAGCTTCTCAACGCGGGCATCTGGTCGGCGTACGAAGCGATCTCGTACGTACGCAACGGGCCCGATTGGAACACGGACATCATTACACCGCAGACGAAAATCCTGACCGATCCCGGGAATGGCCAATTGGCATCGGTCAGTTGGGTTACTCCCAATCACCTTGATTCCGATCACCCTGGAGCCCCTAGCGATCTCGGCCCGTCATGGGTTGCTTCGGTCGTTAACGCCGTGGGAGAGAGCCAGTACTGGAATACGACTGCGATCATCGTCGTCTGGGACGACTGGGGCGGCTGGTACGACAGCGCTAAGCCACCGCAACTCGATTACCGGGGGCTGGGCATCCGCGTCCCATGCTTGATCATCTCGCCGTATGCGCGCGAAACGTCTTCGGGTCAGCCTGGTTACGTATCGCACACGCAATACGAGTACGGCAGCATCCTAAAGTTCATCGAGCAAGTGTTCAACGTGCCTCCGCTCGGATCGCCCTCGTCCGGTTACACCGACCAGCGCGCAAACAGCATTATAGACAGCTTTGACTTCACGCAGCAGCCGCGCCCCTTCTCGGCGATTCCGTCGAAGTATCCGATCTCGCACTTCGTCCACGAACCGCCGTCGAACGAGCCGGTCGATGACGAATAATTAGCAAAGCTGGGGTGGCTGGATTCGAACCAACGCATGGCGGATTCAAAGTCCGCTGCCTTACCGCTTGGCGACACCCCATCGCGCTTTAGCTTCGCAGATGGCACGGCAAACGGCAAGCCCGATTATCGCCTTCGCGGCGAGGCTCCTCTCGACGGCGAAGAACGGTCGGTGCGTTAGCGGCTGGCGATCAGCCGTTTGGCTCCCACATATCGCGCCGCCCAGTACGAGTCCGACAGATGGCTTACCATCACTCCGTGGCTGGAGCTCGCGTGGACGAACTGGCCTTTTCCGAGATAGATGCCGACGTGCGAGACGCCGCCGTACGTATCGAAGAAGACCAGGTCTCCAGGATGGGGACCGCCTAACGCGGGCTTGCCGGCGTCATACTGCGCGTCGGCAGTACGAGGCAAGCCGATGCCCAGCATCGCGAAGACGTGCTGGACGAAGCCCGAGCAATCGAATCCGGTAGTACTGGTGCCCCCAAACACATAGGGCACGCCCAAGAATCGCAGCGCACTACTGGTGAGAGCCCGCGCCATCCGGGAGGTTCTGGCAAGAATGCCACCCGCGAAGCGTCCGATGCCGCCACGGTGGCGGGTCGGCGTGGCCATGATCAAGCTCGAGGTCCACTCCGCGACGTCTGGGCTGACGGCTGGGGTGTTGACCGAACTGGAGACTCCGGTGTACCGGACGCTGGACGTTACGCTATGGGCTTGTGCGATAGAACTTAAGCCCGAAACGACTAGGGCAAAGGCCCCAATGGCTAACGCATGACGCAAGAAATCGCTCCTCTTCCACGACACTTGCGGGGTTAGTTGACGGGTTCGGGCGGGAAAGAATCGCCCTAGGGCCGACCGGCCCATTCACCCCTACCGGGATATCCCCCGCTCGGGAACTTCGTCCCGACTCAGTGACCTTTTTTAGGCATGAGAGCCCCGACGATACTTTACTCGATCGGGAAACCCTCGATGCCGGGCGCTTCGGCGTTGCGCCGCCCCGCCCTCCCCAGCCTATCCGTTTCCGAATTTTCGGGTTTTACCGCGAGGCTAACCGCACAATCTCCTGCTCGATTCGCGAAGCGACCCGACCGGCGACGCGCTCGATCAGCGCTCGATCCTCGCCCTCCGCCATCACGCGAATGAGCGGTTCGGTTCCGGACGCCCGAATCAGCAGGCGCCCCGATGTGCCGAGATCTGCCTCGGCTGCAGCGATTGCATCTCGGACCGATTGCGACGCTAAGACGCCGTCGCCGTTGCTGCGAACGTTTACGAGGACCTGAGGCGCAACCTGAACCTCCGCGACGAGTTCGCTTAATCGGGTCTGCGTAGTCGCGAGGATGCCCAGCAGCGTAATGGCGGTTCTTGGACCATCGCCGGTCGTGTTGTACCGAAAATCGATCAGATGGCCCGATTGCTCGCCGCCTAACGTATATCCGTCTTCGCGCATTCGTTCGAGCACGAAGCGGTCGCCGACGGCAGTTCGGATCAGGCCGATGCCGTGGTTTTGCAGCGCGCGCTCGAATCCGATGTTGCTCATAACCGTTGCAACGATCGTATCGCCCGCCAACTCGTGGCGCGCGTGCATCGCGCACCCGATCGCGAACAGTACGTGGTCGCCGCTGGCGATCTTCCCCGTCTCGTCAACGAAGAGTGCACGATCCGCGTCGCCGTCGAAAGCGACGCCCACAGCGCGTCCGTTGCCGCTCGAGTTGCTGCTGAGCACCGCGGCTTGTAGTTGCCGCAGATCCGTCGCACCGCACTCGACGTTTATTCGAGATCCGTCATTTTCGCAGTTGAGCTCGACGACGTTCGCGCCGAGTTTGCGCAGCACGTAGGGAGCGATCGCGTAGGCCGCACCAAAGCCGGCATCGACGATAACCGGCAGCCCGCGCAGGTCCGGCTCCCCGGCGTAGAGCTCCTGGTAATAGTGCCGTGCCAGATTCTGCGCGGGCCGGGCAACGCCAACTGCGGTTCCCACCGGTCGCGGAAGATCCGGCGAGTCCATTGTCGTCTCGATTTGCCGCTCGACGTCGTCTGACAGCTTGAAGCCGTCGCTTGCGAAAAACTTGATGCCGTTATCGGCAACGGGATTGTGCGACGCACTGATTACGACGCCGGCCGCCGCACCGGTGCAACGCGTGACGCATGCCACTGCGGGTGTCGGTACGACGCCGATCAATAACGCGTCGCTGCCAACCGAAGTAACGCCCGCCACGATTGCAGCCTCCAGCATGCTGCCCGACACTCGAGTATCCCGTCCTACGATGATGGGACGTTCCCTATCCCCGCCGTCATGCAGTACCGTCGCCGCGGCGCGGCCGATGCGAAATGCCAGCTCGGGCGTCAGCTCGCTGTTTGCGACCCCGCGCACGCCGTCGGTTCCAAAGAGAGGACTCACTTTGCGGCGGCGGTTACGAAGCGCATCTGGACGCGTACCAGATTGGGCGAAACCAAAGCGCCCGCAATTTCGCTGCCCGAAGCATCGACCGCGATCGGCCTGGCCATCTCGTCGATCGTCTCTGGCTCGCTGGGCAACTCAACGTCGACGTGAACGCCGGAGATCTGCGCCGAGGTCGCCGCACGCACCGTCGCAACGCTCGGACGAACCCGCACGGCGTTCACGACGACGCCGCGAGACGTGGAGCCCACGTAATGGACGACGATCGGAAATGCGTGTTCCTCGAGCCGCTCGATCGTCAGGGTGACGGAGGCCGGACTAAGGCTTTGCACGGCAACTTCGGGCGCCACCAGCTGCACCGGCACGTTATAGATCCCTTCACCTTTATTCGAGAGGTCCAGCACCGCCTTGATCTCGTCTGGCTTAATGCCGGGCTCTCCGCGTTTGGTCGCCACGGTGACGACGGCCTCGCGGTCGGTAAAATGGGCGACGTAGCCCGTTGGCAAGTTTGCGGAAACGATCGGGACGGATAGCTGTTGGTCCAATGGGCCGCTCGCAAGAAACGGATTGGTTGCGAAGCGAAAATAGGCCCAACCAACGATCGCAAGTCCGACGGCCAACAGCTTGAGCCCGAAGTTCCTTCGAAGTACATCCATCAGGGTAAGAGATCGGTCCACGAAACGCGCGGTTTGGAGCGTTCGCGCGGCGCGCGTAGGCGTGCTCGAAGGTGCGCGATCAAATCATTTGGCCGACGCCGTTCGTGCCGAGGCGGCCGCGTCACCGCGAGAAGCATCTTGACGAGACGCTGCTCGTCGTCGACAGGCCGAGAGAGTTTTCCGGCGCGTGCTATTCGTATATTTGCGCTCTCTTCCGAAACTACGAGTACCACCGCATCGGTCTGTTCGCTCAGACCGAGTGCTGCTCGATGCCGCGTTCCCAAACGCACGCCGGTCAGCGCGCGCTCGGCCAGAGGCAGCAGGCATCCAGCCGCTTCAAGGCGACCTTCGTGCACGATGACCGCGCCGTCGTGCAGCGGAGAGGCCGGGGTGAAAATTGTCAGCAGCAGCTCTTCGGAAATCTCTGCGTGCACGAACGTACCGGTTTCGCAAATCTCTCTGAGGCCGCTCTGCTGCTCGATCACGATCAAAGCGCCGCGTCGATTCTCGCTCAGAAAGAACGCGGCTCGCGCGAGTGCTACGATGGTTCGGTCTTCGGGACGGCCCGGCCACGGCTCCGTTTCGTCGCCCGTCATCCGAAAGAGGCCCCCCCGCCCGATCTGCTCCAATGCCCGCCGAAGTTCCGGCTGGAAAACGATCGGGATCGCCACTAGCACGCCGACGACGAGAAGGCGTAAGATCGTCCCGAGGAGATTGAGATGAAAAAGCGTTGCGATGCCGAGTAATCCCACCAGCACCAGAATCCCGATGAGTATTTGCACCGCTCGAGTGCCGCGAATGAGCAAAAGCACGTAATATATAAGGATGCTCGTGGCGATGACGTCCACGACGTCGGAGATGGTAACGTACTGCGATATGCTGCTAAACATCGATCAGCAACTCTAAAATGCGATCCACGGCAATTTCCGGCGCGCTCATGCCGGAAGCGGCAATCTTGGCCGACAGCCTCGGCGTCAAGGGCGACAGCAGCTCGGCCCGCCGTCCGCTGCAAAAGCGGCGGAGCTCAACATCGACCAATCTCATGATGATTTCAATACCGCCGGAATCCGGATCCCATTCGATGATCGCACCTTGCGGGCACGGCCGGCAGGCGAGTACGCCCACCGGGCGCCCCGGCCCGCCGAGTGCCGCGTAAAGGAACGGCAAGGCTTCGGGAACCGTAGGGAAAACTGCCCAGGCAATGACTGCCGTCTCGTACGCGACTTCCGTCGGCGCGATTGAAACTTCGGGAAGGTCGCCATCGGGCAACTCGAGCAGGGCGTACGAACGTCCTGCGGACGGATTAAAGCGCCACAACGCGCGGCCGCCTCGGGCTTGCGCGACGGCTTCGATTGCATCTCGTCGTGAGTCGTCCGGATTCCCCGCAATGCTGATGGTAAGGTAGACCATGTTACATCGAGCGTTCGTCGTCTCCACCGGAAAGAACTCCGCATGGATATCGATCGATGGCGAAACGCTGCCGCGAATCGCGCAACTGCGACGCATGACGGGACGACGCTCCATGCCAGTTCCGGGTGACGTCGTGCACGTGAGGATTCTGGAGGATGGACAAGCGCTTGTCGAACGCATCGATCCGCGCATCGGCACGCTCGAGCGACGCAGCTCGACCGGGCGCACGAAGACCATTGCCGCAAACGTCGATTTGCTGGTTGCCGTAACCGCGCTCGCTAACCCGGCTCCCCGGCTGCCGACGCTCGACCAGCTTCTCGCATTCGCCGAGCTGGAAGAGATTGAGGCCGCCGTCCTCTTTACCAAGCCGGACCTTGCGGAGCCGGCGCTTTCGCGCGACCTGATCGAGCTCTACGCGGGTCTGAAGTATCCAAGCATTTCGATCAACCCCAAGAGTGGCGAAATCGATCCTCTCCGGCGTGTTTTACGCGACCGGCGCGCATTGCTCGTGGGGAACTCGGGCGTCGGGAAGAGCACGATCTTTCGGGCGCTTGGCGGCGACACGGTCGTGGGCGAGGTCTCCCGGCATGGGCTCGGCCGGCAAACCACGACCTCGGCGCGGCTCTATCGAACCCCAAACGGCTTCTTGATCGATAGCCCGGGCATCAACGAGTTTGGCCTCGGTCGCGTCGACCCGGGCCTGTTGGCCCACAGCTTCAGGGAGATGCGCCCGCTCGTAGCGGCCTGCCGGTTCACGGATTGCACCCATCTCCAGGAGCCCGATTGCGCCATTAAGGTGGCGGTCGCAACGGGCCGGATCGCCCAAAGCCGCTACGAAAGTTATTCTCGAATCCTGCTCGCTTCGCTGGACACCCGTCGCGAGACCCTGCTATGATACACGCCGTTCCGCACCGCCGCTTATACGAGGAGTCTTCTTGCCGAATATCAAGGCCGCCGAAAAATGGGCGCTGCAATCGGAAAAACGCGAGACGCGCAATAAGAGCGCAAAGAATCGTCTCAAGACGCTCTTTAAACGGGCCGTCGACTCGACCGAGAACGCCGCGGCGCTCTTGGCCGAAAGCGCCTACGACAAGGCGGCCGGCAAGGGAATCATTCATCCGAATAAGGCAGCGCGCAAGAAATCGCGCTTGGCCAAAGCGATGAAGCGCGCCACCATCGCCCCGGTTAAGGTTGCGAAGAAGTCCAGCAAAGCGAAAAAGTAAAATTAAGGAGGCTCTGATTTGGCCTAGCTCTAGGAGCCAAGGTCCGAAGTTTACTTCGGTAATCGAGGACCTTGGCGACAACGAGATAGGCTAAATCAGAGCCTCCGCTACGGGTCTACGTTGATCGCTAGGCGAGTCTTGCCGTCGACGCGAGCTGCGGGAAGAACTCGCTCCCGAATAAATGCTCTCAACGGTTTGGGCGTCGAAGTCTTGAGCGCTATCCGGTAGCGCCATTCATCGTTCACTCGCGCGATCGGATATGGAGCGGGCCCAAGGACTTCGGCGAGACCGCTTTCTCGCAGTATCTCGGCGTAGCGCGCTGCGGCGCTAATTACGCGCGCTTGGTCTCGTCCGATGACGCCGACGTAGACGAGGCGGCGGCCCGGCGGAAAGTTCAGCTCGGTACGTTCCCGCAGTTCGAGCGCGGCAAATCCGTCGTAATCGTGTTGTGCCGCGAACGCAATCGCGGGATGCTGCGGAGAGTACGTTTGAACGATCGCCTCTCCACGGCGGCCGCGCCCGCTGCGGCCGCACACTTGCGCGATCAATGCAAAGCTGCGCTCGGCGGCGCGGAAGTCCGGAAGATTCAAACCCAGATCGGCTGCAACGACCGCGGCCAGCGTTACGGTCGGATAGTCGAGGCCCTTCGCGACCATCTGGGTGCCGACCAATACGTCGCCGGCGATTTCGAAGGCCGAAAGGATCCGCGCATGATCGCCGATCCGCGTGGTCGTATCGGAGTCCATTCGCAAGACTCGTGCTTGAGGGAACAGTCGCGCGACCTCATCTGCCACGCGCTGCGTACCGATGCCGAGCGTGGAGATGCTTTTGGAGCCGCACGTCGGGCATTCCGTCACGATCGGCGTTTGAAAATCGCAATAGTGACAGCGTAGGAGCCCTTCGGCGCGGTGCACGGAGAGCGCTATGCTGCAGCGGCGACACTGTGGAGCCGTTCCGCACGTACGGCAGATCAGCGATCCCGCGCTGCCGCGGCGATTGACGAAGAGAATGCTCTTCTCGTCGCGTTGGAGCCGCTCGCCCAGCGCTTGCACGAGCGCATCGCTAAAGATCGCGTGATTGCCGCTTTCAAACTCCACTCTCAAGTCAACGATCGCAACGGCGGGCATGGGCTGCGCGCCGGCGCGCTTACGCAGCTCCAGCAGCGCGATTCGCCCTTGCTTGGCGGCCGCGTAACTTTCGAGCGACGGCGTGGCGCTTCCGAGCAGTAGCATTCCTCCCGCTCGGCGCATTCTCGCCGACGCAACGGCCACTGCGTGGTAGCGAGGTACGACTTCTTGCTTGTATGAAGGATCGTGCGATTCATCGACGATGGTCAGACGCACGTCTTGCAGCGGCGCGAAGACTGCGCTGCGCGCCCCGACCACTACGTCCACGGCTCCGCGCGCGCAGGCGACCCACGCATCGAATCGTTCTCGCTCGGAGAGTCCCGAATGCAGCACCGCCACGCGGTCGCCGAAGGCCGCTTCGAAGCGTGCGGCGGTTTGAGGGGTGAGCGATATTTCGGGAACCAAAACGATCGCGCGCCCACCATCGCGCAGCACGCGGGCAATGGCCTCGACGTACACGTAGGTCTTGCCGCTTCCCGTAACGCCATAAAGCAGCGCCGTTTCGAAACGGCGCCGTTTTATGGCCTCCTCGATGTATTGCAGCGCGACGCTTTGTTCGGAGGTCGGAAGCAGCACGGGCTCCGGCGGCTGGCCGACCGCGCGCGTGGGATCAGCTCGAAGCGTAACTTCGCGCACCGCGCCCGCCTTGATGGCCCTCGCGATCACGCCGTTGCTGAATCCCGCCAGGAGGGCTTCGGCGCGTCCGACGCCGGGCCGGCCTCGGACAAAGGCAGACAACGCCTGAGCCTTCTTCCCTTCCACGTAACCCTCTGCCGGCTCGAGCGCTCGCCTGCGGCGCTCGCTCGTGCGCGGCTCCACGACCTGTCGAACTCGGCGCAGGCTGCCGGCACGCACCAGAGTTCTCACGTGTGCGAGCAGGGCCGTTCGGTCGGCGGCGCGGCGGGCTTCGGGATGACGCAGTAGATATTCGAGCGGGAAACTTTCGTCGAACTCTTCCCAAATTAGCTGCAGCAATTTTCGGGGCACGGACGGATATCGCGAAGGCGCCGCCTCGACCTCACTGCGAACGAGCGAGTCACGCATGCGCGGAATGGCCCCACCGAGCACGACGGCCCCAAGTCCTTCACCCAGCGTGCAAAGATACTGCTCGGCTATGAATCGCGCGAGATGCAGGCCCGTTTCGTCGAAAGCCCGCGGCACGGCCAAGCGCTCGCGCACCGTCTTGAGCGGGGCTGACGAGTCATCGGCCTCGCGCACGGGCGAAATGATGAAGCCCAGAACGTCACGTCCGCCCAGCGGAATGCGCACGACGTCTCCCACTGCCAGCTCCAAACTGCCCGCATCGTAGGTAAGCGGCAGATCGAATCGGGACGAGCGAATGGCCGGCAGCGCATCAACGGCGCGCACGGAAGTTCTCAGGCAGCTGTTGCATCCGTTCGAGCACGGCCCGCACCGTGCGGTCCGCACATTCGACGCCATACTCGACGTCGCCGATCGCTCGGGGCACAACGAAACGCAAGCGACCTCCGCGCTTCTTCTTATCGCCGCGCATCGCCGCCAAGATCGCGTTCGGCGCGAGCGACGTCTGCAGCGGCAGCCCAAGGAGTGCGAGCAACGTCAGCACGCGGAGATGCTCGTCGCGGCTGAAGCGATCGGTTCGCAGCGCCAGAAGCCCTGCGGCCCTCAAGCCCAGCGCGACGGCCTTTCCGTGCGCGACCGAATAGTTCGACGCTCGCTCGATCGCATGGGCAAACGTGTGCCCGAGATTCAACGTCGCGCGCGCTCCCGTTTCCAACCGGTCGTCGGCGACGGCCATGGTCTTGACCTTAATAGCGGCGGGAATTACCTCGAGCCATGGCCATCGGGCTACGGGATGGGGCGCGAGTTCCTCCAAGAGATCGAAAAGGTCGCCGCCCTCGATGATTGCGGCCTTGACGATCTCGGCGAGCCCCTCTCGCAGGGCGGCGGCGGAGAGCGTCTCCAGCGCGTCCGTGCTGCAAAAAACGGCGATGGGATCGCGAAAGCAGCCCGCGAGGTTCTTGCCTTGGCGTAAGTCAACGCCGGTCTTCCCCCCGATCGCCGCGTCCACCATTGCGACCAGCGACGTCGCCACGTGCGCGTAGCGGATGCCGCGCATGTAGACCGCGCACGTAAAACCGAAAAGGTCGCTCGCAACGCCCCCGCCGATGCCCAGCACCAGCGCGCCGCGCTCGACACCGGCAGCCGCCATTGCATCGAGTACGCGCTCGACGGTTGATAGGCGCTTGCGCGACTCGCCCAGCGCAAACGGCAAGACTGGAATGCCTCTGCTCGCTCGGGCGATTCCCTCCGCTATGGCGCGAACGTGCCGGTTGGCGTCGCACAAGATTACGCTGGGCAGGCCGCTCGTTCGAAGGAATGCCAGAAGCTCGTCGCGTGCATCTTGCGCGATGAATATGGGATAGCCGAGGTCGTCGTTGCGCTCTAGAATTCGATGTTCTTTTCGGTTAGCCATTGCAAAATATCGTCGAGAACCGCCCGATCGCTCAATCGCTCCGCTTCAACGACGTGATCGGCGTCTGCGTAGTGCGCCAAGCGCTCGTCATAGAGTTTCTGAATTTTCGCGAGCGTTGGACGGTTGCCCAGGAGCGGACGACGCTGCCGGCTTCGCCGGACGCGTCGAAGAATCTGCTCGGGAGAGGACCGCAGAAAGACGCGATCGGCGAGTTCCTTCAGGAGCGCTCGGTTTTCGGCGACCGTCAATGCCCCGCCGCCAAGCGCCACAACGCCCGCTTCGCCGGTTCTCAACACGTGCTCGATCGTCTCTCGTTCGTATCGGCGGAACGCGACCTCGCCTTCGCGCGCAAAGATCTCTGCTATCGCTCCATGGGTGCGCGCGATGAGATTGTCGGTGTCGAAGAACGCGCAGCCGAGCTCACGCGCGAGCTTACGACCGATCGTAGATTTCCCCGTCCCCATGAAACCAACAAGCGCCACGTGGCGCTTCACTGCACGTGCGTGCCGAGATTTCGGGCAAAAAGGTCCGCTGCAGCGTGGGTGCTCCGCGTGAGATTATCGAGAGTTTCTTCGACCGAATCCCCGCCGTATTTTTCTAGGACCGGTCCCATCAGCGCGAGACGGACCATCGCCTCGGCCACGATTGCCGCCGCCGGCACGACGCAGACGTCACTGCGCACGATCGTCGCGGGCGCATCGGTCTTCTCGTGCAGATTGACCGATGGAAGCGCCTTCATCAGGGTCGGAATTGGCTTTACGGAAACGCGCACCACGATCGGTTCGCCGTTGCTCATGCCGCCCTCGATGCCGCCCGCTCTATTGGTGCGGCGCACGATGCTGTCGCCGTCGAGTGCGAACGCGTCGTGAGCCCGCGAACCTGGGATCGCGGCAACGTCGGCGCCGAGACCGATCTCCACTGCTCGCACCGTCTGCATGCCCATGAGCGCACCCGCAAGGATGCCGTCGAGCCTCTGAGCCGGTTGCCGGTTGCTGCCTACGCCGACCGGCATGCCGTCGATACGAACGAGAAACTGACCTCCCAGGGTATCGCCCGCGCGTTTGGCTTCGTCGATCGCTTCGATCATTCGCATCCCCGCGTCGCGGTCGGGGCAGCGCACGTCGCTCTCTTCTACCGCGCCCGCATTCCAGTCGTCGAGTTCGGGGGCTTCGACGCCGCCGATGCGAACGACGCAGCTGCGCGTCACGATTCCGAGTACGCCGAGCAATTGCGCGCAGATCGCTCCTAGGCAGACTCGCATCGCGGTCTCCCTCGCGCTCGCGCGCTCGAGGACGTTTCGCAGGTCGCGCTGGCGATATTTCAACGCGCCGGCGTAGTCGGCGTGCCCCGGCCGTGGATTCGTCAGTGGATCGCCGCCGCCGTCCAGCGGATCCATCAACGCACGGACCTTCGGCGTCAGATAGTCCCGATTGCGAACCACAACGGCAATCGGCGATCCGAGGGTCTCGCTACCGCGAACTCCGGCCAGAAACTCTACCTGATCTCGCTCGATCTTCATTCGCGCGCTGCGGCCGTATCCGCCCTGCCGCCGCGCGAGCGTTTCGTCGATTGCGGCGACGTCGAGACGCAAATGCGCGGGAATGCCGTCGAGAATCCCTACGAGCGCGGGACCGTGGGATTCGCCCGCCGTCAGGTACCCAAACATCAGACAGCCTGCCTTCGGCGAAGGCCGCGGCCGCTACTTCACTTCGCCGCCCGCTAGCCGCAGCACGAGCTTTTCAAGCGGTCGATGGCCGCGCGATGTAACCGCGTGACGTGTCGTCGTGAGTAACCGAGCCGTCGCGCCAGGTCCACGACGGTCACGCCGTCGAGATGAATCGATCGCACGATCTGCCGCTCCAAGGGTGAGAGCGTGGCCAGAATGCGCTCGACCGTCAAACGATCCAACACGTCGTCGATACCGCACGGCGGCGTTCGCTGCTCGGAGTTGCCCGGGACTTCGAAGGAGATCATATGATTGGTCGCTCGATACGAGCGTATTTCGCTCACTTCGGCCGGCGTCGCGTTCAAGACCTGTACGACATCACTTTCCTTCGGCTCGCGCCCGAGCAACGGCCAAAGCTCGCGTTCCGCGGCCGCCCATCGCCGCTCCAGTTCGCGAACCGCGCGAGGTGCTCGCACGAACCGCTCGCTGTCTCGAACGTAATGCATGAGCTCCCCTACAACGAGAAGCCAAGCGTAGGCCTCAAACGGCGCGGTTTGCGCGCAGTCGTAGCGATCGATCGCCTTGATCAGCCCGATTGCCGCAACCTGCTCGAGATCCGCCCGATCGAGTCCGCGGCGCATGAAGCGTCGCGCCGCTCGGCGGCAGAGGTACCAATATGCGACGACCGTGCCGTCACGGTCGACGAGCGTTTGCGGCGTCGGCGATGACGGAGAACAGACGCGCGCAATAGGAACGAGCCGCCTAAAAGGCGTTGTACGAAAAAGAGCCACACCCAACCTCAGCTTCGTTTGGAAGACACCGATCGGCAATCGGAGGAATGCGACAGCCGATGTGAACGGTTATATACCAGCTCTGGGTAAAGCGCAATACATTCGGAACGCGACGCGCGCAGATGTCCTAACCTCCGGCAATCTGGGCACTACCTGGACGCTCTTTGCGAGTAAACGCGCCGTCGCGCGTCGAACCGGCCGCCAGAATGACGGCGCGAAAGATCGTTCTGATCTTTGCATTCGGTTTGCTTGGAATCGCAGCGCTGCGCGATCTGGCCCGGCTGGGCGACGCGCTCCCTTGGCACCGCCTCTACGACTTCCAGGACTTTTACTGCGCAGGCGAGGCCGTCGACCAGCACGCCGACCCATACCGCTACGAGCCGCTTCATGGTTGCGAACACCGCGTCAATCACAGCGACGCCTATCGCCACGATCCGAACCGAGTCGTTCCCGCCCCGATTCCCCCGTACGACCTGCCGCCATTTGAGCTCGCTGCGCGGAGCGGCTTTCCCGCCGCGCGAACGATCGACGCGATCGCCATAACGGTCGCGGTCGTCGCCGCGATCGGTGGCTTGGCTCTACTCGGCATCCCGCTCGACGTCGCCGCCCTGGCCCTTGTGCTGCCGGCGGGCTACCTTTTGCTCGATGCCGGCCAGATCGTTCCCTTTGCACTGGTCGCCCTGATCTTTTGCGGCGTCGCGCTGGCGCAACGGCGCGATGCAATTGCCGGCGTGCTCGCCGCGCTAACGATGATCGAGCCGCATCTGGGTCTGCCCGTTTGCATCTCGGTGCTGCTGCTCGTTTCGCGAAGTCGCCTCCCGCTGCTCGTTCTCGGAGCTCTCATGGCGCTCGCCGGCGTGCTCATCGTGGGGCCGGCCGGCGCGATCGAATACGTCGCCCGCGTGCTGCCGGCGCAAGGCGCGGCCGAGGCCGGATATCCGTATCAATACAGCCTCACCTATCTCCTGGCCACGGCCGGTGTGCCGTCGCGCGCCGCGCTAATCGCCGGCCAGTTCTCATATGCGGCGTTGCTCGTAGTCGGGATCTGGCTCGGATCGAAGCTTGCAAACACGTTGCAGCGGCGCGAGCTCGTGGCTTATCTCCCTGCGGCGTGCGGCGTCGTCGGCGGAGCGTACGTCCACATGGTGGATCTTGCGATCGCAGTCCCCGCGGCGCTGATCCTGGCGACCTACTCTCGCGCCGCGTCGCGAACGATCGCAACGCTTGCGCTTTGCCTGCTCGCAGTTCCGTGGATCGACGTGTGGATCACCAAGAAGCTCTTCCTCTCAAGCCTCTTCGTCGTTGCGGCGATTCTTTTTCGCCAAGGCATTACGCCCGCACTCTCCATCGGAGCCTTCACCGCTATTGCCGCGGCGATCTATTGCTTCGAACTTCGGCCTCCGGCACCGTTTTCAGCACTGACCGTAATGACGTCGGCGCGTCCAGGCGATCTCGCGGAGCAGGCCTGGCGCGCATACGTCCTCGGGCTGCGCACCGCCCCGATCCCATGGCTCGCGATCAAGATACCGACGTGGGCGGCCTTGTGCGGTCTGCTCGTTGCCGGGTTCCGCGCTCTTGGGCGCCCAAACGCGAAGCCGCCCGCATGATCCCGCAATCGCGTCGCCGATTCGTCCTAGTACTGATTCTGCTTGTACTCGGAATCGCTGCAGTGCGCGATTTCAGCCGTCTCGACGCAGCACTGCCATGGCGGACGATGGACGAGTTTGCAGACTTCTATTGCGCCGGGCTGGCGTTCGATCGCGGCGCAAGCCCGTATACCTACGAACCGTTGCACGCCTGCGAGCACCAGTTCAACAAGGGTCAAAGCTTCCGCGGCAAGCTCTTTGCCGCCAATCCGGCCGTCGCCGTCCCAGCGCCGCAGCCGCCCTACGACTTCGTACCGTTTATGGCGCTCGCCGGCGCGAACTTTTCCGTCGCGCGCGCGATCGACGCGACGGCGATCGTTCTGGCGGTGGCGTTATCTGCGATCACCGTGGCCGCGATCGGCATTCCGCTCGCGCTTTCGGTTGCCGTTTTCGCGCTTTCGGCTGCATACGTCGAGCTCAATACCGCTCAAATCGTCCCATTTGCTTTGCTTGCTCTCGTCCTCTGCGGGCTGGCGCTCGAGCGGGACCGAGACCGGCTCGCCGGCGTCCTCGCGGTGCTCACGCTTATCGAACCGACCGTCGGGCTTCCCGTCGTTGTGGCGACGTTTCTTTTCGCACCGCGAGCCCGCTGGAGTCTTGCCGCCGCGCTTGCGGGTTTGCTCGCACTCGCGTGCGCGATCGCCGGCCCCAAAGGCGTCCTCGAGTACCTTATCGCTGTGCTGCCGGCGCACTCGCGGTCGGAACTGTTATTTCCGTTTCAATATAGCCTGACGTCTGCGTTGGCCGTCCTCGGGGTATGGCCGGCCCTCGCCCGAATCGCCGGGCTTGCTTCATACGTTCTTCTCTTGGCAGCAGCACTGATTATTGCGCCACGGACGAGCGCGCAGTTACACCGGCGTGCCTTCATCGTTTTCGTTCCGGCGCTCTTCTGCGTGATCGGCGGCACGTTTCTCCATCAGGAGGAGCTGTGCTTTGCCATCCCCGCCGTTACGCTCTTGGCATGGGAAACGACGGGAAGGCAACGCACGATTGCGACCGTCGCCCTCTGCATCTTGGCCGTCCCGTGGATTCCCGTGTGGGGAGCAAAACAGCTCTTTCTCGCAAGCCTGCTGGTCATTGCGACTGTCCTGGCGCAGTTGCGGCTGGAGTTGCGGACAAGCCTCATAACGCTCGGCGTAATTGCGGCGGCAATCTATTGTTTCGAACTTGCGCCGCCCAGACTGCCGGCGCCGTCCGGGATGCCGGCCGTCTATGCCGCAAGCCAGCTCGTATCGCTAGAGTGGCGAGATTACACGGCGCTGCGCGGCACTCACAACCCCTTATGGTTTGCGATTAAGCTGCCCACCTGGGGAGCGCTGCTGGCTTCGTTAGCGATTGCCGCTTCGATCTCTCGGCGCATCTGAAGCCAACCGCGAAAGTTCGCCTGAAACGCACCATCCGTCGCGGGCGTCGCGACGTGCTCGAACGGACTCAAGTGACGATCGGCGCGCAGGCGCTCGTACAGCTCGAGGTCTCGCTCGATCTCGCGCATGCCTTGGTGCGTCAGATATGAGACGCGCGCGCAACGGGCGGCCGAGACGCGCCGTTGAGTTTCCAGGTCCAGCGCGCTCTCGTCGGGCTGCAAGAGCGGCGTGTGCCACTGCCCGTAGTCGAGCGTCTGCGGAACGCTCGCGTTCATGGCCTCGAGCATTAGAATCGCGGCCGCCCGAATCTCCGGCTGCGCGTTAGGCGCGCAGCGCAGTTCGAAAAAGTTCGCCCATTCGGTCGCGCTCACGATCACCGTGTGCCACAGGAACGGCTCCAAGAGGCGATTCAGCTCCTGTTTATGCACGTCGAGATCCAACAGTCGTTGCGCGTGCGCCACTGCAGCGTCCCGCGCGCCCAGCCAGACCCGCTCCGCCTCCTGTGCGAGATCACCGGATAACACGTCGCTAGCCGACATTCCGGCTTTGTTCTTCCCCCACTCCAACGGAACCGCCGGATCTTTGAGAACGCGCTCGATCAGTTTCGACGTCGGGATGGCGCGAGAGCTCGCGCTGTTTCTGGAAAACTGGCGATGCGTGTTAAATTCGGCTAGAACGAAGCGCGGAAACGTAACCTCTAACGTGGTCAGACGTATTCCGGCCGGACTCGTCGAGTCCAGCAACACACGCGCGTTATAGGCCACCGCCGAGACCCGACCGGCTGCTTTTAGCCCTTAGCCGCGATAACGTAGAAAGGCTGGAACGTCGATATCGTCCATGCTGACGGGGGCGACGGTGTCCAGCTTACCCGTTTCGAAGGCGAAACTCTGTGCGCGATTGCCGCGCCGCGGCCCAAAGCCGGCAGCGAGCACGGTCACGCGAACCTTTCCGGTCATCGTCGGATCGACCGATGCGCCAAAAATGATTTGCGCGTCGGAGTCGACCGCGCGGCTGATCATTTCGGCAGCCTCGTTGACTTCGTACATCGCCATGTCGGGGCCGCCGGTGATGTTGAAGATGACGCCATGCGCCCCTTCGACGGTCGTTTCGAGCAAGGGCGAAGCGATCGCCTTTTGCGCGGCGTCGGCGGCACGATGCTCGCCGGTACCCTCTCCGATGCCCATCATGGCTGAGCCCGCGTCAGTCATAATCGTCTTGACGTCGGCGAAGTCCAAGTTGATCAACCCTGGCTGCGTGATCAAATCGGTGATGCCGGCAATTCCTTGACGCAAAATGTCGTCGGCGTACGAGAACGCCTCGTTGAGCGGCGTCTTCTTCTCGATGACTTGCAGGATGCGCTCGTTGGGGATCGTGATCAGCGTGTCGACCTTGCTTTCGAGCTCGGCGATGCCGTTCTCGGCGGCCTGCATGCGTTTTCTGCCCTCAAAGGCAAAGGGCTTCGTAACCACCGCAATCGTCAGCGCACCCGACTCCCGCGCGAGTTCCGCAATAACGGGCGCGGCGCCCGTTCCCGTGCCCCCGCCCATGCCTGCGGTCAAAAAGACTAAGTCGGCGCCCTCCAGGATTAGCGAGAGATCTTCTCGGGATGCTTCGGCTGCTTCGCGTCCGAGCGACGGGTTCGCTCCCGCACCCAAGCCACGCGTTTGGCCGCCTCCGATATGAACGCGATTTTCGGTCAAAGCGCCGCGCAGCGCCTGCACATCAGAGTTAACCGCAAAGAAGTCTACGCCGGCTAAGCCGGCGGTCAGCATGCGATTCACGGCATTACAACCACCGCCGCCAATGCCGATCACTTTGATCGTTGCCGCGTGCGTAGGCTCCGAGATAGAACGTCGTACGTCAGCCATTTCTTTGGGTTCCTCCGTCGAAAAGAAGTTTAAGTCCATAGATCCGCCAGCCACCGTTGAATTCGAGGAAGCGTTCCGCTGCGCCGCCTCACGTGCGATGCATCGTCACCCGCTCCATTAGTGCCAAAGACGACGAGTCCTATTGCCGTTGCGTATTGTGGCGACGTCATGGCGTCCGTCAAACCGCCGATCGTATTTGCCGTCCCGATGCGAACGGGCAAATTAAAGACTTCTTCGGCGAGCGGTTCGATGCCGGGCAAGAGGGCGCCGCCGCCCGTAAGAACGACTTCGCCGAGAACCAAATCGCGCGGCACGTTTTCAACGATTTTTTGCCGAGCCATCCGTAGCGTCTCCAAGACGCGGGGCACGACGATCTGCCGGAGCTCGGCCGTGGCGTGCTCGCGCGTTGCGCGGCCGTCTAGCGTACGGACGGCGAAGACGCCTCCGTTTTCTCCCGCGCCCAAGCGCTTCTTGACGTCTTCGGCCTCCGCGAGGGTCGTTTTCAACCCCAACGAGATATCGCTCGTGAGCACGTTGCCGCCAACCGGTATCGTGGCCGTGTAGATTGCACTGCCCAGCGAGTAGACGGCGATGTCCGTCGTGCCGCCGCCGATATCCAGAAGCACGACGCCGACCTGCTTCTCTTCCTGGAGCAGCGTCGCGGCGGAGCTTGCGAGCGGCTCAAAGACGACACCTTGCGTCTCCAAACCCGCACGCTCGACGCACTTGAGGACGTTCGTGATGAAGCTCGTGCTGCCCGTCACGATGTGCGTGTCGACTTCCAGACGGCCGCCGGACATGCCGACCGGATCGCTGACACCCTCCTGGCCGTCAACGGTGAAGTAGCGCGGGAGGGCGTGGATGATCTGCCGGTCGCGGGGCAGATTGATGATCTTACTGGCATCGATGACTCGCCGCACGTCCCCCGGAGTGACTTCCCGATCTTCGCCGGAGACGGCAACGACCGCACGATTATTCGTGCTTCGAATGTGGTCGCCCGTAATGCCGACGACGGCCTCGCTGAAGTGAATCCCGGCCATTCGCTCGGCCCGTTCGGTCGCCGCTTCGATGGACTTGATCGTCTCGTCGAGGTCGACGACGACGCCCTTGCGCATCCCGAGGGTCGGAGCTTCGCCAAATCCGACGATCTCGAGACCGTTGGGGCCATTCGTCGCGACGACCATACACGTCTTGGTCGTCCCGATGTCGAGCCCGCAAAGGGTCTCGTGCTTCATGCGCTCCGTCACCTATCCTAGAAATCTCGGTTGGCCACGATATATTGTGGTTTTGACGCCCGACTCCTACTAGGGATAGCAGGGGAAGGGCGGATTGCCAAGCCTTTGCGCACCCGGCGTCTTCTCCTTGAGGACAAACCGAGCAAAGATGTGGAGAGGCTGTGCACAAAACAAGTCCGAAGCGGTGGCCCCTAGAATCAAGGCTTAAGTTCGGGTATTATCCTTTCTTAATCGCACTACTCATCTTTGGGAGTTCGCTTTTTGAAACGCTCGCTTTCTTTAATCGCAGTCACCCTTGGATTGCTCGGTCCGGTGTGCGTTCGCGCAGCGACCGTTAGCTCAACGGCAATTCCCGACGGCACCTACACAGTAAAAGTGGAAAAGATCGTTGACTCCAAACACGTCCAGGTGGTCATGGATAACGGCTCGGAAACGACGTTGACTGCCGGACGGTCAACGGTCGATTTTTCAAAGGTACAGCCGGCCGACCAGATCAAGGTTTCGCTCATCCAGGGAACCGTGATGGTCTACCTCGATCTCACGAGCCACTAGTATCGCCGCGACGCTCTAACGATAGACGACGACGGGCGTCGCCGGCTCGCGCACGTCGACGGCCGAAACGCTGAGTTGCCGGCGCACGACCTGCGTGAGAATGGCGTTTATCAAGCGCACTTTCCGCTTAAGGTCGTCCGGCTGGCCAAGAAGCAAACGTGGGCCGCCGGAGATGCTTGCGATGACGTCGCCGTACCGGTCGAAGGTAAGCGTTGCAGGCGTCAGTCCACCCGAAGCCATCGTCGTGTAAACATCGCGCAAGCCGAAGGCGTCACGAGCGGTGACGAAGGTGCCCGGTGCCAGGCTGCCATGCACCGTCAGGACGAACGCCGGCAATAGTTCGTCGCCCGCAGCCGGCGAAAGGACCCGCAACTCGCGATCGACGACGGCGCTCTGCCCGTCGCTCGTCAAAACTGCGAAGGGCACCCGCTCGCTGACCGCAATCGTCAGCGATGCCGGCGGCAGCCGGTGAATCGAGACTATCCCGACGTACGGAATCGTGCGAATGCGGGCAGCGATCGCCTTGGTGTTTTCCAGCCATATGCTTCGATTCGCCGGGATATCGGCAACGCGTAGAATCTCGCTGCTCGAGACGCGCCGGTTGCCGGTAACCGCGACGTGGCTCGGATCGAAGCCCGACCACATCGTAAAAAAAGCGCCGGCCGCCACCGACAATACGCCCGCCAGCGCAAACATAATCCAAAAGGGGCGGATGCGCGCGGCCGCGGAGCGCTTTACCCTTTTCGATTTACGTTGGCGGCCGCTCAAGGCATCACGTAGCGTTCGATCGCTTCCGCTACACCGTCGTGTTCCAGATCCGAAACGACGGCATCGGCAACCGCTCGAAGCTCGGTAGGCGCCGAACCCATTGCGATCCCAAAACCTGCAGCCGCAAGTAGCGGAGCGTCGTTCCAGGAATCGCCAATGGCTGCCGTCTGCTCGATCGGTACGCCCAGGCGCGCCGCAACGAATCGAAGCGCGGACCCCTTATCCACGCCCGGATCGAGGACTTCGACGAACTCAGGTAAGCTGCGCGTGACGTAAGCGCGAGCACCTAGCGCGGCGTGCAGTTTTTGCGCGTACGCCGCGGCGACGGGCGCATCGGCAATGACGACGGCTTTCGTGGCGGGGCTATAAGCAAACGCTTCGCGCAACGACGGCACGATGACCGGCTCGGTCATCGCCAGAGATGCGTACAGGTCGGAGAAACGGTTACGCGCCTCGCAGTAATACTCGTCGTTGCGGTAGAGCTGCAGATGCATTCCGTCCCCCTGCGCCAATACGGCGAGCTCTTGCACGATCTCGTTGCTAAGCGCGGAATGCTGCAGCACTTCGTCGGAGGCAGGATCGACGATCGCCGCACCCTGGTAGCAGATCAAGGGTGCGTCGAAACCAAGCTCGCGCGCGAAGGGAAGCGTCGCGCGGTACATGCGTCCCGTCACGAGGCAGCCCGCAACTCCGGCACGCATCATGCGCTCGATCGACTCGCGGACCGGCTTCGCGATTGAGAGGTCGCGGCCGACCAGCGTTCCGTCGACATCGAAGGCTACGAGACGAATCAACTTCCGTAGCGCATTCGAGCCGCCTGAGCGTGGTGGGGAAGCCCGTCACCGTCGGCCAGCGCCGCTAATGCTCGCGCGTCGGTCGTCATCCGATCGGCGCTGTTTTCGACCACACTGGGCGTACGGGTGAAGTCGGCCAGGCAAAGGCTCGACGAAAAACGCGCCGTACCCGATGTCGGCGCGACCCGGTTCGTTCCTGCCAGATGTTCGCCGCTAACCAACGGCGTAGTGTCGCCGATAAAGACCGTTCCGGCAGTGAATATGCGCTCCAAGTACCTCCAAGCATCGCGCACCTGCAGACATAGATATGCCGGCGCAAAACGGTTGAGAAGATCGAGAAGCTCATCTCGCGATGAAGCCGCGATGAGAAGGCAGTTCTGCGAGATCGCCTTGCTGACGAACTCGCTGCGCTCCAACGCTTTCAGGTCGAGCGTATCGATGAGCTGAGCGACCGCGTCCAACAGCGGCCGCGATTCGGAGAGCACGGCCAAACGCGTAACGTCAGGACGCTCGGCCGCGGAGAGAAGCTCGCCGACGACATACTCGCTGTTGGCGCGCTCATCGGCCACCACCAGGACCTCCGGAGGGCCTGCTAGAGCGTCCACTCCGCATCGCCCGAAGGCTTGCCGCTTTGCTTCAGTGGTCCACCGCCCGCCACGCCCGACGATCTTATCAACTGACGGAAGCGAGCGCGTTCCCAACGCCGCGGCAGCGACCGCCGCCGCGCCGCCGATGGCGNNGCCGGGAATCCCGTCGGGCCCGGCGGCGAGAGGACTGCTATTCGCGATACCCCGGCAACCTTCGCGGGTACCGCGCCCATCAAAATCGAGGTGGGTGCTCCCGAGCGCGACGCGTACACCGCGACCGAACGTAAGGGTCGGCGTACGAGCGCGTAACGCGTTCCGTCCTCTTCCACGTACTCGATATCGGGTTGCCGTTGGCGCCGATGAAAACGCGACAAGCGTTCCTTTTCCAGCTCAAGCGCGACGGCGATTTCGGGAGGGACCAGCAAACGCGCGCTTTCGAGCATCGGAATCGGTACGCGCAGGTCGGATAGTTCGAAAGCGTCGTGGTCGAATCGGCGCGCATGCTCGAGCAGCGCTTCATCACCGCGCGCGGCAACATCCTTGAAGATGGCGGCAACTTCATCGACGATCGCCGCAGGCATGCTCCATCCGACATCCAGA
>PMUK01000094.1 GCA_003166915.1 Candidatus Cybelea palsarum
CATTGGTTGACCCTTCTCCACAAAGTGGAAAGTGTCCACGGAACCCTGGCAGCTTCATACCAAGTTAAACAACTACGTATATTATACCACAATTCCTTGCTTAATGTAAGCCTTGCGACCTTGGTACATTGCTTGCCATTTTTGGCCCTGATGCTCGTTTCTGGCCCCGAGGCATGGTAAAAGATTCTTGTGAAGACAAAACGAGCGCGTCGCCGCAAGGGCGAGGGTAGCATCTTCTTCCATGAAAAACTCGGTCGCTGGACTGGTGTTGTCTCCAAGGGACGAGGGCCCGATGGTAGGCGCATACGAAATCAGGTTTACGGAGCCACCGAGGGTGCCGTCGTAGCGAAGCTCAAAGAGATCGACCGTGAGATCGCGTCCGGCCGGCGAAAGGGCACGACTGCCCAATGGGTAGAGCATTGGCTCGAAGAGGAAAAGCGTCCTAACCTCGCGGCTTCAACGTATGCGGTCTACGAAGTGGCGTGGCGCGTTCACACTAAGCCGCTAGTGGGCGACTTCCGGTTAGACCGTTTCGGTCCCGACGACGTGCGAGATGTTCTTACTAAACTTCGGGCCAAGAAATGCGGAGGCCGCACTTTGCAAGTCGTTTGGAAAGTGATGCGGGCCGCATTCGACGCCGCCATTTTGCAGGAAAAGTACCCTCGCCCCAATCCTTGGCGAGCGGTTTCTACGCCCCGGCATGACTACAAAGAACCGCACGTCCTGACGGACGCCGAGGCTCGGAGTTTTCTTGAGGCCGCAAAGGAAGACGCATTCGAGGCGGTTTGGCTTCTGGCGCTCTTCGGCGGATTGAGACTCGGAGAGTGCCTCGGTCTTCAATGGCAAGACGTAGATTTTAAGTCAGGTCGGATAGACATTCGGCAAGGGGCGACAGAAGTCAACGGTAGCATCCAAGTCGGCAAACTCAAGACGAAGAGCAGCCGCCGCGAAATAGTCGTCGGCAAAGTCGTGACCGATGCCCTACGGCGTCGGCACCAGGCCGCCGACAAGGAGGGCCACAAGTCGCCCTTCTGCTTCACATCCCCAACGGGCGATCTTCTGAGCCGTACTTACATCCGGCGCAGGCATTTTCAAAAGGTCTGCAAGACCGCCAACATTACCGACCCGCATCCGCATGATCTCCGCCATAGCATGACGGCACATGGCTTGGCCGCTGGCCTGTCTCCCATCGTGGTCGCTGCACGACTAGGTCACGGCTCGACGAGAATGACCCTTGATCGCTACGGCCACCAATTACCCGGACAACAGCGTGAGGCCGCGAGGGTTCTCGAACGCCGCTTTGGCGCAAAAGCAACGGCAAAAAGCGACGATAGGTTGTAATTTAGGCTGTAAATAGCCCTAAAGGTGGGCTTCTCCGGATTTCTAGGATAACGAAAAAGCCTTATTGTGAAAGGCTCGTTTCGTTGGAGCGGGCGGCGGGAATCGAACCCGCGACTCTTGCTTGGAAGGCAAGGGCATTACCACTATGCAACGCCCGCGACTCTGGGCAGGGCTGGATTTGAACCAGCGTAGCGCTTTCGCGCACCAAATTTACAGTCTGGCGCCATTAACCACTCGGCCACCTACCCATGAAGACTCTTTAAACGTGGCTGACCTGGGTACGATACTGCAGCTATCCGCTCCTCGGCAAGGTGATGCCGCTTGCTTCCCAAAGGGGTCCTCATGGCCTTCTCATGTGCCCCCAACGTGGGTACCTTACCATGGAAGCTATAGCAAACTCGCCTTCGCCTTTTGGAGTTTGGACAGGAATGGCGCGCCCAGCGACTCTTGCGGTTACCGCCCTCGTAGGGCTTCTCCTTACTGGATGCAGTGCGGCATTTGGTCAATTCGATGTTTCACTTCCCGCTGCCGGTGACGACGTGCAGACCGTTAGCGACGCGGCCGATTCCCTCGTCGCCCACCGTGGATCCGCGACGCAGAACGCGAAAGCCGCCATCGGCGTCACGGACGCGCTGGGCTCGATCGTCCGCGACATCAGCACCGACGAGCGCATACTCTCCGGCGGGGCGCATCCGCGCAAAGAAGGCGCGCGCGTACGCCGAGTCCTGTCGCTATCGCAGTTGGTGCTACGCCCAAGCGGTGGCGGCGTCTCCGGATACTGCCAGAGTTCCGCGGGCTACAGCCTCAAAGGAATTCCGTCGCTCGATGAAACCTTCGGCTGGCAGAGCGGCGCGTACTCCGGCGGTGCGCGTGCGACTGGAGACCGCGGATTTTCCACGTGGTCCGCAAATGCGATCGGCGAAGCCGTGCAGGCTCCGATCGGAGGACTCTCGATCGCGCGCAGCGGCAGCGCAAGCTGTCCGATGTTGGCGCCCACGTTCTCCGTGCGCGGCGCGACGGCTGGCAACGCGTTTTCGATTCCAATCACGCTAACGTATCATCACGGAACGCTGTGGAACGTCAGCGTGAGCAATGCAAGGTTTGCCGGCGGCGAAAGCCTCGACGTGGCCACGTCTTTTGGCCGGCCGCACCGGATTACCGGCACGATCGCAAATGGCAGCACCGAATTGGCGACGTTCCATACGAACGCCTACGGCGAAGGCACCCTCACAATCACGAGTACCGGCGCCCAATACGCGATCGCTGACTGGATCGTCACCGCAACGCCCTAGTCCGGCGTCGCGCCCTCTAGCGAATTAATGCATCGCTCGTAAAAGCGAAGCACCTGTCGGCCATACAGGTGGCACACCGGCATCGTAGCATCGTCCCATGAACCCCAAGAAGTTTCGCGGATGCTGCACGAACGGATGCGGCAACGAAATAAAAACGGGCGCGACCAAGTATTGCTCGTTCACATGCCAGCATGATTTTCACTTTCGAAAGCGGGCCGAGCTACTCGAATCCGGGTCATACCCTTTTATTCGCTCGACGACGTTCTTGCGGAGATACCTGATTCGCCGTCTCGGCGAGCGCTGCAGCAGGTGCGGCTGGGCGGAACGGCACCCAACGACGAAAAAAGTCCCTATCGAAATCGAGCATATCGACGGGAATTGGGAAAATAATCGTTTGACCAATTTAACGCTGCTCTGTCCCAATTGCCATGCGCTTACCCCGACGTTTCGTGGCCTTAACCGAGGACGAGGTCGAGCCCATCGCCTGGGTGGCCGCGCCAACCAGATTTCAAGTCCCGCATCAAGCGCGGTGCAAGACCTCCGCGACCTCAAAAGGTAATTCGGGCGTCATCGATGCAGTTGGAGTTGTTGACGCGCGCCGACGTAGCTCAGCTGGTAGAGCATCACACTTGTAATGTGAGGGCCGTGGGTTCGAGTCCCACCGTCGGCTTACTATTTATTACTACATCTGGAGATTGATACAATGCCTCGTGTCGTTCATTTCGAAATCCACTCCGCGGATCCCGACGCGGCGGCGGCGTTCTACACGTCGATCTTCGGCTGGAAGATCTCCAAGTGGGACGGACCAGTCGAGTACTGGCTCGTCCAGACCGGCGAGGAGGGCCGAGGCATTGACGGGGGCATCGTGCGGCGCCAAGGCGATGCGCCGGCCGCGGGGGCGCCGGTCAACGCCTACGTTTGCACGATTGGCGTAGAGTCGCTCGATGACACGCTGACGTCAATAACGGGCAACGGTGGGGAGATCGCCGTTGCAAAGCACGAGATACCGGGCATCGGAATTCTGGCATACTTCAAAGACCGCGACGGGAACATCTTTGGCGTAATGCAACCGGTATAAGCGCGACAATCCTTCATGCAAAAGGTTAGCCCCAAATGGGCGCGCGGCGGCCTCGTGCTCGTCTGCGAGCGCTGCTTCAAAGAGCGCATTCCCGAGGAAGACCCGGAGGTCGCCGAGCGCATCGGCGACTTTCATCTCCGCAATTGGCTCAAGGAACGGCTAAAGCAAGACGGGCATTGGGGCGCGATTCGCGCGGTGAGTACGAGCTGCTTAGACGTTTGCGCACGGGAGCGCGTCACGGTCTGCATCGAACCGCGGGACGGCGAGCGGTCAGTTATGGTCCTCGACCCGATCGCCGAACGCGAAGAGCTCTATAAGGCGATCGTGAAAATGCTCGTCGACCGCGAGGTCAAAGCGTAAAGATCAGCAGAGTGTCGCTCTGCCTGCCGCCGCCGGGCACGGGCGCCCCGGCGGGAACATAGAGCCGCCCGTCCACGACGGCTGCGCCGGTTCCGTGGCGGCCCTCTGGAAGCGGTGCATACTCCCCCCACCGGTTCGTTTCGGGACCGTAGGCTTCGTTGTTGGTGAATGCGCTCGTCATGCCACCCTGCTCGCCGCCGATCGCAAAGATCTTACCGTGGTAGAGCGCGACGGCCATGCCGCTCCGCGCCGTCGGCATCGCTGCACCTGACCTCCACGCGTTACTGCGAGGGTCGTAGATATCGACGTATGCCGTATTGTTGGCGGGCGTGTCGATGCGGCCGCCGATTGCATAGAGGCGACCGTCGTAGGCAACGAGACCCATGTGGTCGCGGCCGACTGGGAGCGGGGCGCGCGAAGAATATCGGTTCGTCGCCGGATCGTAGACGAGATGCGTTTGAACGCTGTGCACGTCGCGGCCCCCGACGAGGTGAATCTCGTCGCCCAGTGCGGCGACGGAAACCGAGCCGAGCGCACGCGGGAGCGGGGCAATCGGCGTCCAGCGGTTCGTCGAAGGATCGAAGACGTCGGCATCCGCCACGGCGGCGCTATTCTGCGCAGCAAATCCGCCAAACGTATACACTTTTCCGCGATAGCCGACTGCGGCGATGTGATTGAGACCGCGCGGCAACGGCGTCTCCTCGCGCCAGGTACCGCGGTCAACGTCGAAGACTTCAACCAGCGATTGATCGACGTTTCCATTGGCGTAGCCGCCGATTACATAGACGCGGTCGGCGAGAACGGCTACGGCTACCTCGCTGCGTGCGACCGGGAGCGCCGGTCCGCTACTCCAACTTCCCGGCGCGGGCGCGAGCCCCAGCAGCAGAACCGCCGCGGCGAGACGCTTTGTCACCCTTCGACTGCGCTCAGGATGACACTGGGAGCGCTCAGGATGCCGTAGCTCAGCGTGACGCGGCTATTGGAACTCGAACTCGGCCAGATTCTTTTCGATCTTCCGCTTGACGCGCTGGAGCGCGTTGTCGATCGATTTGACGTGACGGCCCAAGTCGCGCGCCATCTCCTGATAGCTCTTGCCCTCGAGATACGATTCCAGCACCTGCGATTCGAGCTCGGAGAGATTCTGGCGAATTCGCTGACGGATATCGTCGGAGACCTCTTGTGTCACGACCAGCTCTTCTGGGTCGGAGGTCTTCTGCGAAGCCATCACGTCGAGCAACGTGCGCTCGCTGTCTTCGTCGTAGATGGGCTTGTTGAGCGAAATGTATTGGTTGAGCGGGATGTGTTTTTGGCGCGTCGCCGTCTTGATCGCGGTGATGATCTGGCGCGTGATGCAGAGTTCGGCAAAAGCGCGGAAGCTCGAAAGCTTGTCGGCCTTGAAGTCGCGTACGGCCTTGTAAAGGCCGATCATCCCTTCTTGGATGATGTCCTCGCGGTCCGCGCCGATGAGAAAATAGCTCTTCGCCTTAATCCGAACGAAGTTTTTGTACTTGTTGAGAAGGTACTCCATCGCCAGATTGTCGCCAGTCTTCGCGATAGCCACCAGGTCTTCGTCGACCCGCTGTTGGTATTCCACTCCATCCGAGACGGGATGGGTCATTGCCATATCGTTGTCTGCCCCGTGAGAGATGTGCCGCATGCGCAGGCCTGAGCCCGTCGGCACGGCACGTCGAGGCTTAGTATATAGGAGGGTACCCCTCCCCCGTCAAGGACGAGGCTAGCATGCGCTGCCGAAGAGCCTCGAAAATCAGGACGCCCGCGGCGACCGAGGCGTTGAGGGAAGCGACTCGACCGAGCATTGGAATCCTCACCAGGAAGTCGCACTCGCGCTTGACCAGGGGCGCGAGCCCGCTTCCTTCGCTGCCGAAAACGAGCGCCAGATCCCGGTTGAGGTCGGCCTTCCCCAGCTCAATTCCGGCTGGTGAGGCGTCAGCCCCGACCACCCAGACGCCCGCCTTCTTGAGCACCCGGATGGTACCGGCGATATTAGCCACTCGGGCGATTGGCAGGTAGGCCGCCGCCCCGGCGGCCGCTTTGCGGACCGTTGCGTTGATCCCCGCCGAGCGGCGCTCGGGCAAGACCAGGCCGTCGGCGCCGGCAGCCTCGGCCGTTCGGACGATCGCGCCGACGTTATGGGGATCGGTCAGGTGGTCGAGCACGACCAGCATGCGCGGCGAGCCGTCGGGACGGGGACGCGCAAGGACCTCGCCCAGCGACGCGTACGGAAACGGGGGCGCGGTCGCGATCACTCCCTGGTGCGCTTTAAAGGGAACGCGATCGAAGAATGCGCGCTGCTCGAAACGAACCGGCACGTTGCGCTCTTTCGCTTGCGCGAGAAGTACCCGCAGCGCGGCGTCCTTTGTGCGATCCGCCGCCACCGCAATCGAACGCAGCCGCTCGCCGGCGAGCAGCGCTTCTTCGACGGCGTGGATTCCGTAGATCAAATCGTCGAAATCCAGTACGGTCCGCGGGCCTCGCTGTCTCAACCCACGACGGCCCTTCGACGAGCTCAGGACGTCGTCCAACTAGTCCCCTCTTTTGTGTCGTGCAGCTCGACGCCGCATCGCTGCAACGCATCGCGAAGCCGATCGGAGGCGGCCCAATCCTTCGCGCGACGAGCCTCGCCTCGCATCGCTATGACTCGTTCAATCGCTGGGTGCGGTTCCAGGCTTTCGAGCTTTCCGGCGGCACCGTCAACACGCTCGTCTTCGAGCGCGGCTTGCAGGCGTTGCACGAACTGACCCGTCAGCTCGGCGACCGGCTCATTCAACCACGATTCGTTTGGCTCGATGCCAAGGATCGTCAGCCAATAGCGTAGCCGTTCAACCGGTGCGTTTGCGGCAAACTCGTAGAGCACCGCGAGCGCCGCGGCGGTATTCATGTCGTCGTCGAGAGCCGCTTCCATCCGCGAACCGAACGGCGAAGCTTGCGCCGGCGAACCGACGTCGTGCTGCGCCGACGCGGCCCGATAGGCCGTCTTGATCTTGCTCAGGCCCAGCGCGGCCGCGGCAATCGAGTCTTCGGTGAAGTTCATCACTTTGCGATAGCCCGTCTGCAAGAAGAGCCAGCGAATCGCCTGCGGATCGTGACGCCGCAGCAAGTCGGAGAGCGGCTCGAAGTTTCCAAGCGATTTTGCCATCTTGCGGTTGTCGAAGAGCAGCAGTCCGCCGTGCACCCAAAAGTTTGCCATCGGCGGACGCGACATCAGCGGCTCGCTCTGCGCGATCTCGTTCTCGTGATGCGGAAAGATGAGGTCCGCACCGCCGCCGTGGATGTCGAAGCCCACGCCGGGCGGATCGAGCAGCGCACGCGCCATCGCCGAACACTCGATGTGCCAGCCCGGGCGCCCATCGCCGTACGGTTCGAACGGCCAACGCGGTTCGCGCGGCTTAGCAAACTTCCACAACGCAAAGTCGAGCGGATCTTCCTTATTTTCGTCAACCTCGATGCGGGCGCCGGCCTCGAGGTCGGCGATGTTTCGATTGGCCAGGCGGCCGTAACTCCGAAACGTCGCAACGCGATAGTAGACGCCGTCGCGGGTGACGTAGGCGTGTCCGCTCTCGACGAGCTCGCGTATCATCTGCTGGATCTCGCCGATATACTTAGTGGCATACGGCTCGAAATCGTATTCGAGGATGCCGAGCTTACGCATCGATTCCTTGAACTCGGCATAGAAGTACTCGACGATCGCGTGGTAATCCTGACCGGTTTCGATTCCCGCTTTGATGCTGCGATCGTCGATGTCGGTGACGTTCTGCACGTATGTTACGCGATAGCCGCGATGGGCCAGGTACCGGCGCAGCACGTCAAAAAAAAGAAAGGAGCGCGCGTGACCGAGATGTGCTTGCGCGGACGGCGTCAGCCCGCAGACATAGATACGCACCTCGTCTTCGCGCAACGGCTCGAACTTCTCGACCGTGCGCGTTCGAGTGTTGTAGAGTCTTAACGGCACCGCTTTTTAGATCACCCAGCTCCAGGATTCGTCGCCGGTCGCTTCCCCCTGCTCGAGCTCGTTCAAGCGTTGTTCGAGATGCTCGAGTTGGCGTTGCAGCCGAACGATTGCGTCGGTCGTCGGATCGGGCATTTCGACCCGCGGGCGGTCCGAAACGACGCGAACCGGTTTGCCGTCTTGCGCGACGATCCGCGCTGGAACGCCGACGACGGTCGCATTGGCCGGCACGTCTTTCACAACGACAGAACCGCCGCCGACCTTTGCGTTATCGCCGAGCACGATCGCGCCGAGCACGCTCGCGTTGACGCCGACGGTCACGTTACGGCCGAGCGTCGGATGGCGCTTGCCGTGCGAGAGGCTCGTGCCGCCGAGCGTGACGCCTTGATAGATCGTGCAGCCGTCGCCGATCTCCGACGTTTCGCCGATAACGACGCCCGAACCGTGATCGATGAAGACCCCTTTGCCGATGCGAGCCGCCGGATGGATCTCGATTCCCGTAAGGAAGCGCGCGACGTTGGCCAAGAAGCGCGGCAGCAGCGGAATCCCGGCGCGATAGAGTGAGTGGTTGATGCGATGCGCGACGAGCGCATGAAAACCCGGATACGAGAGGACGACGTCGAGCCAGCCGCGCGCGGCGGGGTCGCGCTCTTGCGGCGCCCGCAGGTCGGCTCGTATCGTTTCGAACGGCTCGTCCATTTCCAACAGTGTAACCCGTCAATCCCAATCGAGGTGACAACCGGGTCAGGACGACGCCGAGTCGAGCAGCGCCACGGCGTAGGCGGCGATGCCGCTGCCGTCGCCCGTATAACCCAGGCCCTCGCTCGACTTGGCCTTCACGCTAATGCGGCTTTGGTCGATCTCGAGTCGGACGGCAAGATTCGCGCGCATCCAGTCGATGTGCGGCGCGAGCTTCGGACGATCCACGACGATCGTAGCGTCGACGTTGACGATCTCGAAGCCGGCCACGCGCACGGCTGCCGCGCACTGCGCGAGCAGCACCATCGAGTCGGCATCCTTCCAGCGCGGATCGCTTGCCGGAAAGCGAGTACCCAGATCGCTCATCGCGGCGGCTCCGAGCAATGCGTCGGCGAGTGCGTGGGCGAGGACGTCGGCGTCGGAGTGGCCGAGCGCACCGCGTTCGAATGGAACGTGAACGCCGCCCAAAATCAGCCTACGCCCTTCGACCAGCGGGTGTGCGTCGAATCCCTGGCCGACGCGCATCGTCAAGCAGTGACCGCGCGCGCGTTCAAAATCGTTTCCGCCCGGATCACGTCACCCGGCAGCGTGACTTTGAAGTTCTCGCTGGTAGATGCTACGACGACCACGGATATGCCGATGCGTTCCAGTAGCGCCGCATCATCGGTGACGGCAACGCCGTCGAGCCGGCCGCGTTCGTGCGCGGCGCGCAGCTCGGCGGTCAGGGCGAACTGCGGCGTTTGCGCCGCCCAGAGCGTACCCCGATCGAGCGTCGCACCGACAATGAGCGAATCGCGATCGACCAGCTTGATTGTGTCCACGACCGGCTCGGCCAAGAGCGATGCGCGTCCCGCACGCACTTCACGCATTCCGGCGCGTACGTCCGCGGCCGTAACGAGCGGGCGCGCACCGTCGTGAATCAACACGGCGTCGCAACGGTCGCTCAGTGCCATGATGCCCTCTCGAGCGCTATCTTGGCGCAACTGCCCTCCGCGCACGACGCGTGGCGTGAGGTTGGGCGCGAGGCGCAGGGCGAGCTCGCAGAGCGGCTCAATGGATTCGGGCTCCGTTGCAATGACGAGCTCCGCAATTTCCGGCATTGCAGCAAACGTTTGAATCGACCATCCAACCATCGGCACTCCGGCCAGTTCGATAAACTGCTTCGGCCGCCCTAAACGCAGGCCGCGTCCCGCCGCGACGATGACCGCACCCCATCTCACTACGTCACGCTTTCGCGTTTCGGGCGCGCAAAGATCATTCGGCCGGCAACCGTCTGGAGCACGCTCGTGACGACGACATCGGCCTCCTCGCCGATCAAGCGACGGCCGTGCTCGACGACGATCATGGTGCCGTCTTCCAAATATCCGATCCCCTGATGCCCCTCTTTTCCTTCGCGGATTACCGCGACGTGCAGCTCCTCGCCGGGCAGGACGACCGGCTTGACGGCATTGGCCAGCTCGTTGACGTTGAGGACGGCGACGCCTTCGACATGGGCGACGCGGTTGAGATTATAATCGTTGGTGACGAGCTTAGCGCCAAGTTCGCGAGCAAGCCGAACCAGACGCGCGTCCACATTTCCGGGCGCCATGTCGCTGTAATCCCGCTCGCTAATTTCAAAAATCGTCAGTTCCTGCAAACGCGTGAGTACGTCGAAGCCGCGACGGCCGCGGGTTCGTTTGAGCGGATCGACGGAATCGGCGATCGACTGCAGCTCGCGTAAAACGAATCGCGGAACGATGAGCGTGCCGTCGAGAAAGCCGCTCTCCAGGATTTCAACGATCCGGCCGTCCACGATCGCCGAGGTGTCCACCAGCTTCGCGGCGACGGCCGACGTGTTGGCGGCCACTCCGCGTGCCACCGGGACGATTCGGGTCTTGGCACCGATCCGCGCTCCGAGATAGGCGGCGAAGATCGCCACGATGAGGTAGAGCACGATCACGATATAGGTTCCGGCTCGACCGATGTCCGAGATCAGCTCGAAGACGATGCCTTTAATCAAGAACGCGATCAAAAGGCCGACGACAAGCCCAACGGCGCCGCCCGCGATCTCGGCCGGGGTCAAACGCTCCATCGCACCTTCGGCCTGGCTGAGCTGGCCCTCAAAGAGCGCTTGAGCCAGCGGCGCTACCAGCGCACCGAGCACCGCGCCAGCGACCGGGGAGCCGATCAAAAAGACGAGTTGCATCGTTTCGCTGGCAAAATGCGGCGAAAAAACGCTAAAGTACGCCTCGCGGCCCAGCAAAAATCCGGTCACGCCGAAAACCACGACGAACGCGACGCGTAAGACCGTCCCCGCTAAATTGCTTCCGGCTACTCTAATGTTATGAAGGCTCCGCAAACGTCGTTGGCGAGAAAACGGCCCCGGCGCGTTAGTCGTAACGCGTCCGCCGTCCGCTCGAGCAATCCCGTCTGTGCAAGTTGAGTTACGACGGGATCGTAAGTTTCGATCACGTCGATGCCATAACGCTCTTTAAAATCCGCCAAGCGAACCCCTTGCACGGTGCGCAGCGCGAGCATCATTGCTTCCCCGGCCCGCCGCCGCCCCTCCAGGCACTCCGCCTCCGACGGAATCGGCCGGCCTTCGCACGCCGCCGCCACATACTCCTCGAGCGCCCGCGTGTGCACCGAGCGCACGCCGTCGCGGTAAGACGCGGCGCCGACGCCCAAGCCCACGTACTCGCCATTCGCCCAATAGTTCAGATTGTGCGCGCATTGATGCCCGACCCGAGCGAAGTTGCTCACCTCGTATTGGTGATAACCGTCAGCATGTAGCAGGTCGATGGCCAGGGCGTAGAGCTCCGCCTCGCGCTCGTCGTCGAAGAAGACCGCAGGCTCGCGCGAGCGCCACGCCGCGTACGGTGTGTTCTCCTCGACCGTCAGACCGTACGCCGAAATATGATCTACGTGCAAATCCATGGCGCGGCGCAACGATCGCTCCCACGTTGCCGGCGTCTGTCCCGGGACGCCGTACATCAAATCGAGCGAGACGGAGTCCATCCCCGCGGTGCGCGCGGCGGCGACGACCCCTTCGACCATTTCGCCGGTGTGCTTGCGTCCGAGTGTACGAATCTCATCGGGCTCGAACGACTGAACGCCGATCGAAACCCGCGTGATTCCCGCTTCGTGATAGGCGAGAAAATCGCCGTCGCGCACCAGCTCGGGATTGACTTCGATCGAACGCTCCGCCGTGAAGCCAAATCGGTCTTGCAATGCGCCGAGAAGCTGAACGATCGTCTCGCAGTCGTAGGCATTCGGCGTTCCGCCGCCGAGGTAGAGCGTTGCGGCCGCGGCACGCGGCTCGCGCGCGATTTCGGCAGAAAGCGCTTCGAAATACCGGCTCGCCGCCGAAACACGCAACGGCCACTTTGCAAAGTCGCAATAGGGACAGAGATACGCGCAAAAGGGTAAGTGAACGTATACGCCGAGCATAGCGGCGACGGCCCTTACGTGGCCGCGAGTTGCGGTGCGATCAGCTCGCTGATTTTACCGACGACGTCGTGTTCGACTTCTTCGGCTGCCGCCTTGATGGCGTGTTTGATCGCATTGCGACTGGAGCGCCCGTGCGTCACGATGCAGTTTCCTCGAAGGCCGAGTAACGGCGCGCCGCCGTACGTTTCGTAGTCGAACTTCCGGCGTAGGCGGCGCAAGGCGGGCGCCAGCATGTACGCGCCGATTTTCGTAGCGAGATTTCCGCCGAGCAACGCGTCATGCATCACCCGCGCGAGGTCGGCGATCATGCCTTCGCCGGTCTTGAGCACGACGTTGCCGACGAAGCCGTCTGCGACGATCACGTCGGCGGCGTTGTGGAAGAGATCGCGGCCCTCGACGTTGCCGATGAATCGAACCGGAGCCGCCTCGAGCAGGCGCGCGGCTTCCAGGACAAGTTGGTTTCCCTTGCTGCGTTCCTCACCGTTGGAGAGCACGGCAACGCGAGGCTCGGCGATTCCGAGCACGGCTTTGGCGTAGGCCGATCCCATGACGCCGAACTGCTCGAGCCATTCCGGACGGCAATCAACGGTCGCGCCCGAATCGAGCAGGATCGTTGGGCCATTGATCGCCGGCCAGACCGTCGCAATAGCCGGACGCGAGACCCCTTCGATCGTGCGGAGTTTGATAAAGGCGATCGCGACGAAGGCCCCACTATTTCCGGCCGAGACGACGGCATCGGCCTCGCCCTGCTTGACGAGATGCACCGCAACGCCCAGCGACGTGCGCTCGCAAGAGCGAACCGCCGTCGAAGGGCTGAGGTCCATGGCGATCGCTTCGGGAGCATGGACCAGGGTGACGCGGTCGAAAACGGGGGAGGGAAGCAGCGAGCGAACGCGCGCTTCATCTCCTACCAGCACGACCTCAACGTCGAACTCTTGCGCGGCGAGCAATGCTCCGGCGACAATCTCTTCCGGCGCGTGGTCGCCGCCCATCGCGTCGACTGCGATGCGCGCTCGCTTCACGGGAGCCGTCTTTGGGGGCCACCCAGGGAATCCTTGCCTCCGGTCAACATTTGCGCTTGCCCTCAAATGCGCCGCATGGTACTATCTGCCGGCTATGGCGAAGCGCTGTGAAGTATGCGGAAAAGGACCCAAGGCGGGCAACAACGTCAGCCACGCCATGAATAAGACCAGGCGGCGCTGGCTACCGAACCTGCAATCCGTTCGGATCGACGACCGCGGAGTGCACCGCACCGCCAAAGTCTGCACCAGCTGCCTGCGCTCCAAACGCGTCACCCGCCGCGCCTAAGAAAGTGATCCCAGCCCAAGCGATCGAGCGGCGCCCCGCGCCAATCGACGCCGCGTGCTTTTCGTAAAGCCCCAACACGCAGCAGCTTCTTTTTAAAACGCTTTTCGTAGCGGCCGGCGAGGTAGCGGAACGCGCGAGCCCGGACCGTCACCAATAGCTCGAAATCCTCACCGCCGGCCAGCGCGAAACGCTCGGGGTCTTCGCCCAGCCGTTGCGCGGCCTCGCGAGCGGAGTCGGCGACGGGAATGGCCTCGAGAACCGCACCGCAATCGCTCGCGGCACAGAGCCGCCGTGCATCGGTCGAGAGCCCATCCGAGCAATCCATCATCGACGTCACGTTTGCGCTCGCCCCTAGAAAGCGGCCTTCGGCTATTCGCGCAGTGGGCCGGCGAAAGGCCTGCAGCGCGGCGTCGCCATTCGCGCCGTCCATAAGTCCGCGTTGGTTTGCGAGTTCGAGTCCCGCGCGTGCTGCGCCGAGCGCGCCGGTCACCGCCAGCACGTCCCCCGGTCCGGCGCCCGCGCGCGTCTTGACGCGCGTGGTGCGTACCTCGCCGACGACCGTAACCGAGATCGTCAGGAGATCGGAGCGCGATAGATCTCCGCCGGCGATCGTGATTCCAAAGCGCCGAGCCGCAGCGGCGATTCCCTGGTAGAGCTCCACGATCTCAGGCTGCGCGTTGGCTGCCGGCACACCCAGCGCGACCGTTGCGAGAACCGGTCGCGCGCCCATTGCGGCCAGATCGCTGAGCGCCGCCGCCATCGCGCGCCAGCCGGCGTCTTCGAGCGACATCGTGTCGCGCCGAAAATGGACGCCTTCGACGAGCATGTCCGTCGATATGACGCTGCGATGGGAACGCGAGGGCTGCCAAAGCGCCGCATCGTCACCGATCCCCAAGATAATGCGGCGGTGTTTTTCCGCTTCATGCTTCGACAGGCTCAGCATGACACTGAGGTTGTTAACGATTTCGTCTTCGGTCACGCGAGGAGCGCGCGGATCCGGCGCAACGCCGCGGCAGGATCCGGCGCGCCGAAGACCGTCGCACCCATCACGAGCGCATCCGCGCCCGCCTCAACCAGCGCGCGCGCGTTCCCTTCACCGACTCCGCCGTCCACTTCGATCAAACACTCGAGGTTGCGCCCGTCGATCAACGCGCGGGCCTCGCGTATTTTTTCGATCGCGTGCGGGATGAACTTCTGGCCTGAGAATCCGGGATTGACGCTCATCACGAGCACGGTGTCGCAATTTTCAATGATGTCTTGCAGCATCCCGACCGGCGTTTGGGGACAGATCGCGATTCCCGCCTTCACACCCATCGACCGCAGATGCACGAGCAGCCGCTGCGCGTGCGGCGTCGCCTCCAGATGAAACGTGATGCGGTCGCAACCCGCTTCGCGAAAATCGTCCACGTAGCGCTCCGGCTCGACGATCATCAAATGCGCGTCGAAGACGAGCGGCGACAACCTCCGCAGGTCGCCGATGATCTTCGGCCCCCACGTAATGTTTGGAACGAATCGCCCGTCCATCACATCGAGATGCAGATACTGCGCGCCCGCTTCTTGCACGCACGCGATTTGCTCCGCAATTCGCGCGAAATCTGCCGAAAGCAGCGAAGGCGCAAGTATCGTCATTTAATCAGCGGCTTCATCGTGTCACCCTTCGACTCCGCTCAGGGTGACACTGGCGGCGACGGGGAAGGCTTTGCACCGTAAACGCTCGGCGGTTCGGTTCCGAGGCGCGTTTCGCCCACGAGCGTGTTGTTGACGTACATGTCGAGCACGGACGTTCCGACCGCGGTGACGGTAAAATCGAGCTTCTGGCCTGGCTCGGCAAAGGCGTGATAGAGATCGTACTGGCCCGTTGCGTCCGTGAGGGCGAGGCGGACGTCGAGCTGCGCGTCGGTTGCGGCGTTGTCGGTTTCGGGAACCGAAACGAGCACGCGGGCCTGATGGATGATATAGCCCGATTCGTTCGGGCCGGCGCTGACCTGCAGCGAAACGGGCTCGAACGATGCGATCTTTGCATCGGGCGCGGGACGCTGTCGCGCGACGACACCATGAGCGGGCCCGCTTCCGCCCAGCGGCGTCCACACGATCTGCCCGAGTTGGATGCCGACATCCGCGGCGACCGTTCGCGCCTGATCGATCGTCAGTCCGACTAAATCGGGAACGCGCACGTTCGCCCGGCCGCCTTGGCTTACGACTAGCGCGACGGAGTCCCCCTCGTGCACGCTGGTTATCGGCCCCGGAGCCTGCGAGATCACGTGTCCCTCCGGGATAACGTCGCTCTTTGCGTACGTTATCTTTCCCAATGTAAGGTGCGCGCGAGAAAGATCGAGCTGCACTTCTCGCATGGACTGGTAGCGCAAGTCGGGCATGAGACGCGCGATGATTCCGTCGCTAATAACGAACCCAACCTGGCGCCCTTGGCGCACTTGATCGCCGGCCGGCGGCCGCTGCGTGATAATGACGTCTTTGGGATAGCGATCGCTCGTCGTGTGATCCACGACGGTCGAGCTAAGGTTCAATCGGGCGATCTCGGCGTTGGCGTCGGCCAGCGTTTGCCCTACAAATGAGGGCACGGTCACCGTCGCCGACGAGGGAATCAAGAAATCGTAGATCTGGTGCCCAAACCAGACGACCAACGCGACGAAGATCACCAAGACGATCGTAGCGGGGGGCTTCAGGTAAGCGCCTCCATCGGGACGCTGTTAAAGTCGAGATTGCTGAAGACCCGCTGCGCGTCTTCATGCTCGTCGAGGGCCTCGAGAAAGGCCAGCGCGGCCGAAAGCTCGTTCCCGTTGCGCTCGACCTTCGTCTTCGGGCGCATGCCGAGGTACGCGTCTAAAATTCGTGCCGCTCGCGCGCGAAGGGCATCGCGTACGCCGGCCAACATCGTCGGTTGCGTATAGATGACGGCGACGTCCGCGTCGTACTCGATGTCCTCGACCCCATCAACGAGCGCCTCTTCCATCACCGCGTCCTCCGATTTACCGTCGGGATCGAGCTCGATGACGCCGACCGGATCGAACATCCACGCGACGCTGCCGGTCTCCCCCAAGCTGCCCTCATGTCTGCTGAAGAGAAAGCGCAGTTCTCCGGCGGTTCGGTTCCGATTGTCCGTCGCGGCGTCAATGACGACCGCCAGCCCCGCCGGACCGTATCCCTCGTAACGAATTTCCTCGATTTCGCGCTCGTCGTCCTGTCCGCCGGCACGCGCGATGGCGCGCTTGATGTTCTCTTGCGGCACGTTGAACCCGCGCGCTTTCTCGACGGCGATCTTCAGCCGGTAGTTGGCTTCAGGGTCGGGAGAGCCGCCTTTCGCCGCGAGGATGATCTCTTTGCTGAGCTTCGTGAAGAGCGCGCCCCGCTGCGCGTCCACCTTGCCCTTTTTGAGCTTGATATTGTGCCACTTGGAATGTCCCGACATTTTATGCTAAACCTCTCCGCTAGCGCCTTCGCGAGGAGCCTGTAGGGTTATGCCCGTTTTCGGATTCGTTGCCGAATTTTGTTCGAAAACGAGGCGCGATGAGGGAGCGAAGCCGTAGCTTCGTGACCGAAGAGCAACGAAGTGTTCGGACAAAAGGCGGCACGAAGACGGAAATGCGGCATAATCCTACAGGCTCCTAGCCCGGCCCGATTATCCAGGTCGGGAACCACATCCGCTGATGCCAAGCGTTCCACGCAATCGGATGCGCCGCCAGAATCGGATAGAAATAGATGAAACCCGCCGCTGCCGCGGCGACGTAGGAGCCGACTGCCAAACCCCCGAGCCATTGGAGATTCTCCCGGCGGCGCAACCACAACCAGGCCCGCTGCAAGAAAATGGCGTTGCACAGACAGATCAGGGGAATGTTCACGTAAAAATGATAGGCGAAGATCAGGCGGGGCGAGCCGATCCAGGGCAGCCATTGCAAGAGATAGGTGATTACGATCAGCGCGTAGCCTTTGTTCCGTTCTCGCCATGCCAGCACGCCCACGAACGGCACGCAGAACAAGCCGAACCACAGGATGATCGGGTTCGGCAGCGAGGTAATCTCGTAGACGCAGCAGCCCTTCTCATCGCTGGGATTGTTGCGATGATCCTGATAGAAGTACGCGACCGGGACGTAATCGATCGGCCACTCAAACCACTTCGAGGAGTACGGGTGCGTGGCCACGAGGTTATGGTGATACTCGTACATCGTGTACTGTCGATAGACGACGTCGTTGACGTTGTGAACCTCGCCCGGATCGGGAGAATGCCGCACGACATCCGGCACCCAAACCAGCGCGTACACCGTGGCGCTCACGAAGAGAATGGTCGCCAGCGCGCCGTCGATGCGAAAGCCGCGCGGATTGCCCCAAAGCGTCGGCCGCAGGTCGAACAGATACCGTTGAAGCCAGACGGCGATCAACACCACGAAGCTGACGCCGAAGCCCATCACGCCGTACCATTTCGAGCTCACCAGCAACCCGAGTGCGACGGTAAAGAGAATCAGCCAACGCCGCGAGGTATGCCCATTCTCAACGGCGCCCGTACTGCCGTCGCGAATTTCGTCCTCGGCATAGGTGACGCTGCCTTCGGGCGTGTCGTACTCGACACTGCCGTCGCGTGAGTATTCGATGGTCAGCGGATCGTCGCGATAGAGCAGCGTGCCGCCCTTGCCCTGCGAAAGCTCACCGCGCGTAATCTTTCCACGCGAGTCGATGGTTCCACCGTCGGCGGCAAAGAGCGACGTACCCGCGGCATCGCGCAGCGCATACGAGCCTTCGGCGTACGAAAGCTCCCGGCGCCCGTCGCCGAAGAATCGCACGAAGAGCACGTAACGGACCAAGAGGTAGATTCCGCTCGCGCAATAGAGCGCGACGACGACCGTCGAAGCCGTATCGAAGTGCCACAGCGCACGTCCGATCGAAGCGATTGCCAGCCCGGCGAGCACTGCTCCGGCGGGGCCGGCAGCAAGGGCCCACGATGGAACGGTTACGTGCGCTCGTTCGCCGACCTGCGAGTTGATCCAGAAACGATAGAACGCGTAGACGGCCAGCGTCGCAAAGAAGACGACGAAGCCTTCGGGCGTCGCGATTCGAGATTGCACGAAATGCATACCGTCGAAGGTCAGGAGCAGCGCGGTGATCGTTGCAAAAAGCGTCGAGCCGGTGATGCGCTTTGCAAAAACATACAGCAACATGACGACGAGCGCGCCGAAGACGACGTCGAGAAAACGCCAGCCATACGAGTTGTCGCCGTTGCCCATGCCGACCAGGGCATTGAGGCCGGTCCAGCCGCCAAGCCCGTGGCCGTGAGGCATCCCCCCGAAAAGCATCATGGAGAGCGTTATCAGAAGTTTGGTCAGCGGAGGATGGGTATTTTCGTAGATGCGAAGGTTCTGCAGATACTCTTCGCCGGCGCGCGCAAAGTAAATTTCGTCGAAGACCTTATCGGGCGGCCACCAATAACCGATGAACGACAGAATGAAGTTTCCGACGCCCAGCACCGCGACGATCGCATAGTCGAGCGGAGCGCGCATCGCGGTCAAACCCTCGCGAGGATCGAACCAGTTGCGCAGGGCGGGGAGAATGGCCGCGCCGGTTTGCGGTTCCGACGCAGGTTCCCGGATCGTCGAAGGCTTGGCCGGGCGCAACTCGGCACCGCCCAAGAATTGGTAACCGAGGACGAAGAACGTACCTACGGCAAGCAGCGAAAAGAGCGTCGTCCACAGACCCCAGAGGTTCTGGGCGTTGACGCCCGGCGTGTTGCCGGTGACTGCGTGCAGGTATTGCAGGCTATATAAGAGATTCGCGAAGAGCACGATCGAGAGCGCAATCGCGCCCCCAAAATAGCGGCGCGCCAACGGAATGCACGCGATCGTAAAGAGCAGCCCGTTGAAGAGATAGCGCTCGTGCATGCGCGTCGCCAAGACGAAGAAGGCGAGTGTGGCAATCGCGCAGCCTTCGAGGAGTGCCGCGGAGGTGCGATCCTGGACGTAACGCCAAACGACTAAGGCCAGCGCTGCCACCACCAGCAGCAGGCCCCAGGCAAATTGCGGAAGGCCCAAGATATATTGGTTGTCCGACACCCACATGGTGCCGCGAAGAGCCCATAGGTTGAAGGCGTTGACGGTGTTGTACTGATAGACGCCCGAACCGTAGGCGTATTGGTTCCATAGCCAGCCGAAGGCTGCAACTGGGTTGCTGGGGTGAAACGGCTCGGTGATGAGCAGCGCGAACGCAAGCGCAGCGGCGACTCCGATCGCCGTCGCAACGATTCGCTCGCGGCGGCGCTGCGGGTCGACGAACGCAAATGCCACGAGGAGCGGCAGCAGAACCGCCGCCTGCGGCTTGATCAGCAATGAATAAGCGAACGAGAACCACGCCAGCATGATCAAGAGAAGATGCCCGCGCGATTGCGGCGCCGCGTCTTCACTGCGCAAGAGCGCGTAGATTGCTAAGAGCGCCAAGCCTCCCGAAATCGAATCCACTTGTCCCCACGACGCGGAGATGTAGATCGTCGCCGGATTGAACAGATAAAAGGCGGCCACACCGAAGGCCACGGCCGCACCGGCGAATCGTCGAGCGATCGCGTAGAGCAGGAGGCCGACTCCAAGATCGGCCAGTATTGCCGGCAGCTTTACCAGCAGGCGAAGAATCGCGTAGCCGGCGTCGTGGGACGCAAAGAATGCGTGCCAGAGTCGCCCGACGATAGCGAGGACGTAGAAATAACCGGGTGGATAATCGGCAAAGCCAACGGTCGAATAAAACGCTGCAAAGCCGTGATCGCTCAACGAAAGGGCCCACGCCACGTACGTGTTTATGTCGGTCTTGAAGCCTTCGTTACTCACGAAGAACAGCCGCACGAGCAATCCAAGGAAGAGCAGCGCGGGCAGCCCCCACGCTTCCAAGTGAGCCCGGGCCGGCGCGCGCGTCATGCCGCCGTGAGACCGAGCGTGGACGCCAAGAACTCTCCGAACTCTCGATTGGGATGGCGCTCGATCACGCCAACGTGCTCCGCTGCCTTTTGCGTGGCCGCTTCGCGAGCGCCGAGCTCATCGAGCGCCTCGACGACCCTTGCGACCGCGGCATCGTCGAGCGAAGAACCGGTTGCATAGGCCTGCGCCACCACGCTGCGTGCTGCCGACGGAGGCTGCGAAATAGCCCAGACGACGGGAAAGGTCCATTTTCGGCGCGCGACATCGCTTCCGGCCGTTTTGCCGGTCTCGTCCAATGTCGACCAGATTCCCGCGATGTCATCCCGAATTTGAAAGGCCATGCCGTAGGCACGCCCGACGGCACCGTAGGCTTCGATCGTCGCAGCATTGCAGCCGGCCGCGAACGCGCCCAAACGGCATGAGGCATCGAAGAGTTGCGCAGTCTTACACTCGATCATGCGATAGTAGCCCGGCCTATCCACGACTCGCTCCGTCTCGAAATCCAAGTCCAGCGACTGTCCCTCGCACATCACCGCGTGCGCCTCGTGCAGGAGCGCGATCATTTGCAAGACTCTGGCGGCATCGAGATACGCGGCGGCATGCTCCAGACTCAAAAAACTCAGCGCGCACATCGCGTCGCCGGCATTGATCGCGGCAGCGACTCCGTACTCGCTCCACAACGTCGGGCGCCCATGGCGCAGCTCGTCGCGATCCTCGATATCGTCGTGGACCAGGGAATAGTTGTGAAAGATTTCGACTGCCACCGCCGCATCGAGCGCGCGCTCGAGCGGAGCGCCCTCGCTGGTTGCGACGCGCATGACCATTTGAGGACGTAAGCGCTTGCCTCGGCGCGCCGGTCCATAGCCGCCGTAACCGAAGTGCCGCAAAAGCATATCGGAGATCTCTTCCGATCCCCGATATCCGGTAATCCGCTCTTCGAGGGCGCTTTCAAAGCGCTCGGCAAGGTCGGTCGGGCTATGCAGAGGCTGCGAGCTCCTCCATCCGAGCCTCAACTTTGTCTACCAGCCAGCCGGGTGTCGAGGCTCCCGACATGAGCCCGGCCACTTCCACCTTCGCGAACCACTGTGGTTGCAGCTCGTCAGGTCCTTCGATATGGTAGGCGCGCGCGCCGCGCGATTCGGAGAGATCGGCGAGATGCTTAGTATTGGCCGAGGTCTTTCCGCCGACGACGATCATCACTTCGACGTCCTTTGCCAGCCGAAGCGCCTCATTCTGCCGATTGTGCGTATCGGTGCAGATCGTGTTGACTGCGCGAACCTCGTAGTACTTCGCCGAAAGCTCTCGCACGATTTCGGTGAATCCTTCGCCGGACCACGTCGACTGAACGACGACGCCGACTTTGCTGGAGCGCGGGAGTTTTTGCACATCGGCGGAGCTTTGGATGCACCACGCGCCCGGCACGTGGCTCAGCGTTCCCTTGACTTCGGGATGATTTGGATCGCCGATGACGATGATCTTGTAGCCGTCGCCTTTGAGCTTCTCGGCCTGCACGTGGATTTTGGTGACCATCGGGCACGTGGCGTCGATGATCTCGAGCTTCTTCTCCTTGGCCTTTTCGAAAACGTCCACCGGAAGCCCGTGGGCGCGGACGAAGAGCGCGCCCGAGTCGACGTCGTCGACCGTCGTCGCATTCTTCAACCCGCGCGCCGAAAGCGATTCCACCATCTGCGGATTATGCACGACGTGTCCCAGCGTCGTCACATCACCGCGGGAGGCGATCGCCTCCTCCGCCTTCTTTACGGTAATGGCAACTCCGAAGCAGAATCCTTGAACGGATGCCTTACGTATTTCCACCAATACTCCCCGCCAGCAGTTCGATCGTCTTCATAACCTCACCGGTAAACTTCGCCAAGTCCTCGCGCGTTGCTTTCCGACCGGCCTGCAGCGAGATTGGCGGCCCGAAAGAAACGTCAATACGGTTCAGGCGAAGCGCCCGGTCGCTGCCGCGAATGAATGCTGGAACGACCGGAGCCTTCGCCAGCGAGGCCAGCAGTGCGACACCAGTCTGAGGCTGGATCTCGCCAGTGCGGTTACGGGTGCCCTCGGGGAAGATTCCGACCGCCCCGCCCGCCTCCAAGACCTGAAGCGAGCGCCTAATAGCGGATGTCGCGCTGCCCTTCCGGTCGACGGCATAGGCGCCCAGGGCTCGAATCACGGCGCCGAGGACCGGAACGTCGAAGAGCTCTTTTTTGGCCATGTAGCTGATGCGCCTCGGGCAAAAGCACCCCATCAGCGGCGGATCGAGATATGAAACGTGGTTGCAGGCCACGATGAGCGGGCCCTCGGCGGGAACGTTCTCCGCTCCGAAGACCCTCGCACGCCAGAGCACGTGCGCCGTGGCGCGCACCGTAGCCTTCGCCAAATCGTAGAATGCCGTGTTCATCCTTCGACTGCGTTCAGGATGACATCCTAGATGCCAGCTTACAGATCTGCTCGACGACGCCCGCTGCGTCGATGTCGCTGGAATCGATGACGTGCGCGTCGGGCGCCGGCGCGAGCGGCGAAACCGTTCGGGTTTCGTCGAGGCGATCGCGCTCTTCGATCTCCGCTGCGAGCTTGCGCGCATTTACGTTGATTCCCGACTCTTCGAGTTGCGCGCGCCGGCGCGCGATGCGCGCTTCCGGCGAAGCGGTCAAATAGATCTTCACCGGCGCGCCGGGCAACACGACGCTCCCGATGTCTCGCCCCGCCATGACGACCGGCGAGCCTTGCGCAATGTGGCGCTGCGCGCGCACCATCTCCGCGCGCACCTCGGCGTGCGCGGAGACGGCCGAAACGATTGCGGTGACCTCTCTGCTCTGCAGCGCGGCCTCGTCGAGCTCTTGGCCGCCCGCGGTGATGCGAAATCCCAATGGAGCCGCCTGGTCTACACGCACTTCAATTGGTTGTGCGGCAACGAGCCGCGCAAGCGCCGCGCCGTTATCGACGTCGGTGCCCGTGCGCAAAGCGAGATACGCGAGCGCACGGTACATCGCACCGGTGTCGAGATAGAGTACGCGCAAGCGCCGTGCCAAAGCGCGGGCGACCGTCGTCTTCCCGGACGCGGCGGGGCCGTCGATCGCGATCTGGAGCGGCGATTGCGAGCTCACCGGCGACGTTTAGCCGGCTTTCGCGCAAGGCCAAGCCGCCCCGCGACCTCTGCGAGCCGGCGGTCGCGTGTCGCGAGGTAGCCCTTGTAGCGAAGCGCGACGTCCAGATACGCCGCGTCGTACACGCTAAGGTCGAACCGATTCGCCAAGGCGAGCGCGCCATGAAAGGAAACGCGCTCGGACGAATCCGCCACGCGAATAGGTAAGCGAGAAAGCTTTGCTTGAATGGTTTGCGCCTCGACTTCGGTGATTCTGCCACGGCGAAGTGCGTTTCGCAGCCCGTTTTCTATCTCAAAGAGCCACAGCGCCGGGACCACGGCCCCTTCGGCCCTCACTCTTCTCAGCAACTCCAGTGCCTCGACATCGCTCTCGTCGGCGATCGACCATGAGAGCGCCACGGAGGCGTCCACGACCAGCGTCACTCGCGCCGCCCTTCGAGGATTAGTTCGCGCGGGGTCACCTTCCACGGCTTGCGTTGCTTGCTGCGTGCGACGAACCACTCGACCGCGTCATCGGCATCCTCGCCCGGCATTTCGATGGGCGCAAGCTGCGCCATCGGGCGGCCCCTCACCTCGATTATGATTCGCTCGCCCGTCGCAGCTCGACGCACCAGCTCGCCGAGCTGCGCGCGCGCATCGTAAATTCCAATCGCCTTCATGTGACTAGTATACAGACTAGTCGATATTGCGGTCAACGCCCTCGGTTTCAATCGGCATGCTCAGAACTCTTCCCAGGCGATGCAGCGCGTCCGAAGAACCTTCGAGGACGGGTGGCAAGAGCGCAGACGGTCTATTTTTGCTCGGCCTGCGGCTTTGAATCGCCGCGGTGGCTCGGGCGCTGTCCGCAATGCCAAGCTTGGAACTCATTCGACGAACGCCCCTTCGCCGTCGCACCGCGGGGCGCACGCGCCAAGCCGGCGGCCGCGCAATCGGCGGCACCTCTGCCTTTGCGCGAGATCGGCTCGGGCGGCGTCACTCGCTTGCGGATGGGCATGCCGGAGTTCGACGCCGTCTTAGGCGGTGGAACCGTCCCTGGGAGTTTGACGCTCGTCGGCGGACCGCCGGGCGCCGGCAAGTCAACGTTGATGCTGCAGATCGCGGCGCGGCTTGCGCACAGCGGCGAAGTCGTCTATGTCTGCGGTGAGGAGTCGGCGGCGCAAGTAAAGCTCCGCGCCGATCGCACGCTAGCCACGGGGGCGGAGCCGGCGCTGCTCGTCTATCCCGAAACGAATCTGCGCGCCGTCCTCGATCGATTGGAGCGGCAGAGACCGCTCGCATTGGTGATCGATTCAATCCAAACGGTCTGGCTCCCCGAATCGGAAGCCTACGCGGGAAGCATTACGCAGATTCGCGATTGCACGCAAGCGCTGATGGAATATTCAAAGCGCTCGGGCTGCGCGACGTTTATCGTCGGGCACGTGACCAAAGACGGCGCCATAGCCGGACCGCGTCTGCTCGAGCATCTGGTAGACACGGTGTTGTATTTCGAAGGCGAGACAAACGGCGAGTACCGCATCCTGCGCGCGTACAAGAACCGCTTCGGTTCCGTCGACGAGATTTGCGTCTTCTCGATGCACGATTCGGGTTTACGCGAAGTCTCGAACCCTTCGGAACTCTTTGCGGGCGCCCGTACGCAGCGCCCCAGCGGCTCGTGCGTCGTCGCATCGATCGTCGGTTCGCGTCCCGTGCTCATCGAGGTCCAAGCACTGGTCGGCGAAGCCAGCTACGGCACGCCGCGACGCCTGGCCAACAATCTCGACCAGCAGCGGCTCGCCATGATTCTCGCGGTATTGGAGCGGCGAGCGGGCTTTTTACTCGGGACACACGACGTTTACGCTTCGGTGGCCGGCGGGCTGCGGGTCGGGGAGCCTGCGGCGGATCTAGGAATCGCCTTGGCTATTGCTTCGTCGTTTCGCAATGCAGCGGTGCCGTCGGACATCGCCGTTTTCGGCGAACTGGGGTTATCCGGCGAGGTTCGCGCCGTCGGCGGGGCCGAGCGGCGCGAAGCCGAGGCCCGCAAACTCGGCTACACCCACGTTATCTCCCCAGCGAATACCGGCGACATCGTCGCCGCGATCCAAACATGCCTTGGTTAGCTCATGTTCTTTGAGATCGTGCCGAATCTTTCGGAAGGCCGCAACGCGGCGATGATCGACGCGGCGATTGCGGCGGTCGAAGCGACCGGCGCGCGCGTCTTGAATCGGAGCAGCGACGCCGTCCATCATCGCAGCGTTCTGACGATCGCCGGCTCGGAAGCGGCGATCCTCAATGCGTCGGTCGCGCTCGCCGGCGTCGCCCTCGAGCGCATCGACCTAAGGAGCCACTCGGGCGTGCACCCGCGCATCGGCGCGCTCGACGTCCTGCCCTTCGTTCCGCTAAAGGGCGCGACTCTGGAAGACGCCGCCGCGCTGGCACACCGAGCGGGCGCCGAAATTTGGCGACGCTACCGCGTACCTTCCTACTATTACGGCGCGGCGGCGCGAGCGCCCGAACGACAGCCTCTGCCGGCGATTCGGCGCAACACCGACTGGCTGCCGGACGAAGGTGACGTTTCCCGCCATGCAAGCGCCGGAGCAATTGCGATTGGAGCCCGAGACGTCCTCATCGCGTTTAATATCGAGCTGGCTACCACCGATCTTCCAGCGGTCCGTACGATTGCTCGGGCGATTCGCGAACGCGACGGGGGCCTGCGCTCGCTGCGCGCCCTTGCCTTGCCGCGCGGCGACGATTGCGTGCAGGTCTCGCTCAACGTTACGGACTATGCTGCAACGCCGCTCTATCGCGTCGTGGAACTGGTTCGCGACCTCGCCGCCGAACGCGGAATCGAAGTGCTCGGCTGCGAGCTTATCGGCTGCCTTCCCCTGGCCGCGGTCGAAGCTGCCGCGGCATATTATTTGGGAGTCACGACGCTGTGAAAATGAGAACGACGCTGTTAGCGCTGCTCCTTGGGCTTTGCGCGACACAGGCCGCGCCCGCGCAAAATGGTCCGGGCGATGCAGGAATCTTCACGACAACGCTGCGCAATGGGCTGCGAGTCGTCGTCGTCGAGGATCGAGCGGCTCCGGTCGTCCAAACGGCTATGTGGTACGGTTTCGGCTCGCTGCAAGAGACGCCGGGCAAGACCGGCTTGGCGCACGCGCTCGAACACATGATGTTTCGTGGAACGCCGGAAATCTCGTCGGGCGGCCTCGACGACGTGGTTGCTCGTCTGGGCGCGCAGATGAACGGCGAGACGAACTACGATTACACGCAGTTCTACTTCGAAATGCCCGCCGATAAGCTGGATGTGACGCTCGCGATCGAGTCCAACCGGATGCAGCACGCGTCCCTGAGCGCTGCCGGCTGGGCAATCGAACGCAGTGCCGTCCTTAACGAAATCGACGGCGATGCCAGCTCGCCGTTCTTTAACCTGCTCTCGCGCGTTCGCGCCGCCGCTTTCCCCGGCCAACCGGCGGGCCGCACGCCGCTGGGCGAACGCAGCGACGTCGCACGGGCGACCGTCGCGGATATCGCTCGCTACTACGACGAGTGGTACGCGCCCAACAACGCGACCTTGGTCATCGCCGGAGACGTCGACCATGTGACGGCCTTTGCCAAGGCGCAGCGCTTCTTCGGTGCGATTCCTTCTAAGAAGCTGCCGGTGTGGTCGGAACTCAATCCTAAGCCGGCGCCCGAAACGACCGTCGAAGCACAGTTTCCCTTCCCATTCGAGATTCTCGATCTGGCATACGCGATTCCCGGCGACACGCAGCACGGGGAGCCGGCGATCAGCACGCTAGCAACGCTGCTCGAGAATCAGCGTTCTCCTTTCTATAAAGCGCTGATTGCGAGCAACATCGCGCTGGCGATCGAAACGGACGCCGATACGCAGCTCAAAGGCGGTCTGCTCCACGTCTTCATCGTTCTCAACCCAGGCCATGTGAGCAGCGAAGCTGCATCCGTCTTTGCAACGACGCTCGGGTCCGTGCTCCGCAACGGTTTCGATCCGGATCTCGTCGTCGCGGCGAAACGCTTAACGATCGCGGAACGGCTCTACGACTCGGATTCTATCGACGGCATCGGCGATCTCGCCGGCTATACGTACGGCATCGTTCACGAAAAGGTGGCCGACGAGGACCGCCGCCTCGCGGCGCTAACCGGCGACGATCTCCTCGCCGCCGCGCGCAAATATTTGAGCCGTCCGACTGTCGTCGGCCATCTAAGGCCCAACGACAGTCCGCCAAAAGGCAACTCTCAGAAGAGTACTTCCGAGGCCAGCGACGATTTCTCCAAACGCATTCCGAACGGACCAATCGTCGAACCCCGCTGGATCGCCAAGGCCGTCGAAACACCGACGACCGTGCGCAGCACGCTGGCACCGGTCGAGTTCACGCTGGCTAACGGGTTGCGCGTCATCGTGCAACGCAAAACCGACCATCCTACGGTCGTTATCAAAGGTACGATCGCGAGCTCCCCTTCCTTCGAGCCGCTTGGGCAGGAGGGCGTTGCGCGGCTCGCCTCGGCGGTCGCCGATTACGGCAGCGCCGCGTACCCGTTCGCACAACGCCGCAAAGCCACCGACGAGATGGGCGTCTTCGCCGAAACGGGACAAGATTTTTCGGCGACGGCGCAGACGCGCGATTTCGAGCGAGTTGTGACGATCTTGGCCGACGGCGAAGCGCATCCAACTTTTGAGGATCCCTGGCTGAGCGTCGAGCGATCGCAGCTCGCCAATGGTTTGCAATCGGAGGGCCAGATCTCCGGCGTGTTGATCGATCGCGCGTATAACCGCCTCCTCTTGGCCGGCGCAGATCCGGCCTTGCGTCTGCCGACCGCGCAGAGCGTCTCGGCGATTACGCGCGCGGATTTGCTGGCATACGCCGCAGCCTATTGGCGCCCGGATCTGACGACGATCTCCGTGGTCGGCGACCTTTCGCCGGAGCGCGTGCGCTCGGCGCTCGAAGCGAGCTTCGGATCATGGCGCGCCACGGGGCCGAAGCCCGACGCGCATTTGATGGCGATCCCGCCGGCGTCGGGCGGGCACGACTATATCGGCACCGCGGCCAATCAGGTCTTCATTCGGCTCGGCCAACCGGCGCTCTCGCGGTCGAACGAAGATTACGATACTCTTGCCGTGCTCAATCAAATCTTGGGCGGCGCCGGCGCTTTTGAATCCAGACTCTGGCAAGAACTGCGACAAAAACGCGGCCTCGTCTACAGCGTCGACAGTTCCCTCGAAGCCGGCGCGGACCGCGGCGATTTGCGAGTTGAGCTCAACACCTCGCCGGAGCGAGTCGTTGAAGCCGTCGGTATCGTTCGGCAAGAGCTGCGCCGCCTCCAGGACGAACCCGTTTCGGCCACGGAACTCCAAGAAGCCAAAGTACGTCTGATTGGCAACGCGCTTTTGGAGGAAGCTTCAACGGTGGGGCAGGCCAAACAACTTCTCGACATCGCGGTCCTTCGTCTGCCGCCCGACTACTACCGAACGCTCAACGAGCGCTTTGCGCGCATTACTTCCGCAGACGTGCAGCGCGTCGCGCGCGCGTACCTGCGGCCCCAGAGTTTGGTCGAAGTCTATGCCGGTCCGTCGGGACCGTGGGCGATGCACGCGCTATGATCGAGACGATCAACCCGGCGACCGGCGAGGTGATCGAGCGCATTGCGCCGATGGAGGCCCCGCAGATAGAGATGAAGCTCGCAGAGGCTGCCCGCGGGGCGCTGCGATGGGCGCGCGAGGATTTTTCCGGGCGCGGGAGTTTGCTGCGAGCCGTAGCCGCTCGTTTTCGCTTGGAGCGCGAAGCGCTCGCGACCACGGCCGTGCGCGAGATGGGCAAGCCGCTCGCCCAGGCGCGCGCTGAGATCGACAAATGCGCTTGGGCGCTCGAGTATTTTGCCGAGCATGGCGAAGCGCTACTCTCCGCACAAATCGCTCCGTCCTCGGCCGCGCGAAGCTACGTCGCGTTTCGGCCGCTCGGCGTACTGCTGGCAATCATGCCATGGAACTTTCCATACTGGCAGGTCATTCGCGCGGCTGCCCCAGCGTTGATGGCAGGCAACGTCGTACTGCTTAAGCACGCGACGAACACCACCCGGTGCGCGCTGGAGATCGAACGCGTCTTCAACGAGACCGGCGCGCCGGAAGGGTGCTTCGGGACGCTGCTGATTCCGGGAAAGGAGATGAGCAAGATCGTCGCCGATGCGCGGATTGCCGCCGTTACACTCACCGGAAGCGAGGACGCCGGCGTCTCGGTCGCGCGCACGGCGGGCGAGAATTTAAAAAAGTGCGTACTCGAGCTCGGCGGCTCCGATGCATTTGTGGTTCTCTCCGACGCGGATCTTGAAGCGGCGGCGAAAACGGCGGTGACCGCGCGCTTTCAGAACAATGGCGAGAGCTGCATCGCGGCCAAGCGCTTCATCGTCGAGGACTCCGTCTACGACGACTTTCTGTCGCGCTTCGCAGAGCTGGCTGCGGCGCAAATCGTAGGGGATCCGATGGAGGAACGCGTGCAGCTCGGGCCTTGCGCGCGCGACGATCTTCGTACAGCGGTGCACGAGCAGGTCTCCGGAACGATCGAGTGCGGCGCGCGCTTGGTTACGGGCGGACGATCGATCGATCGTGCGGGTTTCTTTTACGAACCCACCGTCGTCGCCGGCGTTCTACCCGGCATGCGCATGTTCGACGAAGAGGTCTTTGGGCCGGCCGCAGCCGTCGTGCGCGCGAACGATCTCGAGCACGCGTTGGAGCTTGCCAACGCATCGCGCTTCGGACTCGGCGCGAACCTATGGACGCGCGATATCGCCCTCGCCGAGGAGCTCGCTGGACGAATCGAAGCGGGCAACGTCTTCATCAACGGCATGGTGGCCAGCGATCCGCGCTTACCGTTCGGCGGCGTCAAGAAGAGCGGCTACGGCCGCGAGCTCTCCTCGTTCGGTATCCACGAGTTCGTCAATATTCAAACCGTCTGGATTGGCTCAACGGTCAGCGCGGCTCGTTCTTAACGCTGATCATCGCGTCCCCTCGCTTGATCGCGTCGAGCGCCTCGAAACCTTCGGTCATCTGGCCGAAAACCGTATACTTCCCATTGAGGAAAGACGCGTCGCCGAGGCAGATGTAAAACTGCGAACCCGCTGAGTCGGGCTGGGAGCTGCGCGCCATTGCGACGGCCCCACGCACGTGCGGCCGCGCGTTGAACTCCGCTTTGAGGTTGTAGCCAGGCCCTCCCGTTCCGTCGCCCTTCGGGTCGCCACCTTGGACGACGAATCCAGGTTCGACCCGGTGGAACTTAAGGCCATCGTAAAATCCTGCATCCGCGAGCTTCATGAACGCCGCGCAATGAAGCGGTGCGTCGTCAGGAAAGAGGCGGAAGACGATGTCGCCGTGCGCGGTTGTAATTCGCACTTGCGAGCGACTCGCACGTTCGGTGTACTCTTTTATTTCAGATGCTTGCGGCGGAGCGTGTGCCATACGGCCTTTCTTCCTCAATTCGGAAAGCGAACCATTCCTGGGTTCGGCCGTTTGGGTATCGCTGCCGCGGGTATACTTGCCGCGTCACACGTCATAGGAGGCGAGAACTTGAGCAAAGATCCGACCGACAAGGTGTCCGACGCCATAAAGCATACCGTCGACGACGTCAAAGATTCCGTTCACGAGGGCCAGCACCGCTCCGCGGCCGACTTGGAAAAAGCCAAGCGCGAAGCGCTCGGCGACGAGCTTACGCCGTCAGAAAAGGTGGGCTCGGCTCTCAATGAGGCGAAGCACCGGACCGAGGCAGAGATCGACGCTGCGAAGCGCAACATCCGCGACAAAACGTAGCCGCGCCGGTTAGGCGCGGCACCGCTTAGGAGCAGTACTCGGCGATCCGCGCCACTCCGTCGCGCACGCGTTCCGCTTGCATGACCCAGCTCAGGCGCAGCCAGCCTTCCATAGATTTACCGAACGCGATGCCCGGAATCGTAACGACGTCGAACCGCTCGATTAAGTCGTTGGCGGCGTCGAGCGATGCCATGCCCCCGGGCAATCGCACGCAGACGTAGAAGGCGCCTTCCGGATCGACGAACGGCAGGCCGCTCTCTTTGAGCATTTCGCGCACTCGAGCGCGCTGCTCGCGGTACCACGGCGCGTGCTCCTGCAGATTGGTGGGAGACCGAAAGATTTCCAACGCGACATATTGCGCGAACGTATCGGCGCAGGATGCCGCCCAGGCATGCACCTTAATCGCTTGCTCTACGAACCCGCCCGGGCCGAGGATCCATCCCAGGCGCAGCCCGGTCAGGGCGTTACTCTTGCTCAGCGAGTTCGCGACGATCGTATGCGGATAGAGCATCGCGAGATCGGCAGCATCGTCGACAAAGCGCTGTTCGCGGTAAATTTCGTCGTGAATCAGCCAGATCGGTTCGCCCCCGCGCCGCGATAGCGCATCGACGATGGTTTCGGCCGCACCGCGCGAGATGACGCGTGCAGTCGGATTGCACGGCGAGCAGATTACGATTGCACGCGTCCGTTCGCCGATCGCGGCGATGATTCGCTCGGCATCGAACGCGAAGTCGTCGTCATCGAGCATCGAGACGATGCGCACGCCGATTCCCTCGAGCGCCGCCATCTTGACATACGATGGAAAGGCCGGCTCGACCACGAGCAGCTCGTCGCGCGACGGATCGAGCAGCGTCTTGAGCGTCACGTACATCGCCTCTTGCGATCCGATCGTGATGCAGACGTTCTCGGCGCGCTCCATTGCGGGATAGGCATAGTGCCGCGCGATGAGTTCGCGCAGCTCGAGATCGCCGGCGTTGGCCGTGTACTTGACGCCGTTCTCCCTCACACGCTCGAGCGCACGCTCGAAATACTCGATTCGCGGCAGCAGCGTCGGCTCACCGAGTCCCAGATCGATCGACGTGGGACGCTTCTTGGCGGCGAGCTCCCGGATGAGCGAGGGCGCAATCCCAGAAACGCGCGGATTCATACGGGTTGGAGTGGCTTCATACGGCCACGTCGTGATCGCGTAGCGCCGCGTTGAGCGAGGTCTTGAGATCGGTGGATTCGTTTCGGGTGCCTACGATCAGCGCGCACGGCGTCGCGTACGCGCCGGCGGGAAACTGCTTGGGCAGCATGCCGGGGATCACGATGGCGCGCGCCGGAATGCGGCCTTTGCTGCGAACGGGCGCCTCACCGCGCACGTCCACGATCGGAGTGGTGGCGGTTACGACGACGCCGGCGCCGAGAACGGCCTCGCGCTCGACGCGCACGCCCTCCACGACAATGCAGCGCGAACCGATGAATGCGCCGTCTTCCACGATCACGGGCGTGGCTTGGGGAGGCTCGAGAACCCCGCCGATCCCGACTCCGCCCGAAAGATGGACGCCCTTGCCGATCTGCGCGCACGAGCCGACCGTCGCCCACGTGTCGATCATGCTACCTTCGTCGACATACGCGCCGATATTAACGAAGCCGGGCATCAGGATAACGTTGCGTCCAAGAAAACTTCCGTACCGCGCGACGCCCGGCGGGACGCAGCGTACGCCGAGCCGCTTGTAGTTGCGCTTCACGGGCAGCTTATCGTAATAAACGAGCGCGTCGCGGTCGCGATCTCCCATCCAATCGACCGAACGGCGCGTAAAGTAGAGAAGAATGGCTTGCTTCACCCAAACGTTGGTTACCCAGTCGTCGCCGCGGCACTCGGCCACTCGCAGTTCGCCCTCGTCGAGCATTGCGATCACGCGGTCGACTGCGCGCCCGTCGCGGCCGCGCACGTCGCCCTCTCCCCGCGTCAGCGCCAAAATCTGCGTTTGAAGTTCGTCCTTCGTCACCGTAGCGGAGCTACGGCGCCAGGGAAGCGCGCCCCCGCCTCGCATTATCATAGGCCACCACGGGAAAGGAGTAATCGTGCCGAACTCGCCCTCCGACGAGCAGCGAATCAATGCCATCCGCTTTTTAGCCGTCGACGCGGTCCAGAAGGCGAACTCCGGTCATCCGGGCATGCCGATGGGTGCGGCCGCGATGGCCTACACGCTCTGGACCCGCCATTTTCGTTTCAATCCCAAAGACCCGGACTGGCTGAACCGAGACCGCTTCGTGCTCTCTGCCGGCCACGGGTCGATGCTGCTCTACGCGTTGCTCTATCTCACGGGTTACGACGTTACGCTCGACGACATCAAGCACTTTCGACAACTCGGAAGCAAGACGCCCGGACACCCCGAGGCGGAGCGCACGCCGGGAGTTGAGGCAACGACCGGTCCGCTGGGGCAGGGAGTCGGCAACGCAGTGGGCATGGCGATTGCCGAGGCGCATTTGGGAGCGGTCAACAACCGTGAGGACCAATCGATCGTCGATCACTTTACCTATTGCATCTGCGGCGACGGCGATCTCATGGAAGGCATCAGCCAGGAAGCGCTTTCCCTCGCCGGCCACCTAAAGCTCGGCAAACTCATCGTTTTCTACGACGACAATCGGGTTTCGCTCGCCGGCCCCACGGACATCACGCTGACCGACGACCCAATCGCCCGCTTCGACGCCAGCGGCTGGCACACGCAGTTGGTCCCAATCGATAAAGGTAACGACGTCGCGACGATCGACCAGGCGATCGAAGTTGCGAAGAATGTGACGGACCGGCCGTCATTCATCGCGGTGCGCACGCACATCGGCTACGGTTCGCCGCGCCAAGACAACTTTTTGGCCCACGGCGAAGCGCTCGGCCCGGAAAACGTCCGCAAATCGAAGGAGGAACTCGGCTGGCCGCTCGAGCCCGACTTTTACGTGCCCGACGACGTGCTGGCATTCTATCGGCAAATCGGCGAGAAGGGCGCGGAGTCAGAGGGCCGCTGGCGCGAGACCTATGACGTATGGAAACGCGAGAATCCGCAGCTCGGATCGGCGCTCGAACGCGCGCTGCGCGGCGAGCTTCCCAGCGATCTTCCCTGGCCTACATTCAATGCCGAAAACGGGAACGTCGCAACGCGCGACGCGGGCGGCTCGGTCATGAATGCCATCGCGATGAGCTTGCCCGAACTCGTCGGCGGATCGGCCGACCTCGATCCGTCGACCAAGACCTATCTCAAGAACTGCGGCGATTTCTCGCCGGGAAACTACTCCGGTCGCAACATCCATTACGGCGTGCGCGAGCACACGATGGCCGCCTGCACCAACGGCATCGCCCTGCACGGCGGCTTGCTTCCGTTTGCCGCCACCTTCTTCAACTTCGTCGATTATCTCAAGCCCGCGCTGCGGTTAGGCTGTCTGACCGGCATTCACTCGATCTACGTCTTCACGCACGATTCCGTCTTCCTCGGTGAAGACGGCCCCACGCACGAACCCGTCGAGCAGCTCGCGATGCTGCGGGCCACGCCGAACTGTTACGTCGTGCGTCCCGCCGACGCGCTGGAGACGCTCGAAGCCTGGAAGCTCGCGCTCGCGCGAAAGGGCGCGCCGTGGGCGCTCGTTCTCACGCGGCAAAAGGTTCCGTTTCTGGGCGCACGCGATGCGGCCGTGAGTCGCGGCGCCTACGTGCTGTCCGAGGCCGACGGGGGCGATCCCGATCTCGTGCTGATCGCAACGGGCTCCGAAGTCTCGCTCGCGGTTGACGCCAAAAAGATTCTGCGAGACAAAGGCGTTCGCGTGCGCGTGGTCTCGATGCCGTGCTGGGAACTCTTCGATGCCCAGCCGCAGTCGTACAAGGACGACGTGCTGCCTCCCTCGATCGCGGCGCGCATGTCGATCGAAGCGGGCGCGACGCTGGGATGGGCCAAGTACGTCGGCGATCGCGGCTTCGCGTTCGGCATCGATCACTTCGGCACGTCGGCGCCGGCCGCCGACGTCGCGCGATCCTTTGGATTTACGCCGGAGAACGTCGCCAACGTTGCCCTCGAAAAGTTTGCACTTGCCGCCCGTTAGGAGAGACCGATGAAGAACCAGATCCAGCAACTGCTCGACGACGGGCAGAGCGTGTGGCTCGACAACCTCCGCCGCAATATGTTTGAGTCGGGTGAGCTCAAGCGGTTGATCGATCGGGGCTTGCGCGGGATGACAAGCAATCCGACGATCTTCGAAAAAGCGATCGGCGCCGGCAGCGATTACGACGAACAGCTCGGAAGGCTGGTCGGCTCGGAGAAGAGCGCCGACGCGCTCTTCTGGGACCTGGCAATCCAAGACATTCAAAGCGCGTGCGACGCCTTCGCTTCGGTCTATGAATCCTCGGGTGGCAACGACGGTTTCGTAAGCCTCGAAGTCTCCCCGCTGCTGGCCAACGACACCGCCGGCACGATCGCGATGGTGCAAGAGTTGTGGGGACGCGTGAAGCGCCCGAACGTGATGATCAAGATTCCGGGCACCAAGGCCGGCCTGCCGGCGATCGAAGAGTCCATCTACCGCGGCTACAACATCAACGTCACGCTGGTCTTTTCCGTCGAGATGTACGAACGCGCCGCGCAAGCATACGTCAAGGGTCTGCAGCGGCGTATTGCCGAGGGCAAACCGATCGACGCAATCCGTTCGGTCAACTCGGTCTTCGTCAGCCGCATCGACACCGCCATCGACAAGCTTTTGCAAGACCGCATAAGCAGGGGCGAAAAGCTCGAGCCACTGCTCGGCAAGACCGGCGTTGCAAATCTTAAGCTCACCTACCAGAAGTTTAAAGAGATCTTCTACGGGGTCGATTTTGCGGCGCTGCGGGCGAAAGGCGGCGCGGTTCAGCGGCCGTTGTGGGCCTCGACCTCAACGAAGAATCCACAGTATCCAGACCTGATGTACGTCGAGACCGTCGTCGGCCCCGACACGATCAACACGATGCCGCCCGCAACGCTCGAGGCCCTACTCGATCACGGAACGATCGTCGCGGACACCGTGGAGAGCGACCTCGGCGCGGCCAACGACGTGATGCGCGCGCTTCAAGACGCGAAGATCTCGCTCTTCGACGTCACGCACGACCTCCAAGTCGAAGGCGTTGGGCTCTTCTCCGATTCGTTCGCGGCACTGCTCGGCGCGATCGTCTACAAGCAGAAACTCCTGGAGTCGGGTGGCGCCGAGCGCGTGCAACTCTCGCTGGGCCAGTTGAAACCGGTCTACGACGGGGCGCTCGAGAAACTCGCGTCGGCCGATTTCTTGAAGCGAATTTGGGCACACGATGCGACGCTGTGGTCGACGCAGCCCGACGACATCGCGATTATCAAGAAATCGTTAGGCTGGCTCGACATCCAGCAGCGCATGCTCGAAGAGGTCCCCGCTTTGCGCTCCTTCGCGAAAGAAGCGAAGGAGCACTTCGATTTTGCCGTGGTCTGCGGCATGGGCGGAAGCTCGCTGGCCCCCGATATTCTCGCCGACACCTTCAGACGCTGTGACGGCTACCCGCAGTTGTACGTCCTCGATTCGACGTGTCCGCAACAGATCAAGGAACTCGAAGAGAGAATCAACGTCGGCGAGACGCTCTTCATCATCTCCAGCAAGAGCGGGACGACCACCGAACCCAACGCCTTCTACGCATACTTCCACGAGAAGGTCAGCAAGCAGGTCGGATCGTCGCAGGCCGGCCGCAACTTCGTTGCCATCACCGATCCCGGAACGTCGCTCGACAAAGAGGCGAAGGAGGCATCGTTCCGAGAGGACTTCAAGAACGATCCGAATATCGGCGGCCGCTATTCGGCGCTCTCGTTCGTCGGCATCGCGCCCTCGGCGATAGCCGGATACGACATCAACCTGCTGCTCGATCGCGCGCTCGGCGCAATGCACGCCAACGATCGCACGGTCGACCCCCGAAGTGCGCCCGGCGTTCGCTTCGGCGCGACGATCGGCGGCCTCGCGCAGAACGGCCGAGACAAGCTCACCATTATCACGCATCCGCAAGTCAGGGCCTTCGGGGCCTGGGCCGAGCAACTGATCGCCGAATCCACCGGCAAACTTGGGCGAGGCATCGTGCCTATCGAGGGCGAGCCGCTCGGCGAGCCCACGGACTACTCCGACGACCGCGTCTTCGCGTACGTCGGCGCCAATCTCCCCGGCCCCGATCCCGGCGTCGATGATAAGCTGCGCGCGCTCGAGGCGGCCGGTCATCCCGCGATCCGCTTGGAGATGAACGATCCCTACGACCTCGGCGAGCAGTTCTATCTTTGGGAGATTGCCGTGGCGGCGGCGGGCGTCATCCTTGGAATCAACGCTTTCGATCAACCCAACGTACAAGAATCGAAAGATAATACCGTCGCCCTGCTCGCGGAGTATGCGCGCAACGGCAAGTTCGACGAGCCCGCTGCCAACGTTGAAGGACCCGACTTCAGTGTAACCTACCTTTCGGGAAGCAATGACATTACCGCGCAGAACCCGACGCAGGCGCTGGCGGGCCTCTTCGCGCAGTTGCGGCCGCATGATTACAACGCCATCACCGCCTACATCGCGCGCAATCCGACGCACGCCGAACTTCTCCAGGAACTGCGTTTGAAGATCCGTGACGCGCGCCGCGTCGCGACGACGGTCGGCTTCGGCCCGCGCTTCCTCCATTCGACCGGACAGCTCCACAAAGGCGGCCCCGATTCGTGCGTCGTGCTGCAAATCACGGCCGACGATCCCGACGATCCGATGATTCCCGGCATGCAGGTCGGCTTTCGCACGCTGCTCGCCGCGCAAGCGCTCGGCGACTGGATGTCGCTCGACAAACGGCGTCGCCGCGGCGTGCGCGTTCATCTCAAAGGCGCCGTGGAACCGGCGCTGCGCACCCTCCTTGCCGCCGCCGACGAAGCGCTCGCAGCTCGCGTCTAGATCGAAAGGACGACTTTACAATGCAACTCGGAATGGTCGGCCTCGGCAAAATGGGCAACTTTATGACGCAGCGTCTGATCGGCGGCGGCCATCAGGTCGTTGCGTACGACCGCGATCCGAAGGCCGTCGCGACCGCCGCCGGCGCCGGTGCGACCAGCGCGCAGAGTCTGCCGGATATGGTTGCCAAGCTTACCGCCTCGCCGAAAGTCGCGTGGGTGATGGTGCCTGCCGGCGCCCCGACTGACGAGACTATCACGCAGCTCGCCGACGCGATTGGCAGCGGCGGTATCATCATTGACGGCGGAAACACGAACTATAAGGATGGCTTGAAGCTCTACGCCATTTGCAAGGCCAAAGGCGTTTCGCTGATTGATGCCGGCACGAGCGGCGGCGTTTGGGGTTTAAAAGAGGGCTACTGCCTCATGGTCGGCGGCGACGACGAGCAAGTGCACACGTGCGAGCCGATCTTTCTCACGCTAGCTCCGCCCAAAGGTTACGCGCACGTCGGTCCCGCCGGCGCGGGACATTTCTCCAAGATGGTTCATAACGGAATCGAGTACGGTCTGCTGCAGGCCTATGGCGAGGGCTTCGAGATTCTCGAGCGATCCCAGTACCCGTACGATCTCGGCCAGCTTGCCGAGCTCTGGTGTCATGGCAGCGTCGTTCGTTCGTGGCTGCTCGAGTTATTGGTCCTGGCGTTTCGCGACGATCCTGGCTTGAAAGATATTCGCGGATATGTTGACGATACCGGAGAGGGCCGCTGGACCGTTGAGACGGCCATCGACGAAAACGTTCCGGCACCGGTGATCACGCTCTCGCTGCTCGCGCGCATGGCATCGCGCCAAGACGAATCGTTCAGCGCAAAGGTGGTCGCCGCGTTGCGCAATCAGTTCGGCGGCCATGCCGTCAAGGCCGAACCGCGTGCTTGAGGAAGTCGCGGTCAACCCGCTTCGCGCGGGGTTACCGGAAGAAGGGATCACGTCGCCTTGCAGCGCGGTTTTCTTTGGCGCCAGCGGCGACCTTTTTAAACGCATGCTGTTGCCGGCGGTCTATTCCATGCACTTGCGCGGCATACTTCCGACCGCATTTGCACTGGTCGGTTTTGCACGCACGCCATATGACGACGCGGCCTTCCGCGAGTATTGCCGCAAGCAGCTCGACCTCTTCATGCCGCAGGACAAAAAGCCGCAAGGCCCGCTCTGGGAAGATTTCGCGAAGCGAATCAGTTATGTCACGGCCGATTTTACCGACACGCGGCACTTCCTCGCACTCAAAGACCGGCTCGCCCAAAACGATGCCGAGTTTGGTACCGCCGGCAATCACCTCTTCTATCTCGCAACGCCACCGCCGATCTTTCCCGAGATCATCAAGCATCTCAAGGAAGCCGGTCTCGACAAAGACGCCAACGGCTGGACGCGCATCGTGGTGGAGAAGCCATTTGGTACCGATCTCGAATCGGCGCGAAAGCTCCAGCAGGCGATCGAAGTGGTCTTTCCCGAGAACGAGATTTACCGCATCGACCACTATCTCGGGAAGGAGCCGGTGCAGGACATCATCGCGCTGCGCTTCGCCAACACGATTTTCGAGCCGATCTGGAACCGCAACTACGTGCAGAATATCCAGATCACTTCGGCGGAGTCGCTCGGGGTCGAAGAGCGCGGCGGCTATTACGACAGCGCCGGCGCGCTGCGCGACATGATTCAAAATCACGTGATCAACCTGCTCGCGCTGGTTGCGATGGAGGCGCCGATCAGCTCGCACGCCGACGACATCCGCAACGAAAAGTATAAAGTACTATCGGCGATCCGGTCGCCGGCGCGTGCCGATGTCTGGTCGCTCTCGGCGCGCGGGCAGTACGGCGCGGG
>PMUK01000200.1 GCA_003166915.1 Candidatus Cybelea palsarum
AGGTTCTCGATCGAGCACACGACGACGCAGTTGTCGGCGCGGTCGCGCATGACTTCGAGCTCGTACTCCTTCCACCCGACGATCGAGCGTTCGACCAGCACCTCGCGCACCGGGCTGGCGTCGATGCCCGCCTCGGCCAACGAGGCCAGGGCGTCGGCGTCGGCGGCGATCCGATCATCGGAACGACGTTTGTCGAATGCCTGCGTGAATTCAAGAACGACCCGCAGACTGGCGCGCTGGTTCTTTGCGGCGAAATCGGCGGCTCGGACGAAGAAGATGCCGCCGCGTTCATCGCCGAGCACCTGCCCGAGATGCCGGTCGTCGCCTTCGTCGGCGGCCGCAATGCCCCGCCGGGCAAGTCCCTCGGCCATGCCGGCGCGATCATCTCCGGAAACTTCGGGACGCCGCAGAGCAAGATCGCCGCGTTTCAAGCGGCCGGCGTGCCGGTAGCCGAACGTCCATCCGACATCCCGCGCTTGCTTGCCGAACGCCTCGCCGTCCGAGCGTAAATCCGTCAACGGTGCTAGGCGCTATCCCTTAAGGGTACCTAAAGGAACCAACCCAATCCTGAGCAAATGCTTGGCGCAGTGGGTCACTCTGTGAAATTCCTGGGGCCGGTTGGCCGCTGGGAAAGCAGGGCGGCTCGCCTTTTGACAACTCGATAATGATAGAGGGTTAAACGAACAATATGAGTTCACAACAGACCCTCCGTCGCGCGGTTATAGCCTCTTTGTTACTCGTAGCGTTCCTCAGCCAGGGAACATGGGCACTGGCAGGCGTCACGGGCAACATCGCGGGCACGATTACCGACTCGAAGGGAGTCCCGATTGCCGGCGTCCAAGTGCAGGCAGTCGCTCCCTCCGGGAGCCGGACCGCAACGACGGACGCGGGAGGTCACTTTACGATCCTCTCGCTTGGCCCCGACACCTACACTATCAGTCTCACCAAGTCGGGTTACCAACCTTACTCTTACCCAGGCGTCGTGGTCTTTGCCGACCAGACGCAACAGGTCTCCTACCGAATGACGGGGTCGCTCGTGACGATCGCGCGCGTTACGTCGTCCGCGGGTACGTCGCTGGTCAAGTCCGGCGTCGGATCCGACCTGTATAACGTCACCTCCGCGCAGGCAGCTGCCGCTCAGGCACTCGGCGGCGGCGGTAACCTCAACAACGCCTATTCGGCCATGGCGTCGGTTCCCGGCGTCCAGACGTCGCAAGGCGGCATGGGCTGGGATTTCAATGCCGCATACGTTCGCGGTCAGAACTCGTACTACACCGCGTTCGAGTACGACGGTATTCCGATCAACCGTTCGTTCGACAACTACAACTCGTCGACTGAATCCAGCCTGGGCCTGCAAGAACTGCAGGTGTACACGGGCGGTGGCCCCTCCTCGATTGCCTCTGCGGGCACCTCAGGGTTCATCAACCAGGTCATCAAGACGGGTACGTTCCCGGGCTTCGCGACCGCCAACCTCGGCATCGCGACCCCGGTCTTCTACCATCAGGCGGCCGTCGAAATCGGCGGCTCGACTCCGGATCGTAACTTTAGCTATTACATCGGCCTCCTGGGCTACAACCAAGACTACCGGTCCCTCGATAATACCAACGGCGCCGGCTACCAAACGCCGGGCGGCATCTTTTCGGGCGACATCGACGGTGCATATATCGGTTACGGTAGCAACAGCAACCAGATTCTCGGCGTCGGGCCGACTTGCGTCTTCGGAACCTGCCAAGGCGTCAAGCCGATTTGTCCCCTGGTCAGCAACCCAAAGTTCACCTTTCCGGAGCAGGGTTGCTGGCAATTTTACAGCGGCAACAGCGCGAACCCGCAGCAGATCGCCGATCGCGAAGACGTGATCAACCTGCACATGGGCATTCCCAAGGCCAACGGGCTTCGCGACGACATTCAGCTGCTCTGGAGCGGTTCGGCGCTAGCCAACTACTTCTACCAGAGTCCGAGCGACATCGGCCCGGGCAACAATCAGTTCGTCTATTCGAACTATGGCACGAAGGCCGCGCCCGCGACCTGCGGTCCGGAAGCAATTGGTCCCGGGCTAACCGTTAACGGGTGCACGAGCAACGGTCAGATTGTGTCCCTGCTCACAGCGTCGCCCTTCTTCGGCGGCCCGTATATTTGCGATCCAGCCAAGGGCTCATTTACAGGCTGCGCGCCGACGTACGTTGGCTACGGCGACAACGTCGCATATAACGTGCCGTTTGGCACGCCGATCGGCACCAACAACTACAAAACGGGCGCTTCGGCAATCAAGGCGCCGGGCGTCTATATGGCTCCCGACACTCCCGCACACGCCTTCCGCGGACCGCTTCCGCTCACCGACAACTCGATCAACAACAACCGGAATGACACCGGCATCACGAAGGTTCAGTACACCTACGCGCTGAGTCAATCCGCGTACCTGCGGGCATATGGATACACCTTCTACTCCGACTGGATGCAGAACGATCCGATGTTCGGCGGCACGGACGAAGGCGTTCCTTCGGCCATCTCTGCCCAATATCAACTGATCACCCACTCCTCGGGGTATGCCCTTGACTTCCAGGATCAGCTCAACGACCAGAACCTGATAAGCCTCGACGGCAACTACACCACCGCCGGCGTCATCCGGTTCAACAACAGTTCGGCGTATCAGGGCTGTCTTGGCGCGTGTTCGGACGGCTCTCCGACCGGCTACATGGCAAAATCGGCTGGGGGCTACACCTGCTTCAACGGTACGCCGAACTCATCGGGAGTCGTTCCCGGAACCGTTGTTCCATGTCTCAGCAGCAGCTACTACGATCCAAACCTCTCAGTCTCCGGAGTAAGCTGCGCAAAGAAGTACAGCACGTCGTGCATCGTAGCCCCGACCTGGCTGAGCGGCGCCCAGTCGACGCCCACCTTTGGCGCGGCCGGCACGCCCGCCGCAAGGGCGAATGCAACGTGGGATTCGGTCTGGAGCGGCAATGCCACCGGTTCGTACAACGCGGTGCAGCCGAAGTTCACCAACGCCTCGTTCTCGGACCAGTTCCGACCGAACGACAAGTTGTTGGTCAACGCGTCAATCCGGTACGACAACTTCGCGTACAACCTTCCTAATACGGCCACGAACGCCAACGAGTTCTACGCCAACATGTCGGCGAACTACACCTGCGTCTATGCGGCCACAAACCAGGTCCTAACGGTACAACTGGCACCGGGCCAACCGCCACCGGCCTCGGCGCAGTATGTCGACGGAAACTGCAACGCAGCCGCTTCGGTAATCAACCCGAAGGGGCCGCATACGGGATGGGTCCATCCCAACGGCACGACGCAGAACGGCGTCGCGGCGCCGGACTTCACGGCCAGTTCACCGAGCTCGTACGCACTCAGCTACTGGGAGCCGCGTTTCTCGGCAACCTACACCCTGTCACCCGACACCGTTATCCGGGCCTCGGCTGGACGGTTCACGCAACCGCCAATCTCGGCGTCACTCCAGTACTCAAGCCTTTCGGGTGACGACCGGTCGGTTTGGAACAACACGATGAACCTCGGGTTCTACACTCCGTTCCATCCGATTCCGGGCATCTCGTCGGGACAGTACGATCTCTCGTACGAGCAGCACTTCCGCGGAACGGACATGAGCTTTAAGCTCACGCCCTTCTACACTTGGGTCTCGAACTGGCAGCAGCAAACGTTCATCGGCGCCGGCTTCGTGACGCAGGTGCCCGTCGGCGTGAACCGCGACCAAGGCGTCGAGTTCCAGTTCAACAAGGGTGACTTCACCCGTAATGGCCTTTCCGGCCAACTGGCGTTCACGTACACGAACTCCAAGGTCTTGTTCCAAAACATTCCACTGAGCACGGGTGGCACGATTACGAACGAACTCGTCGGTCTCAATCAAGTCATCTCGCAGTACAATGCTCTGACCAAGGCTGGGGGCGGGAAACCCTGCTATCAGGGCGGCGTGGGCGTTTCGTGCAGCAAGAAAAATGGCTCGGCGGCCGACACGATCCTCAACCCGTACTACAATGCGCCATCGCAGGGGCTCTTGAGCCTCGGCGGCTGGTACAACCCGTTCAGCACGGCGATCGCGCCAAGCCTCAACGGGTCCCTCGGCAGCTACATCTCGCCGATCGTCTCGTCGTTGATTCTCAACTGGCGTCACGACAAGCTGGCCATCACGCCCAGCTTCTCGTTCCAGACCGGCGGCTACTATGGTAGTCCGCTGGATACCAACGGCCTCGATCCGCGCACATGCGTGCAGAACTCGCTAGCCGCCGGAATTACGAAGGTCTCCCCGAAGACGAACCCGTTGCAGTGCAACTATCTGAGCACGAGCACGGCGGGCGCCTTCGGGTACTTGTACATTCCGGACCCGCAAACGGGATCGTTCCTGTTTGACAACTACCAGCAGCCAAGCTCAATCGTTGGAAATCTTCAGATCTCCTACGACGTGAGCCCGCGTATCAAACTCACCCTGTTGGGGGCCGACCTCTTCCACTCGTGCTTCGGCGGTACGTCAGCACCGTGGACGGCGGCCAATCCGCCCAGCAACGTGATTTGCGGATACACGCCTGATGGCGGCGTGCTCAACAGCACGCTCTATCCGGCGAACTTCTACAACGGCACTGGCATCGGCGACCGCGCGGCCAATAAGGCGAGCACGCCATGGACGCAAAGCTACATACCGTCGAACGGCAACAACGCCGCGATCGGCGGAGGAGCTCCGCCAATCAACCTCTACTTCAACGCTGCGCTGAAGATCTAACGAAAAGCGCCTCGCTAGAGTAGCAAGCATGAAGCGGGACCCTCCGGGGTCCCGCTTCTTTAATGCAGCAGGCCCGGCGAATGGTTAGGCGAAGTCGGCAGGGATGCAGAGACACGTTCTGCTGTCGGCATGCGTTTTAGCGTGCGCCGGGTTCCTTCCGACGCCGGCTCTTTCTGATGGCGCGACAGCCCCAACCGGCACGCCGCCGCCGCAGATCTATCACATCGTGACGACGGCGCTTTGCTCGCGGCTGCACGGAACGGTGAGGCCCGCCGTCGCCATGGTATTGCAAAACGATCAGAAAATCGCGAAGAGCCCGCCGCTGTTTGCGCGATACCGCAGAGCCATGCTGGAAAGCGGCAGCGATTCGATCAACACTTCTACGCCGGAAACCGACATGACGCTGCAGCAGATGTCGTACCTCGTCTCGCCGACGGCACGCAATTTGATAAGCGCGCAAACGCTGCTCGATGATCCGAAGCTGACCTCGTCCACGGGAAATTCGGCCGACGACGCTACGCTTGCGCTGATTCGCAAGCAGTTGCTCGAAACGATCGCATTCCAAAGCGCCGCGCTCGACATCATCAACGGATTCGTCCAAACCCAGCAGCTGGGAGAGCTACAGCACATCGGCACGGACTATATCGCGGCCATCCAAACCAGCGATAGTACTGCCCAGATTGCGCAAGAGCACCCGAATCAGTTTCAGGATCCCAACGCGCCGGGAATCCCCGAGAACCCATACGCCTTCGACGTTGCTCAGATCCCCGGTTTGGCGGTCGGCTACAATCCGATCACGCGTCTTTTGGAAGGCCTGCAATGGCTGAAAACGGAGACGTCAAAGAGGGAGGACGCGGCGGGAAAAACCATCGGCGACGCTCTGAGCCAGTGCGGCAAGTGATTTGTAACTAAAAAGTTGAGGGGATATCTTCATGCGTAATAGACGAGACATTTTAACCGTGGCCGCGGCGGCGGCAATGATCTTTGTACCGGCTTTCGTGCGCGCAGACACCACAGTGCCTACGCTCGTGTACAACTTCAGCTACAGTGCGAATCAGGATATCAACGCAAAGGACTCGGCGAATTCCGCGGAAGACTATACCGGGGGCCCGTACACCAACGGTAGTGCCAGTCTCGCGAATCCGGGGTCGGGCACGTCCCACTACGAAGCCGGGCTGAACGACAAGGGGACGATGACCGTCGACATTTTGGGCAAACAGAGTGACGGTGGTTTGATCGTTTCAATCACCGAGGCCGGCCAGCAGACGCGGCGAGCCCCAGCGGCGACGTGCGTCGTCTACGGCAATACCCACGTCATTTGCGACCCGAACAAAACCGTCTATACCGAGGAGTACACGCTCCTGCGCTTTCTCGGGCAAAACTTCGTTGACCCGGCGAACATCGATGCAAAGCGCCACTGGCAGGTCGTGCAAGACTCGCCAACGATGAAAGTCACGGCGGACTACGTGATCGGACCCACGACCAGCAGCGACGTGCAGATCAGCGAGACGCGCAAAATTAGCACGCCTGGCCAGAGCAACGTGACGACCAACGTGGAGACCAAGATCGGTTACGATATGAGCCGCATCGTCCCGACAACCGTTCAGGAATACGTGACCCAGCGCCAGGATCGCGGCGTCACCGGAATGGCGACGACGATCTATCAAACGACGCTTCAGTTGGTCTCCGACACCATGGCGAAAACATGAGTAAAATCACTGCGGTAGCCGCTATAACGGCGTCGCTCTCCTTAGCGCCGACCGTCGTCTTCGCCGATTCACCGCCGGTGCAGCTCGTCTATAATTTCACCTACAGCTCGAATCAGCAGATAGCCGCGCGGGATTCGAGCAATAGCATCGAGTCCGTCGATACTGAGATGCTCGAGTTGGCGGGGGGCACCGCCGACAACGGAATCAGCCACTACGGCGGCGCAGTGAGCGACAAGGGCACGATGACCGTGCAAGTGATCGGTACCGAGCAAGACGGAGGACTCGTTGTCAACATCAGCGAGGCAGGCCAGCAGGCGCGGCGGGCCCCGGCAGCAACGTGCGTCGTCTACGGCAGCACTCGCGTGATCTGCGATCCGAACAAGACGGTCTACACCGAGGAGTACACGCTCCTGCGGTTTCTCGGCGGGAAGTTCGTCGATCCAAGTCAGCTCGACGCGAATAAGCATTGGACGGCGACCGGCTTGAACGGTCCCGCTCTCGTCGTCTCTGCCGACTACACCATCAACGGCAATAACAACGGCCAAATGCAGATCGGCGAGAAGCGTATTATTAAGGCTTCAGGAGTGGGGCATCTGACGACGGACGTCGAGACGAAGATCGGCTGCGATTTCAATCGATCCCTACCAATCTCGGTCAATGAGTACGCGACTCAATACACCGACGCCGGCCTGAAGGGCACCTCGACGACGATCTATCAAACGACGCTCCGGCTCGTCTCCGACACCGTGGGAAAGACATAGCGCAGTACGGATATCGGTGCGAGGATTGCGAGAGGGCGATCTTTCCAACGACGACCCGTAGTGAGCTGCGCTGGCTGCAAGACCGGCTACACGTCGTTCGCGAGGTCGCAAAACACTCGGCTGGCGGCCTAGACACCTGGATGATGGACGGACTCGGTTTCTTAGAGGAACATCAAGGGCACAGCCTCGTGCTGGTCTCGCGCCGCTAGGGACTAGCGAGAAATCGAGTGGCGCTTTGTCAGCCTGAGTCTATCGAAGGGCGAAGGGGGTTACTCTGGGATGCGAAGGTGCTCCCCAGGTTGCAATGCGCCCGACTGAAGGTGGTTCACGTCGGTGATTCGGTCGACGATCTCTTGAACGTCGGCGCTCGGGCCGGAGTGGGCGGCTGCGAGCCCCCATAGCGTGTCGCCTGGTTGGACGGTGACGGTCGCGTAGTGCTCTGCCGAAGCCGCGTAGAGCCGGACGCTCGAGAGCATCGGAAGGGCCACCATAACCCCCAGGGCGGCCAGCGCGATTGCTGGCATGAGCGTGAAATGTTTGCGCCTATCCACCGTTATCACTCCTATATCTAGTGCCAAACGCCTGTTCGTCCACTAGATTCTAGCACGGAGCTGCCTTGGGGTGTCAAGCGGTTGCGAACGTATGTTTGCCATGATTTATGATTTGTGATAGGGTTGTACCCGTCATCCGTGCCATACGCTTGGCACTTTGCCGATGGGAGGAGCGATGCGCAAAGCGACGTTGGAGAAACCGGCGACGGAACGTCAGCGGAGCATCCTGGACGTCATTCGGGCCTTTACCACCGAGCGGGGCTACCCGCCCTCGGTGCGCGAGATCGGCGAGCGCGTCGGCCTCTCGTCCTCTTCGACCATCCACGCCCATCTCAAGGCTCTGGAGCGCCGGGGTCTGATATCGCGTGATCCGACGAAGCCCCGCGCAATGCGCTCGGGTGCGTCCTTCCAGGGGCACGACGCGGTCGTCATGCCCATTCTGGGACGCGTCGCCGCCGGCGTGCCTATCACTGCGCAGGAGGATGTCGAAGGCGAGTTTCTGCTCTCAGCCGGCTTCGTGCCGCGCGTCTCCGACGCGTTCATGCTGCGGGTGCAGGGCGATTCGATGGTGGAGGCTGCGATTCTCGACGGCGATCTCATCGTCGTTCGTCCCCAGCGAAACGCTGAAAATGGCGAAATCGTCGTCGCAATGCTCGACGGCGAGGCCACGGTCAAGCGCTTCTATCGTGAGCCGGGGCGCATCCGCCTGCAGCCGGAGAATCGCGTAATGGCGCCAATCTACGCGAGCGATGTCGAGATCGTCGGTCGCGTCGAAGCCGTCATCCGCCGCCTCTAAGCTTTTCGCCGCTTTTGAGCGGCGGGCAGTGCCGGTGATGCGCCGCCTCGGTGAGTTGCCATTTATTGCGTCGTTGCGCGACGCGTTACCGTGGAGCTTCATCGGCCTCGCGGCGGCCTTTCTCGGGGTTTTGATCGCGGAGCTGGTCGGCGGAACCTTACCGGGAGAGACGCTCGGCTTACGCGTGGCGTCGGCGCTATTGCCAGCGTTCGGCGTGATGGCGGCGACACTCGTCGTCATATTGCCGATCCGGCTGGCGCGTGCGACGCATTATACGGTCGCGCCGCTGCTGCTCGGCAGCGTGGGCGCATTCGCGCTGGCGTTGCCGCGGCCGCTCGGGCCCGATCCGATCACGTATCTCCGCGTGCTCGGTACCGCCGGACTCTTTGTCGCAATGCTTGGGTGCGGCGTTACTGCTGCCTGGACGGCGCTGGCGCGCCGGCGCGTTGCGCCGGCGTTATCGGATTGGCTTGGCGCACTCTTAGCCATCGGAACGTTTGGCGCGCTGATCGCCCTGCACGTCTCCTTGCCGGCGGCCATCGCATCGGCGTTGCATCCGATCGCGCACCTTGGCGACACGTATCTCGCGCTCGTCGCGATCGTCCTGGTGGAAACGCTGCTCTGGACGGCGGGCGTGCACGGCCCCGCGGTCTTGGCCGCCATCGTAACGCCGGTCTATCTGACGATGCAGATGCAGAACACGCACGCATTTACCGTGCACGCGCCGCTGCCGTACATCGTCGTGGTCTCGCTCTTTCTCTTCGTTTTTCCGGGGGGAGCCGGTGCGACGTTACCGCTGGCGGGTTTGCTTGCGATTTCGCGCGTTCCGCGCCTTCGCGCCGTCGGCCGCGCGACGTTCGTGCCGTCGCTCTTCAATCTCAACGAACCGCTGCTCTTTGCCGCCCCCGTCGTCTTCAACCCTCATCTCGTTCTGCCGTTCGTTGGCGTGCCGATCGTGCTCGCAACGATTACCTACGCCGCAGTTGCAACCGGCCTCGTCGCGCGCGCCGCGTTTTACGTCCCTTCGTCGGTTCCGACGTTCATCTCGACGTACGTCGCGACGCAGGATCTGCGCGCCGTAGCACTCGCCGCATTGAACATCGTGGTTGCGACGGCGATGTACTATCCGTTCGTGCGCGCCTATGAGCGCCATGTCTCGCGCACCCAGGATGACAAAGGATGATCGCTGAGCTGTGCGACCGGTTCGGGATAAGCGGTCGGGTCAGAGAGGCGGCGCTTGAGGCGCAACGGCAAACCGCAACGCTGACCTACGACGCGCAGCAAGCCGTGCAGCGCAAGGTTCTCGGCGCCTTCATCGACGAGGGCATTGACGAGAGCGATCTTGCCGGAACGACCGGGTACGGCTACGACGACGCCGCGCGCGCGCGTTACGAGTCGCTGCTCGCGCGCGTTCTCGGCGCGCAGCGCGCCATCGCGCGGCTCTCAATCGTCAGCGGGACGCATGCAATCGTCGCGGCGCTGGCGGCATGCACCCCCCGTGGCGCAACCCTGCTCTCGATCTCCGGGGCGCCGTACGATACGCTTCGGAACGCAATCTGCGACGCGCCGCACTGCCTCGCCGATGAAGGCATCGAGTACCGCGAGATCGCTCTGAACGACGATGGGACGATCGATCTGGCGGCCGCGCAAAAAGAGCTGCGCGCCGCAGCGAACGTAACCGTCTTCGTGCAGCGCTCGCGCGGCTACGCGCCGCGGCGATCGCTGACCGTCGCGGAGTGCGAAGCCGCGTACGCAATGGTCAAACGCGTGGCTCCCGATGCGCTGGTGCTGGTGGATAACTGCTACGGAGAACTGGTCGAAGAACGCGAGCCGGCGGAGGCCGGCGCCGATTTGATCATGGGATCGCTGATCAAGAATCTCGGCGGATCCATCGCCCCGGCGGGCGCCTACGTCGCGGGGCGCGCCGAGCTGGTCGAGCGCGTCGCGGCTCGCCTTTATGCGCCGGGATTAGGCACGGCGCTTGGGCCGACGCTAGGCTTCGGCCGCGCGTTCATCCAGGGTCTCTTTCTCGCACCGCTCGTCGTCGAGCAAACCCTGCGCGGCTTAGATTTCATCGCCGCACTGTTCGAGGCCCTAGGCTATGGCGTCGAGCCGTCCGCGGGTGCTCGACGCACCGATATCGTCCAGGCGATTCGTCTTGGAACGCCGCGGGGGCTCGAGCGCTTTGCCGCAGGTTTACAAGCCGCGATGCCGGTCAACGCGCGCTTCACGCCGGTGCCCGGAGCCGTGCCGGGGTATGCCGATCCCGTGCTGATGTCGTCGGGGGCCTTCATCGGTGGCGCCACGATCGAACTCTCCTGCGATGCGCCCCTGCGCCCGCCGTACGAAGTGTACGTGCAGGGCGGAGTGCTCGCCTCACATGCCTATTTGGGCGCGCTCTTTGCCGCGCGCGCGCTCGAGCCGCCTAGTTAGCCGGCCCGACGCGGCCTAAAAAGCCGTAGAACTGATAGCAGCAACCGTCGGAGGTCGAAATGGCGATGCGCGTGTCCTCGACCGAGGCACTGGTTACCGTCTTACCTACGAGGCTTTGCAAAATCTCTCGAGCTTGAAGAAACTCTGCGGCCCTCAATCCATCCGGCTCGGCTTCGATGAGCTGGAGGAGCTGATCGAGTCGGTCGTCCATGGTCTTCCCTAGTATCGTCCCCTCGCCCGGGATTTCTTAGCGGCGCGGCGCCAGGAAGCCGCGGGAGCGCCTAGAGAAGGGCTGGCGGCCATGTACCTGCTCGAAGTGCTTAGCGGTCCGCTCGATGGCACCACCTGGCCCTTCGAACGGGAAATCACGATTGGGCGCGATTACGCGCTCGCGGATGCCTGCCTCTCGCTCGACCGCTACGTTTCTCGCCAGCACGCGCGCCTGCTCATCGACGGCAGTTCGATTCGCTTAACCGATCTTCGCAGTCGCAACGGGACGCGCTTGGGCGGTCAGCCCGTTGTCGGCGACGTTCCGTTGCCGGTGGGCGAGTCGTTCGTCGTCGGCCGAACCCTTCTGCGAGTGACGCGCGCGTAGCCATACGCTCGTGGAAAGCGCCGCTACGGTTGCGCGGGCCCGCGCGCTCTCATCTGCGTTGCCGCGTCCGCTCGGATTCGTTCCGACGATGGGCGCGCTTCACGAAGGACATCTCGAGCTGGTGCGGCGCGCGCGCGAACGATGTGCGGCGGTTGTGGCCTCGATCTTCGTCAACCCGTTGCAGTTTGCGCACAACGAAGACCTTGCGACCTATCCGCGCGACCTGCAGCACGACCGCGAAAAGCTCGCCGCGGCTGGGGTCGACGCGCTCTTCGAGCCCGACGTCCAGGCGATGTATCCCGCGAACTTCTCGACCTTCGTCGCGGTCGAGCCGTTGGGAGCGCTCTTCGAAGGCGCGCAACGGCCAGGACACTTTCGCGGGGTTTCGACGGTCATCGCCAAGCTGCTCAACATCGTGCGGCCCGACCTGCTGTTTCTCGGGCAAAAGGATGCACAGCAAGCCGTCATGCTGCGCAAGATGATCGCCGATCTCGATTTTCCGGTCGAAGTCGAGGTCGTGCCGACGGTGCGCGAGCCCGACGGTCTCGCGATGTCGAGCCGTAACCGTTTTTTGAATGCAACGCGCCGCGTCGAAGCGGCGACGCTCTACCAAGCGCTTTGCACGACGCTGCGCGCGCTCGAAGGCGGCGCTCGTAAGGCGGATGCGCTCGAGGCTGGAGCCGCCGCGCTGAGCTCGCGCGCGCACCTCGATTACCTCGAGGTCGTCGATGCCGGAACGTTCGAGCCGATCGAAGAGCTGCGCCCGCCGGCGTTCGTCATCGGTGCGGCACGTTTTGGCACAACGCGCCTGATCGACAACTTGTGGCTGCCAAAGTGACGGTCGGGGCAAGGATTTTTCTGGGTGTAAGCGGCGGAATCGCCGCTTATAAAGCCGCAGCGCTGACGAGCACGCTCGTGCAGCGCGGCGACGACGTGGACGTTGTGATGACGGCCGAAGCGCAACGCTTCGTAAGTCCCCTGACGTTTGCGTCGTTGACGGCAAGGCCGGTCTACACGTCGCTCTGGGATCTTCCCGAACGAATCCCGCACATTCGACTCGTTCGCGAGGCGCAAGTGGCGCTCGTCGTACCGGCGACGGCCAACCTCATCGCTAAACTTGCTGTGGGCATTGCCGACGATTTGCTGACGACCGCACTGCTTGCCGCGCGCATTCCGCGGATCCTCGCACCGGCAATGAACGAAGCGATGTACGAAGATCCGACGACGCAGGCAAATATCTCCACATTGCGCGCGCGGGGCTACGAGATCGTCGATCCCGAGCGCGGCTTTCTGGCCGAACGCGAACGCGGCGTCGGCCGCTTAGCCAGTGAGGAACGAATTCTCCAAGCACTCGACCGGGCGTTGACGCGGCGGCTATCGTTGCAAGGCAAGCGCGTCGCCATTACCGCCGGTCCGACCCGAGAAGCGTTCGATCCAGTGCGTTTCCTCAGCAACGCATCGACCGGTGCCACCGGCATCGAGCTCGCGAGGGAAGCCGCGCTGCGAGGTGCAAGCGTGACGCTGCTGCTTGGCCCGACGCAGCGCGAGCCGCCGGCCGGCGTCGCGGTCGTACGGATCGTCACGGGGCGCGAGCTCTACAAGGCGGCACTCGTTCATGCGGTCGGCACGGACCTTGCCATTGCGACGGCGGCGGTGGCGGACTGGCGTCCGGCCGAGCATCGCGAATCGAAACTCTCTAAGAGCGGAGAAGATTTGACCGTGCGGCTCGCGCCGAATCCCGACGTCCTCGCCGCACTCGGCGAGCGCAAGGGCTCGACGTTCTTGGTCGGCTTCGCGGCGGAGACCGACGATCACGAAACGCGAGCCCGCAAGAAGCTTCGCGAAAAGCATCTCGATGCGATCGCCGTCAACGACGTGCGCGGCGAACGCGGATTCGGCACCGTCGATAACGAGCTGGTGCTCTTGTGGGGCGATGACGGACGCCGCGAGCTTGGGCGATTCGACAAGAAAATGCTGGCGACGAGATTGCTCGACGCGGTTGAGGAACTGATGCGATGCTCTTGACGATCGACGTCGGCAACACCGAGACCAAACTCGGTTGCTTCTCGCACGACGAGCTGCAGCAAACTTGGCGCGTGACGACGGAGCTCCGGCGTACGCCCGACGAATACGGAGTCTTTTTCACGCAACTCTTTGCCACAGGCGGCATCGACATCGAGACGATCGGTGCCGTGGCGATCGCCAGCGTCGTGCCGAAGCTCGATCCGGTGCTGGAGAGCGCGTGCGGCCGCGTCTTCAAAGCGATCCCGATCTTCCTGAAGCCGCAGACGCAAGAGCTGATCACCATTGTGACGGAGAATCCCTCGGAAGTCGGCGCCGATCTCGTTGCCGCGGCGATCGGCGGAGTGCGGCGCTTCGGCGCGCCGTTGATCGTCGTGAGTTTCGGCACGGCGACGGTGTTCATCGCGATCTCTTCGGCCGGCGAATATCTCGGTGTAGCGATCGCACCGGGGATCGCCGTGTCGATCGATGCGTTGATCGGGCGTACGGCCAAACTCCCTCAGATTGCGCTCGAGACGCCGGGCCGGGCGATCGGCCGAAGTACCAACGAGGCGCTGCAGAGCGGAATCGTCTACGGTTTCACCGGGCAGGTGGAGGCGGTCGTCGAGCGGATCAGGGCGGAGATGGGCGTACGCGCAAAGGTCATCGCAACCGGTGGTCTCGCCGACGTGGTCGCCAAGCAAACGCCCGTCATCGATGCAGTCGATCCCTACTTGAGCCTCATCGGACTAAATCTGTTTCATCGCTCGGCACGCGCTGCGAGGCGCGACGAGCAAAATGGTCTAAGCTAGGAGCCTAGGATTATGCGCCACAAGCCGCTGCAGATTGGGTTGATCGAGATCTGGCCGCCGTTGATTCTCGCGCCGATGTCCGGCGTGACGAATCGGACGATGCGCGCGCTCTATCGCCCGTTCGGCCTAGGCCTGACGGTGACGGAGTTCGTGTCGTCCAATGCGCTTGAGCACGGGAACCGGCGCACTATGGAGATGATCGACCAGCACGGGTTGGAAAAACCCGTCGCGACGCAGCTCTGGGGCGACGATCCGGCGACGATGGCGCGCGCAGCCAAGGTCGTGCGCGAGTGCGGCGCCGACATCGTCGACATCAACTTTGGCTGTCCCGCGCCGAAGGTGACCAAGACCAACGGCGGATCGGCCTGTCTGCGCGATCCGGATCGTTGTGAATCGATCGTCCGCGCGGTGGTCGCGGCCGTGGATTGTCCGGTGACGGTGAAGATGCGGTTGGGCTGGAGCGAAAACGCGCTAGTCTATCTCGAGGTCGCGCAGCGCGTACAACGTGCCGGCGTGCAGGCGGTGACGCTGCACGCACGCACCGCGAAACAGTTTTACAAAGGCGAGGCCGATTGGGAACACATCGCGCGGCTCAAACGCAGCCTCGACATTCCGGTGATCGGCAACGGCGATCTCGACGATCCGCATCTGGCAATCGAGCGCATGCGCGAAAGCGGGGTCGACGCGGTCATGCTCGGCCGTGCGACGCTCGGTAACCCGTGGCTCATCTCGCAAATTCGAGATTTGATGGAAGGGCGCGATGCGCGCGCGCTCCCGAGTGCGTCCGATCGTTTGCGCTTTGCGATCGTGCATTACCGCACGATGGTCGAGGAGCTCGGCGAGGCGCGCGCGGTTCCCCAGATGCGCAAACACCTGGCCCTCTATCTCAAGGGAATTCCGGGCGCCGCGCTGCTGCGCGAACGAATCATGCGCATCGAGAGTGCGGATGAAACGATCGCTACGATAGAAGCCACGATCTCGCGCCTCGAATCCACACCGCTGGTCGCAGCATGAACAAAAAACGAGGCCGGATTTCTCCGGCCCCGAGTTTCCGTAGCTTTAAAGGCTATCCAGCACTGACTAAGCATCTGGATTTTAGTGCAGGTGACCGGTCTGCGTCAAGATGCCTAGCGCGACGCGCAACAGCAAGGGCTGCAGCGTGATCGAGCAGCGCGAAGATCTTTATGGCGCGGCGTCGCCGCAAGAGCTTGCGGCGGAGACGTACGAGAACTACAAGCGGTTCGTCAATCCACCGTTGGCGCGCGTGATGAAGCTTTCCGGATCGCCGGTCGAAGTGCGCGCGGAGGGCGCGACGATCTGGGACCAGACGGGAAAGGCGTATCTCGACTTTGCCGGCGGCTACGGCGTATTCACGCTGGGACATCGCCATCCGCGCGTCGTCGAGGCCGTGCGCAATCAGCTCGATCTCATCTCGCTCTCGGGCAAGACGATGTTCAACGTCTTGCTCGGACGCGCATCGCGGCGTCTCGCGGAGCTCGCGCCTGGCGATTTGGAGATCTCCTTTTGGTGCAACAGCGGAACCGAGGCCATCGAGGGTGCCATCAAACTTGCGCGTGCAGCTACCGGCCGCGCGAAGATCGTCGGAACGGTCGACGCCTACCACGGCAAAACGCTCGGCGCGCTCTCCGTCAGCGGGCGCGAAACCTTTCAGTCGCCGTTTCGTCCGTTGCTCGCCGACTCGCTCTGCATTCCCTATGGCAAAACCAGTGTGCTTGACGAAGCGCTCGCGGGCGCGGCGGCGTTTATCGTCGAGCCGGTGCAGGGCGAGGGCGGCGTCAACGTGCCGCCGCCGGGCTATCTGCGCGCCGTTCGCGAGGCATGCGATCGCAGCGGCGCCATTTTTGTTGCCGACGAAGTGCAGACGGGACTAGGGCGCTGCGGATATCGTTTTGCCTGCAATCGCGACGACGTCGTACCCGACGTTATGACGCTCGCGAAAGGCCTTTCCGGCGGCGTCGTTCCGGTCGGTGCCTTTATCGCGCGTCCGAGCGTCTGGCACCGCGCGTTCGGGCACGCGCCGCTGCTGCATACCTCGACCTTCGGCGGCGGAGAGCTGGCATGCGCGGCGGCGCTCGCGGCCATGGATGTATTGGAAGACGAACGGCTTGCCGATCTGGCTCGCGTGCGTGGCGAGCAGTTGCTCGCCGGCGCGCGCGCGATTGCCGGCGAGTTTCCACAGGTCGTGCGCGAGGCACGCGGTCTCGGACTGTTGGTCGGCGTGGAGCTGACGCATGAAGGTTACGGCGGGTGGATCATCCCCGAGATGCTCAAAGCCGGCGTGACCGCGGCGTGGACGCTCAACCAGCAGCGCGTCATTCGCCTCGAGCCGCCGCTGGTCGTGAGCGAAAGCGAGATCGACCGGGCGCTGCAGGCTTTGCGCGGCGGCGTTGCAACCGCTCTTGCAAAACTGGGCCCGCTGTAGTCTCTGCGAGCGATGCCGTATGTCGAAAGCACGATCGTGATTGACGCGCCCGCCCGCCTCGTGTACGAGCTGGCCAAAGATCAGGAGCGATTTCCCCAGTTCATGCCCGATGTCGAAACCGTGACGATTCTCGAACGCCGCCCCGATGGCGCGATTTCGCGCTGGAAGACGCTCGTGGAAGAGGCGCCGATCGAGTGGACGGAGGAGGATCGTTTCGACGACGCCGCGCTGCGCATCGACTACAAGCTGCTTGAGGGCGATCTCGACAAGTTCGAAGGCGCATGGACGTTCGAGCACCGCGATGGCTGCACGCACGTCGTTCTCGGCGTTGATTTTGATTTCGGCGTGCCGACCCTCGCCGAGCTTATTGGACCGACGTTGGAGAAGAAGGTGCGCGAGAACAGCGAGATGATGCTCGCCGCACTCAAACGGCAAGCCGAGCAAAGCCCGCAATGAACAAGTTCTGTTTTGTCATCCATCCGCTTTCGCTCGAGGACATCGCGCGCTACGAGCCCGGCGCAAAGGGCAAAGGAGAGCCGATCCTGCGCAAGATCATGGAGTGGATGCCACCCTACGCTGCGGTGCACGTTTCCGGCGTTCGCACGCCCGACGGGCGTGAAACCGAAGGCTGGTTCGTTGCCGCGACGCTGTTGCCCGAACAGATCGTAGAGTTTCCGCGCGAGAAGGTCTATCAACGCGTTTTGGGCGCGATCGAAATTGGCGCCCGGCTAGGAGCGCAAGTCGCCGGCTTAGGCGCCTTCACCGGCGTCGTCGGCGACGGCGGCATCACGATCAACGCGCGTTCGCCGATCCCCGTCACAACGGGAAACTCCCTGACGATTGCCGCCGGCGTTGCGAGTCTATTCCGCGGCGCCGAGGAGCTCGGCATCGATTCGCGTTCGTGCACGGCGGCCGTTATCGGCGCAACGGGTTCCATCGGCGCCGCCTGCGTACAGCTCATCGCACCGAAGGTGGAGCGTCTCATCCTGGTAGCGCGTAACGAAACGCGTTTGCGCAAGTTTTACGAGCAAATCGGCGGCGCGTTGCCATGTGCGGGAGAGTACACGACCGACGTCGCAAGCGCGGTGCGGGGAGCGCAACTCATTCTTACGGCGACCAGCTCCACGCAAGACGTCATCGAGCCCGAGGATCTGCAAATCGGCGCGGTGGTCTGCGAGCTCTCGCTGCCACACGACGTAAGCCGCCGCGTTGCTGCCGAGCGGCCCGACGTGCTCGTGGTCGAGGGCGGAAACATGCGCGTACCCGGAAATCCGCGTTTCGAGCGCGTCCGCGAGCCGGGAACGGAGTTCGATTTGAATCTCCCGGCGCGCACGGCGCTGGCATGCATGAGCGAGACGATGATTTTGGCGCTCGAAGGGCGGCTCGAGCCGTACACGCTTGGGCGCGGCATCAAGCTCGAGAAGGTGATCGAGATCGAGGCGATGGCGGCGCGCTGTGGTTTTGAGCTCGCTGACATGCGCGCCTTCGATGCTGCGGTCACACCCGAGAAGATCGCCGCCATCCGTGCAGCCGCCAGAGCGTTTGCGTGAAGCGAGTCGTTTCGGTCTCGCTCGGCTCGAGCAGCCGCGATCATCGCGCCAGCGTAACGTTCCTCGGTGAGGAGTTCGACATCTCGCGCGTCGGAACGGACGGCAAGCTCGATGCCGCCCTTGCGATGGTGCGCGAGCTCGACGGTCACGTCGATGCAATCGGTCTGGGCGGCATCGACGTCTACCTTTACGCCGGACGCCATCGTTATGCACTGCGCGACGGATTAAGGTTGCTCGAAGCCGCGAAGATCACGCCGATCGTCGACGGAAGCGGCTTGAAGAACACGCTGGAACGCGAAGCGGTCGCCTTCATGCAGCGCGATCTCGGCATCGATCTGCGTGGGAAACGCGTGCTGATGGTTAGCGCGCTGGATCGGTTCGGTATGGCGCAGGCACTCGTCGATGCCGGTGCCGACGTGCTCTTCGGCGACTTCATCTTCGCGCTCGACAAGGACATGCCGGTGCGCGGTCTTGCGGAGTTTGAAGAGCTCGCCGAAAAGTATCTTCCCGACGCGTGCAAGTTGCCGTTTCAATTCTTCTACCCGACCGGCAAGAAGCAAGAGAAGCCGCCGGAGCCAAAATATCCGCAGTACTACGAACAGGCCGAGATTATCGCCGGCGACTTTCACTTCATGCGCCAATTTATGCCCGACCGGCTCGACGGAAAGATCGTTCTGACGAACACCGTCACGGCAGGCAACGTCGAAGATCTGGCGGTGCGCGGCGTCAAGATGCTGATCACAACGACGCCAGAGATCGCGGGCCGATCGTTCGGAACCAACGTCTTGGAAGCGGCGCTGTTAGCCTTGCTTGGCAAGGCCTGGAGCGACGTCGTTCCCGCTGATTATGAAGGCTTGCTGCACGAGCTGCGGCTTAAGCCTCGCGTCGTACGCCTGGCCTCCGTGTCATCCTGAGGTCGCCCGGGTATAGAAGGCCTTCCAGCGAGCCGCTGAGAACAAACCGCGCCAGCGTTCGCAAGAACGTAGGAGATTGCTGTGGGGCCTCGGGTCACGAGCCCCCGTGAGGTTCTAGGTTGAACGACAAAGAGATCGTGCTAACTCCCGAAGGTCTGGTGAAGCTGGAGCAGGAGCTCGACGAGCTGCGGAGCGTCCATCGGCGCGAAGTGAACGACCGCATTCGCCAAGCGAAAGAGTACGGCGATTTGAGCGAAAACGCCGAATACGAAGACGCTAAACAGGAGCAGGCGTTCATCGAGGGGCGCATTCTCAAGCTCGAGGCGATGATCCGCAATGCCCGGCTCATCGACGAGTCCGAGTACGTAGCCGATGAAGTCCATTTCGGCGCGGTCGTCAAGGTGCGAGAGCTCAAGAAGAACGAGCCGTACGAGTTTTCGATCGTTGGGTCGGCCGAGGCCGATCCGGCAAATCATCGAATCTCCAACGAATCTCCATTGGGCCGCGCGCTCATAGGCCACAAAAAAGGCACGACCGTTGACGTCGCTACGCCGCGCGGGTTGGTCAAATACAAGATCGAGTCGATCAAGAGCAGCGCACCGAAGAAGGCCGCAAAGAAGGCGTCGTAAGTTTGGAGGAGTTCGGGAAGACCGAAGCGGCACTCATAGCGGCCAGACGCGAGAATCTGGCCGCTTTGCGTTCGCGGAACAAAGATCCGTTCGCGCAACGCCGCTGTGAAGTGAATGCGACTGCGGACGAGCTGGTCGCGCGCTACGCGTTTCTCGTGCCGGGCCAAGACGCGTCGGCCGAGGGCTGGAGCCTAGCGGGGCGCCTTCTCTCCAAGCGCACGATGGGCAAGACCGTCTTCGCCGACCTCGCGGATCGCACCGGACGCCTGCAAATTTATATCCGCAAACAAGACGTCGGAGACGAGGCCTTCGCCGACTGGGCCGATCTCGACCGAGGCGATCTGCTTGGCGTGCGGGGCTACATGTTTCGCTCGAAGATGGGTGAGCTCACGCTCCACGTGACCTCCTTCGTTGCGATCGGTAAGGCGTTGATGCCGTTGCCCGATAAGTGGCATGGCTTGCAGGACGTTGAGAAGCGCTACCGCCAGCGTTACGTCGACATGATCGTCAACCCCGACGTGCGGGACACGATGATCATGCGCAGCCGTTTGATCGCGGAGATGCGCCGCTTCATCGACGAACGTGGTTTTTACGAAGTCGAGACGCCGACGTTGCTGCACGTCGCAGGCGGCGCGGCCGCCAGGCCCTTCGTAGCTCATTGCAACGCGCTCGATCAGGAGATGCAGTTGCGCATCGCGACGGAGCTGAATCTGAAGCGGTTGATCGTCGGCGGAATGGAGCGAGTCTACGAGATCGGCCGCATCTTCCGCAACGAAGGGATCGACACGACGCACAATCCCGAGTTCACGATGCTAGAGCTTTACGCCGCATACTGGGACGTCTCCGACATGATGGATTTCAACGAGGCGCTGATCGCGCATCTCGTCTCTACCGTTACCGGCGGCGGTACCGATCTGCCGCACGGCGACGGACCGATCTCGTTTACGCGTCCCTTCGCGCGCATCGAGTATCTCGATGCGATGGCGCAGTATAGTGACGGCAAGTACACGCGCGATGTGCTGCTCGATCCGGCGGGCGCGCAGGCGATCGCGCACGAGCTCGGACTGCCCCGTTCGCCCACGCATGGTCACGCGCTCGACAAAATCTTCGAGCGCGTGCTCGAACCGCATCTCGTCGCGCCGACGTTCGTTACCGGATACCCCGTCGCGATTTCTCCGCTGGCCAAGCGCCGTGCCGGCGACCCGGAGATCACCGATCGCTACGAGCTATTTTGCGCCCGTATGGAGATTTCCAACGCATTCACGGAGCTCAACGACCCCGACGATCAGCGCGCGCGTTTCGAAGCGCAGGTCGCCGAGCGCATCTCCGGAGACGAAGAGATCCCCGACCCCGATTGGGATTTCGTCCGAGCCCTCGAATACGGCATGCCGCCGACGGCGGGAATCGGAATTGGCGTCGATCGTCTCGTCATGCTTCTGACCGGCCAGCGCTCGATCCGCGACGTGCTGCTCTTTCCGCTCCAACGCCAGCACGGCTGACGTCGCGCGCACCCATCTTCGGCTGACCATCGAGTACGACGGAAGCGAGTTTTGCGGCTTCCAATGGCAACCCGTGGACCGGACGGTCGCGGCCGTCTTGGAAAAGGCGCTGTCCCGCCTCTTTGACGAGCCGGTCAAAGTGACGGCCGCGGGAAGGACCGACAGTGGCGTGCATGCCAGCGGCCAGGTCGTCTCGCTCGCAACGGGCGCCGCCTTTCCTTTCGACCGGCTGGCTCTTGCGCTTAATGCTGTGCTTCCGGCCGATTGCTCGGTCCGCGAGGCGGCCGTCGTGGAGGCCGGCTTTTCGGCCCGATTCTCCGCCTCGCGACGGACCTACATCTATGCGATTGCGTCCCGGCCGCAGCGCGACGCCCTGACGTCTCGCTACGCCTGGCACGTTCCTGAACCGTTGGAAGTCAACCCGATGCGCGCCGCCGCTGCCCAGGTCGTCGGCGAACACGATTTCCGGTCGTTCTGCTCGGTCTTGCCTGTGGGACGATCAAACGAGGCGCGCTCGACCGTGCGGAGCATCTACCGCTTCACGATCGAGCCGCGCGTCGGGCTCCTTCGGCTCGAGATCACCGCGAGCGGCTTCCTGCACCGCATGGCCCGCTCGCTGGTGGGGACGCTGGTAGAGGTGGGGAGCGGGCGTTGCTCGGGCGACCTTGCCGGGATCCTGGCGGCGGCCGATCGCTCCGCGGCGGGGCCTATCGCGCCCGCCCACGGCCTGTATTTGGCCGGGGTCCGCTATGACGACGGCTACGACTCGTTCGCCGAGCCGCCGATCCTCTGCCGGTGACGCGTGGCGCTCCTTGACTGGGGGCGGGCTTTCCCGTAAGCTACGTTGGTTGTGCGCACGTACCAGCAGAAAACCGCGGAGACCGAACATCGTTGGTATGTCGTCGACGCCGCGGGACAGCGTCTCGGGACGCTTGCCGTGCGAATTGCGCGCGCGCTTTCGGGCAAACACAAGCCGACCTGGACGCCGCACATCGATGACGGCGACCACGTGATCGTGCTCAACGCCGAAAAAGTCGAGCTGGGTGGGAAGAAGTGGGACCAGAAGCTTTACTATCGCCACAGTAACTATCCGGGCGGCCTGAGGGTGCAAACGGCGCGGGAAATCGCCGACAAGCATCCGGAACGGCTGGTCGAGAAGGCCGTGCGTGGAATGCTTGCGGGCAATCGCATGCGCGACGTGCAGCTGCGCCGCTTGAGCGTTTATACGGGCGCCGAGCATCCTCACGACGCACAGCAGCCGTCGTCATTGCCGTAGGAGCATTGTTTGAACGAGCCTATCGAAGTAGTTCAATCGACCGGGCGCCGCAAACGCGCCGTCGCCCGCGTCAAGCTGATGCTCGGCCAAGGCATCATTACCGTCAACAACAAGCCGATCGACGAATATTTTTCGCGTCCCCAGTTGCTGCAGATCGTGCGCCAGCCGCTCGAAGCAACGCAGAGCGTTTCGCGCTTCGACGTCCGCGTTAAGGCCGAAGGCGGAGGCGTGACGGGCCAAGCGGGCGCGATTCGTCACGGCATCGCTCGCGCGCTGGTCGAAATGGACGAGTCGCTCAAAGAGACGATGCGAAAGAACGGCTTCCTCACGCGCGATCCGCGCGAAAAGGAATCGAAAAAGTACGGCCGCAAGCGCGCCCGTAAACGTTTCCAATACAGCAAACGCTAAAGCGTAGCCTCAAGCTCGCGGCGATTGCGCTGGGCGCGGTCGCATTGCTCGTACAGCCGCAGTCGGCCTGGATCGAGCGCGTTTACTCCAACGGCGCGTATCCCGTTTGGGAACGCAACGCGTTTACCATCACCAACTCCTTGCCGTGGTCGCTCGGCGATTTGGCCGCGCTGGCCGGCGTCGCAGCGATCGTCTGGCAGATCGTGCTCTTCGCTCGACGGCGCGTGCGCCATGGCGCGCACGTTGGCGCCCTGCTCTTGAACTGCGCCGCGATCGTTGGCCTCTACGCCGTGTGGTTCGAACTGAGCTGGGCGTGGAACTACGCGCGCGCGCCGCTCGAGACTCGGGTACGGTACGATCCGGCCCGAGTGACGCCGCAGGCTGCAGCCGCTTTGCAAAGGCGCGCGATGTCCCAGATGAACGCGCTGGCAAGATCCGCGCACGCGCGCGCGAAACTGCCGCTCGATCTCGCGGCACTGCGGGCCGCATGGCTGCCGGCGGTGCAGCGCGTCGGCGACACGTGGGCTCCGCTCGTCGGCGCGGCCAAGCCGACCGTGGCCGATCCCTTCATGCTTGCCACGGGAACGGAAGGCTTCATCAACCCGTTTACGCTCAACGTCGCAGCCGCTTCAGATTTGTTCTGGTTCGAGCGCCCCTTCGATTACGCGCATGAGTGGAGTCACGTCGCGGCCTATGCTCGCGAAGACGAGGCGAACTATCTTGCAATCGTGACCTGTCTGCGTTCTAAGGACTCGGCCGTGAGGTACGCGGGGTGGTTCGCGCTCTTTCTCTATCTGCCTCAGAAACACCACTATGCGCGTCGCGAGTTCGTTCCGCTCGTTTGGCAAGATTTTACGGCGATTCGGCGGCGCAACGCGCGCCACATCAACGTGGTGCTCGCGCATTGGTCGTGGCGCACGTATAATGCTTACCTGAAAAGCAATCGCATCGCAGCGGGCATTGCAAACTATGACGAAGTGACTCGTTTGATGCTCGGCGTCCCGCTGGATTCGCAAGGCTTGCCGATCGCAAGATAGGAAAACGGGGCCCCGAGCGGGGCCCCGTTGACTTTTGCGATTCCGGGGCTAGTGCTTCGGAGGCTTGTGGCCTTCGTTGCCTTGACTCGGATGGCCGGCCGGCGCTGCCGGGTGGGCGGCCGGGTGAGGCTGCGCGTGCGTCGTCCCGGTGTAATGCGTGGTCGTGTGCGTGGTTCCGTTGTAATGCGTCGCAGTGTGAGTGGTCCCATTATAATGCGTCGCGCTGTGGGTCGTACCGTTGTAATGCGTCGCGGTGTGTGTCGTCCCGTTGTAATGGGTGACCGTCGTTCCGTGGGAGACCGAACCATAGTGCGCCGGACGATTGCTGGCGTTGTAGGCGTGCGTCGTCGCTGTCACTGGTGGGTGGCCGCCGTTTGTCTTCGCGTAGAGCGTGCGATCTTGTGAGGCATATCGCGCGTGAGTCACCTGCTCGGGCGTTGGGCCGTAGCGGCGGCTCGCCCATGCGGAGCGTTCGGCCGGGGTCGGGCGCGCCGAGATGCCGCCGCGCCCGCCGTTGTAGCTGACGCGAGAGTGGTTGTAGTAGTTGTTGACGATCGTCTTATTGTAGTAGGTGTTGTGGATTCTGGTCCGGTTGACCGGCCACACGGCGGTGTTATAGCGGAAGCCGCCACCGGCCCAAACTCCGCCGACAAAACCGGCGCCGAAGTAACCGAATCCGTAGTTAATGCCGCCGTAGAAGCCGACGCGGGGACCCCAGTAGCCGGCGTTCCAGCGATAGGCGCCTCCATAGGAGCCCCAGTAGCCAGGCGTCCAGTAGGCGCCGACGGCGGGTGCGGCCAGCCACACGCCGGGGACCCAATAGTAGCCGTCCCCTGCCCAGCCCCAGTAACCGGGGGTGTACATGTAGTTAGGGTCTGGGGCGACGGGGATCTCGTAGACGGGTATCGGCGGCGGGGCCACGCCGACCGTGACGCCGACGCCAATCGCGAACTGTGCCGGTGCCGGCACGGGAAGAGCGATAATAAAAACGGCCGCGAGAAGCGCGGGAAGTAATCTTGAGATTCGCATAAATTCTCCTTTCCGGAGTGGATGCTCGAATTATAGCCCGGAACGACCGCACTTGCTCGCCCAATTCAAGCATCCGGAAGCTCTTTCACAAAACTCTTACCCGTTCGTCAGGCCGTTCCAACGCGGTCTTCATCCCGCTCTCACGTCACGCTTCACGCAACGAGAGCGCGGCTTAGCGCTGCGGTGGTTTGTTGTTCCCGTTCTTTGCCGGTGGCTTGCCCTGTCCGCCGCCCTGCGGCTTTCCCTTTCCGCCGGCGGGAGGCTTCTGTCCCTGCGGAGCTGGCTTCTTGTTTTGTGTCGTCGGAGCCGGCTTCTTGTTTTGTGTCGTCGGAGCCGGCTTCTTGTTTTGCGTCGTCGGAGCTGGCTTCTTGTTTTGCGTCGTCGGAGCCTTATTAGTCGGGGCGTTGGCGCCGGCCGATTTCGGCTGCTTCTGCGCGCCTTGCTTGTCGGCAGTCGTTACCGGCGCGGAGTTGGGCGGTTTATTCGTGCTGCTAAACGGCTTTTGGGAAGTCGTCAACGTCGGCTTGCCTTTATTTACGCTTGCGTATTGATTGCGATCGCTGCTTGCGAACTGCGCCTGGTTTTCCTGATCGGTGGTAGCGGGCCGGCCGCTCTGGCGAGCCGTGATCTGGCCCGACGTGGGCTTGACCGTCGTTCCACCGCGGCCGCCGTTGTAGCTGACGCGCGAATTGTTGTAGTGGTTGTTGATGACGGTCTTGTTCACGTACGTGTTGTGGATCGTGGTTCGGTTCACGTTCGTGACGGCGGTGTTGTAACGGAACTGGTTGCCGGACCATGCGCCTCCGGCGAAGCCGTTGCCATAATAGCCGGCTCCATAGTTGACGCCGCCGTAGAAGCCGACGCTGGCTCCCCAGTAACCCCCGTTCCATCCGTAACCACTGCCTCTAGCGCCCCAGTAACCCGGCGTCCATAAGAGGCCGACGGCCGGCGGCCGGACCCAAACTCCGGGAGTCCAGTAGTAGCCAGCCGATCCCCAACCCCAGTAGCCGGGGGTCCATTGGTAGTTCGGATAGGGCGCGGCGGGCTGCACGTAGACCGGAATCGGCGGTGGAACCGAACCGATCGTGACGCCGACGCCGATCGAAAGCTGCGCCGGTGAGGACAGCGGAAGGGCGGCTAAGAGAATGGCCGCCATAAATGCGGGGAGCGATCTTAAAATTCGCACGATTTCTCCTTTTCTGGGAGCGGATGATGTCTAATTATAATCTGGGATGAACTCTCTGACGTTGTTTACTTCGACGCTCACAGTGGTTTCACGCTATTCTTACCGATCAAGTAAGCCGCCGGTCTCGAACTTCACCACCCTTGCTTGTCATATTTCATCAATCTGACGTAATCTCCGTGGTCATTGGGCCCTGTTAGGATCGTGCCCATGTTCGACGTGGGAGATTCCTTAAGAGATGCGCTCGCCAGTGCTCGCACTCGGCTTGGCGAGGCGCAGGCCGCAGTCGCACGCGCCAACTCCGGCAAAGCGGCAGGGCGCAGCGCCGACGCCGCAATGGCGCAGACCGCTTCGGCCGCGATCTTTTCCGAAGCGCTGTTGAGTGCGGAACACGCTCGCCTCGAGGAAATCAAGGCGGTGACGAAATGAGCATCGATCTGCTCGACGCGGCAGCCAGCGGAATGGACGCGCAGCGTGCGGCGTCGCGCTCTTCGACCGCGTCGCCCACCGCGGGCTCGAGCCCGAACGGCAGGCACCGATGACCGTGCTCGTTCCGGCGTTTGTCGTCGGCGAGCTTCGCAGCGCGTTTGCAATCGGCTTTGCGCTCTACCTTCCCTTCGTTGCAATCGATTTGGCGGTGGCGGCGATGCTGATGGGTTTGGGAATGATGATGCTCATTCCGCCCGTCGTATCGCTGCCCGTCAAGCTGCTGCTCTTTGTTATGGTTGATGGGTGGGCGCTGCTTTGCGGAGGCGTCGCGGGCAGCTTTCGATAAGCAGGTGCCTACATGCGCATCAGTGACGCGCTCGCGAGTCAGCGCCCCTTTTTCTCGTTCGAATTCTTTCCGCCCAGAGACGATGCCGGCTCGCGACAACTGGTGGCGGCGATCGAGGCGCTTGCGCCGTTGCGGCCGGCGTTCGTATCGATTACCTATGGCGCGGGCGGCTCGACGCGAGCGAGAACGGTCGCGCTTGCAAAGGAAATTCAACGGGAGATCGGACTGACGGTCGTCGCGCATGTGACCTGCATCGGTGCCAGCCGCGCCGAGCTGCGAGCGCTGCTCGACGAACTAGCGCGAGCCGGAATCGAGAACGTCTTGGCATTGCGCGGCGATCCGCCAGCGGGCTCGCAGTTCGTCCCGGTCGCCGGAGGCTTCGAACACGCGAGCGAGCTCATCGCCATGTTGCGGCGGAACTACGATTTTTGCATCGGCGCGGCATGCTACCCGGAGAAACATCCTGAGGCGACGACGCCCGATGCGGATCTGTCGGCGCTCAAGACAAAGGCCGAAGCGGGCGCCGATTTCTTGGTCTCGCAACTCTTCTTTGACAATGCGCAGTTTTTTGGGTTCGAGCGCCGAGTCCGTAGCGCCGGCATTGACCTGCCGATGCTTCCCGGATTGATGCCGATCACGAACTTCAGCCAAATAGAGCGCTTCGTGGCTCTCTGCGGAGCCAGCATCCCGCCGAAGCTGCGCGTCGAGATGAACGCGCGCAAAGGAGACGTGAAGGCGGTCGAAGACTTGGGAGTCGCCTACGCGTCGATGCAGGCGCTCGAATTGCTGCAGGGCGGCGTGCCGGGGCTTCATTTCTACACGCTCAACCGCTCGCCCGCGACGCGCGCGATCGTCTCGTCGCTTCTCGCGGCGAGTGCGTGGCGCCCGTTCGGCCCTAGGAGCATAACAACGCCGTAAAATGACCGTAACGGCCTCCAGGTAGCGTGAACGGATGGAGGCCCTCGACGGACTGTTGCACGATGCATTGCTTACGACGGCAATAATCGCGTTGCCCATGTTGGCCGTCGCGGCGCTCGTCGGAACCGCCGTTGCGGTCGTGCAAGCGGCGACGCAAGTGCAGGAACAAACGTTGACGCTCTTGCCGAAGATCCTAGCGGTCGGTCTGACCGTAGCCGTCTTCGGAGGTGCAGGAATGCATTTGCTGGCGACGCTCTTCGATCGAGCGCTGGCCGCCATTCCGGCTCTGCGCGCGGGATGGTAGCCGGTTTGCTCGTTCTGGCGCGCTGCGCCGGTTTTGTCTTTCGGGCCCCCGGCTTTTCACATCCCAGCGTTCCCACGCCGCTTCGCGGCGGATTTGCGCTCGTCTTAGCGATGCTTATTGCACCGAGCCTTTCGGGCGCGCAACTTCGCCTCGATCGCGGCGTCTTCGTCGCGGCGCTACTCGTCGAGTTTTTGCTCGGGAGCGCGATTGGAATGGCGGCGTCGCTGGTCTACGACGCCGCCTACGCGGGAGGCCGGATCGTCGACGATTATGTCGGCGTCAAAGCCATCGCGCCAAGCGTGGTGCTGGTTGCGCCGAGCGGATTCGGGCGGGTATGGTCGCTGGCGTTTACCGGCGCCTTCTTCCTTACCGGTGCGTATCGCTTGGCATTGCTCGGCTTCGCGCAGAGCTTCGTGCGCATACCGCTCCAATCGTCGCTGCACGCGGGCGCTTGGGCGTCGTTCGCGGCCGTCTTTGCCGCCAATTTTCTAGCGGTAGCGCTGCAAGTCGCCGCGCCGGCTCTCGGATTGGCGTTCGTTGTTCAAATTGCGCTCGGCGCGCTCTCCCGAGTCATTCCGCGCTTCGGCACTTTTACGCTCGCCTTTCCGCTGGCTTTCGCCGCGGCTTTGATCGCAACCGCGATCGTCGTACCGCTCGCCGCCGGCCACGCGCCGCCGCCGATGCTCGGAATCCCGGGAGTCGTGAAGTGAGCGACGTTGCGGAGAAGGCCTTCGAACCGACGCAGGCCGGATCGCAAAGGCGAAGCGCGAAGGCAACGTTGCGCGGTCGAGCGAGCTGGCGGCAAACGTGTCCTTTGCCGCGGCCTGCTTCGCGATTCTCTCGGTTGCGCCACTCTTCGGCTCCGTCGCTGCAAACGAGCTCGTTCGTGCGCAGTCGTTGCGGCCTGCTTCATCGTGCGTGCTCGTGGCAGCCGTGGCGCTCATTCCGATCGCCGCCGCCTCAATGGCGGGAGCGATCGCAAGTGTTGCGCAAAGCGGCGGACTTACCCTGATGCCGGTGACGGCGAAGATCGAGCGGCTCAATCCGATCGAGGGCATGCGACGCATCGTTTCGCGCGAGACGCTGAGTCACTCACTGCGCGCGGCGCTCGCCTTCCTCTGTGCGACGCTCGCAATGAGTCCGGCTCTAATGGCCGGCGCCGCGGCCATGTTCCGCTCGCCGGACCTCTCGCAGTCGGTTGTCGAGGTGTGGTCTTCGGCGCAACACGTCGCCTTTGCAGCCGGTGCAGTCGGCCTGCTCTTTTCGGTTGCGGAGTTTGGCGCGGCCCGTTCGTCATGGCTGCGAAAGTTGCGCATGAGTTTTGAAGAGCGCAAGCGGGAGGTGAAGGAAGAAGAAGGTGACGCGCTGGCGAGAGGACGCCGCCGATCGTTGCACCGGGCGTTGCTTCGGGGCGGTCAACTCGAATTAAAGAGGCGTCATTCGTCGTCGTAAATCCAACGCGCTTGGCGGTGGCTTTAGCGTATCGGCCGCCGCGCGTCCCCGTTCCCGAAGTCCTCGTGCGTGTCCGAGACGAGGCCGCCGCGCGGGCTCGGGAGCTTGCGGCGATCTACGGAATCCCGATCGTGGAGAACGTTGCGCTTGCACGCGCACTCTATCGCGACGGGCGGCCTGGCGAGCCGATTCCGCAAGCTCATTACGTTGCAGTGGCGGAGGTGGTCGTTGCATTGACGCGCGCCGACGAGATCGCCCGATGAGCTCGCATAAACGGGCGGTGTATGTCTTCGCGGCGCTGCTGTTGACGATCGTCGCGGTCTTGATCGTACCGCTGCCGCCGTGGCTGCTCGATCTCTTGCTCGGCATCAACATCTTTGGATCGGCGCTCGTGCTCTTACTTTCCGTTACGGTCGACGATCCGCTCGAGTTCTCCGCCTTCGCGCCCGCGCTTCTGATCGCGACGCTCTTTCGACTCTCCCTCGACGTCTCTGCGACACGGCTCATCCTTACCTCCGGAGCGACGCCCGGTGCCGTCGGTGCGATCATCCCGGCCTTCGGAGCGTTCGTCGTTGGGGGAAACCTCGTCGTCGGTCTCATCGTCTTTGCGATCTTGGTGACCATTCAGTTCGTCGTAATCGCCAGCGGTTCGCAGCGCGTTGCCGAAGTGGCGGCTCGCTTTACCCTGGATGCGATGCCGGGAAAGCAGATGGCGATCGACGCCGACGTGCACGCCGGCGCGTGGGACGCGGACGGCGCGCGGTGCAAGCGCGAAGCCGTGCATTGAGAGGCGGATTTCTACGGAGCGATGGACGGTGCCGGAAAGTTCGTGAAAGGCGATGCGATCGCTTCGCTGCTGATCGTGGCGCTCAATCTCGCCGGTGGAGTTCTCGTAGGCGTCGCCTATCACGGACTCGCACCGCTCGACGCGGTCCAGACCTTCGCCCTGCTGTCGATCGGCAATGCGCTCGTCACCACGCTGCCGGCTTTCCTCATATCGACGGCAAAGGGCATGATGGTGACGAGGGTCGCATCGGATGGCGCGCTGGGCGCAGACCTCGCGACGCAGCTCTTTGGGCGACCGGACGTCTTGCGCAGCGCGGGCGGGTTACTGCTCGTGCTCGCACTGGTACCCGGTTTGCCCCGGCCGCTCTTTTTTGTTTTGGGTACGAGCGCGTTCGGCATGGCCGCACTCGCCCAGCGAAATCGCCGGCGTGCCGAAGCCGAAGCGACCGACGCGCGAGAGCGGATCAAGCGCAATGCCATGCGGCGCCCCGAATTGGCGCTCGGCCTCGTGGGGGTCGATGCGGTGGCAATCGAAATCGGTGCGGACCTCGCGCAACTCCTAGCGTCGCCGCTCTCCGACGCCTTGCTCGACCGCATCGGAGAAGTGCGCAGGGCAATGGCCGCAGATATCGGCGTCGTACTTCCGGGCGTCCGTCTGCGCGACGATCTTTCGCGCGACCCACGCACGTACGGCATTCGCGTACGCGATCGTTTAGCCGGGTTCGGGCGTCTCGATCTCGATCGGCTCCTCGCCGTCGCCGACGAAGCAGTTCTCGCGCGTTTCTCCGTGCAGATCGAACGCGAGCCGGTCTATCTCTTGCCCTCGGCTTGGATCCTGCCCGACGTGCGCGAGAGCGCGCTCAACGCCGGCGCGCTGGTCTTCGATCCGATTTCCGTGCTCGGTTCCCACTTGGCCGAGATCGCGCGCACGCACGCGACCGAGCTCGTCGGACGTCAAGAGCTTCACACCCTGCTCGAGCACATGCGATCCACCGTACCGGCCTTAGTCAAGGAGGTGGGCGGGGAGGCGCTGCCCTTCGGCGCGTTGCACCGCGCGATAGCATTGCTGCTTCGGGAAGGCGCGTGGCCGCGCGATCCGATCGCGGTGCTCGAAGCGATGCTGGAAGCAAACACTCGCGATCCGCGCGAACTCGCCGAAGCCGCGCGGCGCGCCATCGTGCCGGATTTGCTGCGCCGTAAAGGCGTCGTGCAGCTGGAACCGGCGATCTTCGATCCGGAGTTCGAGCGGAGACTCGTTGCGGCGTGGTGCCGTTATGGAACCGAAGCGTTGGAGCCGGCAACGGCGATTGCGTTGCGCGCCCGGATCGAACGCTATGCGGAACGGACGCGCCGCGATCGTGCGGCAGTCGTCTGCACCTCGGCGCTCCGGCCGGTGCTTGCCGAGTTCTTGCAGCGCTCCGGGATTCGGGTCAGCGTCTATGCCTATGGCGAGTTGCCCAACGAGGTCGCGCTCGCCGCATCCGAGGTCATCGCCGAGGAGGAACCGAACGCGCTCGCCCAATGCACCTAAGGACGCTGGATTGGATCATCGTCGTCCTTTCTTTGGGCGTAAGCTTCGTGCCGGCGATCGTGCTCGCGCGGCGGGCCGGAAAGAATATCACGGAGTTCTTCGCGGCAGGGCGTCAGGCGCCGTGGTGGCTGATCGGCATCTCGCTCGTCGCGACCACGTTTTCCACCGATACGCCCAACCTCGTCACCAATCTCGTGCGCGACGGCGGCGTCTCCGAAAACTGGGTCTGGTGGTCGTTTCTCCTGACCGGGATGGCGACGGTCTTTTTTTATGCGCGGCTCTGGCGACGTTCCGGCGTGCTGACCGATCTCGAATTTTACGAGCTGCGCTACGCTGGGCGCGCCGCGTCGTTCGTGCGCGGCTTTCGTGCGATCTACCTCGGGCTGTTCTTCAACTGTTGGATAATCGCAACGGTCAACTTGGCTCTCGTGAAGATCGC
>PMUK01000225.1 GCA_003166915.1 Candidatus Cybelea palsarum
CTACGGCTTCGTGCAGGTGCGCGCGGACAACGGGTTCGATCCCGGCGAGGCCGGCGAGCGTGTCCGCCTGGACGAGTATGTCGTTCGCCTCACCCCGTTCGACGACGGCCGGCTCAACCTCCAGGCCGGGAAGTTCGCGACGGTGGTGGGCAACTGGACGCTCAGGCACGGCTCGTGGGACAACCCGTTCATCACCGCCCCGCTGCCCTACGAGAACCTGACGGGCATCTGGGACACGGACGGGATCCGCTCGGTGCCCGAGCTCCTGACGTGGGCGGGCGTCGTTCCCAGGCCGGACTCCGGGGGGTTCTTCCTCGACCAGTACCGGAACATTCCCGTGATCTGGGGCCCGAGCTACGCGAGCGGTGCGTCTGTTTTTGGCGACGTCGGCCGGCTCTACTACGCCGTCGAGGTTAAGAACGCCTCCCTTTCGTCGCCGCCCGAGGAGTGGGCGCCCAGCGCCGTGCAGTGGCAAAACCCGACCTTCAGCGGGCGAGTGGCCTTTGTGCCGAACGAGATGTGGACCGTGGGATTCTCGCTGAGCCAAGGGCCCTACCTTGAACCCGCGGCATCGGCCGGCCTGCCGCCGGGCCGCGGCCTTGACCGCTACGTCGAGGACGTGGCGGGCCAGGACGTGGGCTTTGCGTGGCACCATTTCGAGGCGTGGGCGGAGGCCTTTGAGGCGCGCTTTGCGATCCCAGGGGTCGGCATTGGGTAGAACGGCAGTCGCACCGGTGCGTATATCGTCACCTGCGATTTTTGTCAGATGCGCAACCCGTACGCCGCCGACGTCGGTGATGGCGTCCAGCGGGCCGGATGCAAAGAATCCGAAATGAAAGGGTAAGAGCGCAAGGGTCGGGACCAATAGCATCCACCGCATGCTTCCTGCATTGGACTCCGTGGAACGGCGGCCTGCAGGCACGCCTGCGCGCCATGGGAAAGCAATGCGGAAACCCAGCAGGGTACAGAGGAGGAATTGCCATTCTTTCGCTTCCGGAAAAACTCAAGGTCGTCAAGCTATGGGAAAACCTATCGGCTCCCGCGCTGATCGAACACGCGATCGCTCGAGGCGAAGGCGTCCTCGGCCCCTCCGGTCAGCTCATCGTCGACACCCGTCCGCACACCGGGCGCTCGCCAAAGGACAAGTACTTCGTTCGAGAACCCTCCAGCGAAGCGCACATCGATTGGAGCGAAACGAACCAAGCGATTGACGCCGATCGCTTCGACGCGCTTTTCGAGCGAGTGGCGGCCTATCTCTCGGAGCGAGAAGTCTATTCTCTCGATTGCTACGCCGGTGCCGATGAGCGCTATCGCGTACCGCTGCGCGTCTATACCGAAATGGCCTGGCACAATCTCTTCGCACGGCACCTCTTCATTACACCGCAGCGCCCGGAGCCTGATTTCGTTCCCGAGTTTACCATTGTAGACGCAGCTCTTTTCCAGGCCGACCCACAACGCGACGGAACGCGGTCGGGCACGTTTATCTTGGTAAACTTCGCGCGGCGAATGATTCTAATCGGTGGAACGCGTTATGCGGGCGAGATCAAGAAATCCGTCTTTACCGTCATGAACTATCTCTTGCCGCTGCGCGAGACGCTGCCGATGCACTGCTCGGCCAACGTCGGCCAAAAAGGGGACGTCGCGGTGCTCTTTGGACTCTCAGGAACGGGCAAGACGACGTTGTCGTCGGATTCGAAGCGACCGCTGATCGGTGACGACGAGCACGGCTGGTCGGCGGACGGCATTTTCAACTTCGAGGGCGGATGCTATGCGAAAGTCATTCGCCTTTCACCCAGCGCGGAGCCCGAGATTTGGGCGGCGACCAACCACTTTTCGACGGTGATCGAGAACGTCGTCTACGACGAACGCACGCGTCAACTCGACGTGGATTCCGACGCGAAGACCGAAAATACTCGCTCCGCCTATCCTCTGGAGTTCATTCCCAACGTCGTCCCTGGCAGCAAGGCCGGACACCCCAAGACGATCGTGATGCTGACGGCCGACGCGTTCGGCGTGTTGCCTCCGATCTCGCGGCTCTCGCGCGAGCAGGCAATGTACCATTTTCTCTCCGGTTACACGGCTAAAGTCGCCGGAACCGAACGAGGCGTCAGCGAACCGCAAGCGACGTTTTCCACGTGCTTCGGCGCGCCGTTTATGGTGCATCATCCGACGACCTATGCACGGCTCCTCGGACGAAAGATCGACGAGCACGACGTCGATTGCTGGCTAGTAAATACAGGCTGGTCGGGAGGCCCCTACGGCGTCGGACACCGTATGGCGATCGCGCACACGCGAGCGATGGTTAATGCCGCAATCGAAGGCCGAATACTCGACGAGTACGAAACCGAGAGCTTTTTCGGCTTGAGAATTCCCAAAAGCGTGCCCGACGTGCCAACCGAAGTCCTCAATCCACGCAATGCCTGGGCGGACAAGAAAGCCTATGACGAGCAAGCACGCAAGCTTGCGCAGCTCTTCTACGACAACTTTAAGCGCTTCAAAGCCCACGTCTCCGAAGCGGTTGCGGCGGTTGCGATCGTGCCGCTTGCCCGGTCCTAATCGGGCCTTCAGGCGCATCTAAACCGCAGAGCGTAAGATCTGCCCATGAAGACTATCTTTTTGGCGGCGGGGGCGTTCGTGGTCGCGCTCGCAGTGCCGCCGCTCGGCGCCTATGCCCAGCAAAGTCAGCCACGGGGCGTTATGGCCCAGCAAAGTGCGACTCGAAGCCCGGCGCAAATTCAGCGTCGTTGGATAAAACGGCTCGGAAATCTCAACCTTTCCGGCGATCAGCAACAGCGCATACAGTCGATGATCAATGTGTATTCGCAGGCTCATCCGCAAGGAAGTCCGCGCGATCCCCAAGCGAGCCGCGAACTGCGACGCCAGATCATGAGCGTGCTCAGCAGCGACCAACAGAATCAATATCACGCACAGATGCGCGCACTAATGCAACAGCGGCGCGGGCAGACGCAGCAGCAAGGTCCCTCCGGACAACCGCAATATCAGCAGCAGCAGCAGTACGATGACCCGCGCTATCAGGGACCGCAGGGTCAGGGANNAGGGTCAAGGACCGCCCGACCAGGGACCACAGGGTCAAGGGCCGCCCGATCAGGGACCGCAGGGGCAAGGGCCGTCCGATCAGGGCCAGCCTCCGGGCTAGCCCATCTGCGCGCCGGCGCCATTGCGAAGTTAGGGTAAGACTCCCGTGAAAGGAAACGCGATGCCCTCGGGAGTCTTTCGTTTTTTTCTGCTCGTGGGCGCCGTTATCGCGGCAAGTAGCTGCAGTCCGCACGCTCGCGCCGCCGCTACGCAGCCAGTTAGCTCCGCGGGGATTCGCGTTCCGAACGGATTCCTTATCGAAACGATCGCGAGCATCCCCGCCCCGCGAGAGCTCGTCGCGCTTCCGGACGGTAACCTGATCGTCGGGACGCTCGGGCGCGACGTGTACGTCGTTCCCGATGCGGAAGGACGCGCCCTTAGCCCCCGAGTTTTCGCCACGCTAGACGACGATCGCGCCGCCGGCATTGCTTTTTCAACTTCACGCTCCGAAATCTATGTCGCCACAATGAATCACGTTTGGGTCCTCGCGTACCCCGGCAAAGCGAACGCACCCAACGTACGGCGCATCGCCGACGTCCGCGCTGGCGCGATTGCACCGGAGACGGACGGCGACGTTCATACGACGACGTCGATCGCATACACTGGCGGTCATCTTTACGCAGCCGTCGGCTCCTCGTGCAATGCAACCGTCGACGGTGGGAAAAGCCCTTGCACGGAAGTTGACCCGACGCGAGCCGCGGTTTCCGTTATGAATCCGGATGGTTCCGACTTCACGCAACGCGCCAAGCGCATCCGTAACGCGATAGCATTGGCCGTTAATCCCGAGACCGGTTCACTGTGGGTCGGGGACGCCGGGCAAGACGATCTTCCGTTCGGCCACCCCTACGAGTTTCTCGACGATCTTTCGGCGCATCGCGGAGATGCCGATTACGGCTGGCCCGAATGTGAGGAGGATCACCACGCCTATCGGTCCGGCTACGACTGCTCCTCAACGGTCGAGCCGCTCGTCGAGCTTCCCGCATACTCCACGATCATCGGTGCGACGTTCTATCCGAAACTCGAACGCGGTGCTTACGCCTTCCCGTCGCGATACCGCGGTGGAATCTTCGCCGCCGTACACGGCTCGTGGCACAGGGAGGCCGACGGCTGTTTCGCGGCCCCGCCGCGCGTTGTTTTCGTGCCGATGGACGGCGATTTACCGGTAAAACCCGTGAATTGGCAGAATCCGAATGCGCAATGGACCGATTTCGTTTCAGGCTTTCAAACCGGCTGTCTAACCAGAATTGGCCGTCCGACCGGCATAGCGGTTGGGCCCATTGGCAGTCTTTTCGTCGCGGACGACGCGGCGGGCAAGATTTATCGCATTCGGCCACTCCACGGAGAGCATAGCTAAATGGCGCGTGAGGCACTGGCGATCTTGGTCGGCGGCGGGCCCGCACCCGGAATTAACGGCGTCATCGCCGCTGCGGCAATAGAAGCCTTCAATTGCGGCTTGCGCGCAATCGGCATTTACGACGGTTATCGCGACCTCGCGGCGGGCGGCAGGCCCAAAACCGTCGAGCTTACCTTCGATCACGTTTCGCGCATCCACACGACCGGCGGTTCGATCCTGCGGACGTCGCGCACAAACCCGGCTAAGGACGAAGCCACGCTCGAGCGCTGCGTCACCGCCCTCGACGCGCTCGGGATTCGGTACCTGGTCTGCATCGGCGGCGACGACACGACGTACGGCGCGGCCAAGATCGCCGAACGCGCGAGGGGCCGCATCGGCGTTGCAACGGTTCCCAAAACGATCGACAACGATCTGCCGCTCCCCGACGACGCGCCGACGTTCGGCTTCGAGACCGCGCGCTCGGTCGGCGCAGGCGTCTTGGAAACCCTCATGGAGGATGCGCGCACGACGACGCGCTGGTACGTCGTTATCTGCATGGGACGCAAGTCCGGCTCGCTTTCGCTGGGTATGTGTAAGGCCTCGGGCTCAACGGTCGCCGTTTTACCTGAGGAGTTTTCGCAGAAAACGACGCTTGCTTCGGTTGCGGACACGATCGTCGGCTCGATCGTGAAAGGACGGTCGCTGGGACGCGAGTATGGCGTCGCCGTCGTGGCAGAGGGGATTGCTGAGCGCATTGGTGACGACGTCCTTAGCTCGGGAGGGAATCTCAGTCGCGATTCCTTCGGGAACGTTCCCCTGGCCGATGTGCCGCTCGGTGTCATCCTGCGCGATGCCGTGCGCAAGCGCCTGAGCGAAATCGGCGTCAACTCCGTCGTTCATACCAAGGACATCGGATACGAGCTGCGCTGCGCGAAGCCGGTCCCTTTCGACATGGACTACACCCGAACGCTGGGCTTCGGTGCGGTTCGCTATCTAGTGGACGGCGGCAGCGGGGCGCTCATTGCATTGTCCGGCGGTCGCGTTACGCCGATCACCCTAGAAAATCTCCTCGATCCGTCGACGGGTCGAATCCGCACGAGGCAAGTCGATCTTGCGACGGAAGCCTATCGGGTCGCGCGAGATTACATGGTGCGACTAGAGCCGTCGGATTTCAGCGATCCGGCGCGCGTAGGCCGCCTTGCGGCGCAGACGAATCTCAAACCCGGAGAGTTTAGCGGCCAATTCGAATACGTCGCTACGTCGCCCCCACAATAAAGCGTCCCGCTTTCGGAAGCTTCTCGACGACGCCCATATCGAGTCCGAAGTTGTCTGCCAGCAGGCGCGGCGGGTTCGACGAAAGCCACGTCGAGATCGAGATCTCTTGATAGTCGGGACTGTTGAAGGCCACTAAGATCTGCGTTTCTTCGTTGCCGATCTGCTTGATATAATGGCCGAACCCTCGATTGATGAACGCGACATCACCTGGACCGAACTCGTCTTGCCGGTATTTTCCGTTCGCTCCGAAAATGCCGATCTCGGAGCGCCCCTTGATGTAGTATTGCCACTCGTCGGCATTCGGATGCCAGTGAAGCTCGCGTAAACCGCCGGGCTTAATGGTCAGAAGCACGCCGGTGATCGTTGACGAGATCGGAAACTGTTGTTGCGAGACGACTTGCTCGGTCCCCCCTTCGAACTTCAGGAGCGGGGCGGCTCCCAGCCGGAATTTATGGTTGAGCTGGCTCGGCTCGAGATTCGTATTGAGGGCGCTCGGCGGCGCGTCGGACGGAATCTCGCCCTGCACGATATAGACTTCTTTTTTCGGCAGCTTTGCAATCGCCGCAGGCGGTAGTTGCAGGTTCTGCGCCAGCACGTCGGGCGGCGTGCGCGACATCCAATCGGTGATGCTGAACGTGCCGAACTCCGAAAACCGTCCGTCGTCGAAAATCAGCAGAAAATGACACTCCGTCGGACCTAACCCCTGAATCGAATGGCCGTGCCCCTTCGGAAAGTACCAGACGTCGCCGGGTCCGAAGTCGGAGATCTCCGCGTTGCCCGAGGGCGCGATGACCGTCACCCTGCAGCGGCCGCTGATCACGTACGCCCACTCGGCGGCGATGGCGTGCCAGTGCAGTTCGCGCAGCGCGCCCGGCTGTAGCCGCATGGACACGGCTGCAAAACTCGTCGACACGGGAAACTCATTCACGGTGTGCTGACGAGCCGAGCCGGCGGCGCCGTCCCAACCCTTCGCCTTCTCGAGGTCGAACTTAAAATTGGGAAGATCGCTCACGTCGTATCTCCTACAAATGAAGAGGCCCGTCGCTGAGCGACGCGCCTCTGTCGTTGGAAAAAATCTGGCACCGTCCTACTTTCGAGGGGCCCTGCGGCCCGACTATCATCGGCGCTGGCGGGCTTAACTGCCGTGTTCGGGATGGGAACGGGTGGGACCCCGCCGCCATGGGCGCCAGAAACCTTGGATCCCGCCGCGATGGCGAGCCGGAGCTCGAGCCGATCGCGCCGGGAAACTTACAAAGCTGTATAGAGAAGAACTCCCAGGTGTCACGAGAGCGTTGCGTATAGTTAGTTAAAACTTCCGAGCTATTAGTACCGGTCAGCTCCACGCCTTGCAGCGCTTCCACCTCCGGCCTATCAACGTGGTAGTCTACCACGACTCTTCACCCTTTCGGGATTGAGATCTCATCTTGGAGTCAGTTTCACGCTTATATGCTTTCAGCGTTTATCTGATCCGAACATAGCTACCCGGCTATGCTCCTGGCGGAACAACCGGTTCACCAGAGGTTCGTTCGACCCGGTCCTCTCGTACTAGGGTCCAATCTCCTCAAATCTCCTACGCCCACAGCGGATAGGGACCGAACTGTNNCCAAACCTCCCCGTCGATGTGGCGTTCTGCAATCACTTGCAGCGCAGACTATACCTTCATCTCTTTTGAGATGGTGGCGTTTTATGAACGCGATAGATTTGCGCCCTTCGGCGCAACACGTCCATCTCTCGCTCGCTGACGAGAAGTCGTTACAGGGAGAGCTTGCATAGCATGCTCGGCATCGTCGAAACGACGTCGAGGTTAGCTCGCACTATACGTGCGGCAAACTCTCTTCCCTCGGTATTGCCCTCTG
>PMUK01000122.1:0-1604 GCA_003166915.1 Candidatus Cybelea palsarum
TGTTGGTCATCGCCGTAGTCCTCATTATCTTCAACATTATTACGGGTAGAGGAGCGCGCGTCTAGCAACTAGCTTGGGGAGATTAAGCTAGACGGGCTTCCCTTTGACAATGGGAACGGCCTGATTCCGACGGAACGAAGGCGCCGACGGCCTGCAGGTCTCTCCTGGATTGCCTCGCTTTTGCGGAGTGTCCCGATCGTCAAAGCCTCACGGAGCCGTAGCCACTCGGGATAGCCCGCGCGACGAAGCCCCCTCACGGCATTACTTGGGAGGCTTCTCGTTGACGCATCGGAGTCAGTACGGTTTTCGCACTCAACTTCTCGTCAGATCAAGAAAGCGTCCTCTAATAGTACGTGTGTCTGACAGGTTGCGTAAAACTCGCGCGTCCCTCCAAGTACTTCTTGATCGGCGAGACTAACTAAAGCCTCTTCCCTTACCGGGCCTAACCAGCCCGAATCGACTCCGTCGGGCTGATCGAGAAAGACATACTTGTAATCGTCGATCCGTACGGCGCCAAGGTCGGCTTCATCGAAATAGAATATCTCGTGGCGCGCCGACTCCCCCTTTGCCGGTGAGCATACGCAACTGATCGTACCCGTCAAGGCGAACCCTTTATGTCTTGCTGCCGATCTGCTTGCCTGCGAGTGGCTCCTGGACGATGTTTGGATCACCCGCCGCGGCGACGAGCCCGCTACGGGAAGTGAGCATCGGTCTTACGGCGGCGGTATGGACGGAGCTGGCTCGGTCGTAGGGGGCGCACTACGCAGCGGCGAGTTGGAAATGCCCGCTGCTTCGCGAATTGAGTCAACATCTCGAACGAGCGCATCGCCCAACGAATCCTTCGGCGGACAAGTTAGATCGGGGGACTCCCAGCCCTGCCACGTAACATGCGTCGATGTTCCAAACGACACGGTCTTCATGCAGGGAACGGTGGTAACATTGCCTTTACGCGCAGCAGCCAAATCCGAGAAGAAAAGCATCGCGATCGTTGGAGGCAAGCCAAATGGCTTGGGGGTAGTCACTACACGACCCCCGGGCTCTTGGAGTGTGACCGAGCCCTTTCCATCTGACCAGACTTGAATCGTGTATCCGTACAACTTTGTCGAACCCGAGTTCACTATAACGGCGATGTCGCGAGGCGCGGCGCCCACGCAGCTTGCAATCGCGATCGCCCCAAAGAGTGTTGCACGCATCTGCATCTTAAGAGCCTCCGATTCCATTGGGCATGCCCAACCATTCTTCAACGTTACTGCAATCTTTCCAAGGTATCGAATGCTTGACCAGGCCTGCGGCTTGCAGCGCACGTCTCATGGCCAGCAGCTTGAGCGGTGCTGATGGGAGGCTCGCCTCCCGCGTGGCGACGCGGGTTGGCCATCGGAGAGTTCCCGCAAGACGAGTGCCGGCAGTCACCGGGTTTTGCGTCAAATCGGCCAGACGTACTGCACGGTACTTGAGACGTTCTCAGCCTTACTCGACCCCGGTGGAGCAGTGCCAGACTCGAACATCACATGATCGTAGTCCCCAGGGGCAACGTCGTAGTAGCCATCGTGCGAAAACGTGTACGCGTGGATATTGCTCCCGGGTTTATCAAGGTCAACATAAGA
>PMUK01000122.1:1625-5875 GCA_003166915.1 Candidatus Cybelea palsarum
GTAGTTCCGAGAAGTATGGTCGTGCATAGCATGATAAGGGTATATTTCAAGTGCATGTGAAACCTTTCGCGATAACTATCGGCGTCCGCGGCGCGTACAACTTGGAGTCGAGAGTCGCGCAACAAATACATTTGTTTTGCTAAAACGGCGCAACTACGTCAGATCGACTCAGATGGCTCACGTTCGATCGCCGCTTTGACATCCTTGAGAAACTCACACGCGGTCGCATGTGCGAGCCTTCGACCTATCGCGGCATCGAAAAGCTGCCCCGCCGCGCCGAAGGGTGGAATGTACGAGCCGTCTAGCTCGATATGACTCACGCTCGGATCCAGTCCCTCACCGCTGATCATTAACGTCCCTTCGAATCGCGGGAAAACGGTGCTCCCCTCGGGAGTCCATATGATCTGAATCACGCCGTCGAGAGTCTGTTCAATCGCGCGCCCGGGTTGCAACGATATCACCTCGCATCAAGGGAGAGGCCGTACCGGCTAGCATCCATGGGGACCCGTAGACGGAGCTGGCAAATACCGTCCCTACCCCGCAGAGAGGCCAGGAACCGCTCGAGCCCGTGCCGAGTTTGGTCTACAGGGCGCTCGACTGACGTTTTGTCGCGCAGTTGTTGTAGCATCACGTGATGCATACGAGATTACTGTGAAGGCATCGGGAAGCAGAGCCTTCTCGAGTTCTTCTCATCGCCTCGCGTGCACCCCGTCACGTCAAGCCAGAGCTCCGTACCGTCGGGGCCGCTTGTCGCACTTTTGTAACGGAGCGGTGGGGAATGGTTGGAGTCGGGCAAAGGCAGTGACGGCACCGCGGCGAAAATCCTACACCAATTAGACGCCTACTTCAGTCGGGTAAGCACGTAAGTCGCGACGTCGTGCAAGTCACGTTGAGAGACCCTCCAATGCGGCATGACGGGATTGAGCAGCTGACCGTCATTGTCTACGCCCGTGGTTACCGCGCGCTCCAGCAACGCTAGATTGTATGGGTGTTTCTGTCCAACCACCAAGGCGTCGTGGCGGAGGTCGGCGCTAACGGCGCCGCCCGGTCGGTGAATGCCTCCGGCTCCATTTGCGCCGTGGCAAGCCTCGCATGAAGGGCGAAGAGGCGGCTCGGCCGCGACAATCTGCTTTCCATCGCGATTTCTGCCGGTTTGAAAGATCAATCGCCCATTGTCGGAGGCGACGGTTTGCACGCGACTCGGCGATGCCGACGATCCTGCCGTAACGCCCCCACGCTGGCAGCCGACCATAGCGCAAGCGACTGCAAAAGGAAGAGCTTCTTGATTACGCAGTCGACTGCACCATCCACTTGTTCGCGCAGCCTTACCATATTCGGTCTAATCCTACAAGCCGTCAGAGCCGGCGCATCATCCACAACCGGCTGCACGTCAACGACGCAGTGTAAACCGGCCAGCCGTCGCACCAGCGTGCCGCGTTTTACCTCGGTGGAATTTCGGCGTTTTTGTTTTGCGGGAAGACGAATCAGGGCGCGCTTACGGAAGTTGGTCTTGCGTAGCCGCGTTCCAGCACCTCAGGTTAAGGATCAATCTAACTCCTTGCACGACACGTAAGGGGTCCGGAGCTCGAGCCCCGCATCTCCACCATTGAAATCGTGCGGCACATAACCGCGAATCTGAGGGATCGCTGTTGGATTATCAAACGGCAGGGCGCCCTAGGAATGTGTGGGTTCCGACGCCCACGAGAATCAGGCCGCCGAGAAGTTCGGCAAAGACGGCGAAGCGGTTGCCGACGAACCGCCCCGCGATAATGCCGGCGACGGGCATCGTTGCCTCGAATACGGAAAATACGACGGCCGGCCACCACGGCGCCATCCCACGCAGACCGAGCGCGACGGCGATCGCAAACGTGCCGAATCCGAGTGGGACGACGAATGCCGCGACGCGAACGAGCAGATAGTGAGAGTTAGGGTCCATCATCGGCCGATCCTATCGTATAGGGCGACGCTTGCGCACCGGCTCGCCTCCGTCGGCGTCGCAGTTGCTCTCGCCGTCATCGTTACCGTCCTCATGCTTCACTTCGTCAATCCACGAAATTCGTTCGACATCAACCGAATTTCCGCTGCGGACGTTATTGCCGCGATGGCCAATACGTTTTTTCGGATGTTTGCGGCGTACGTCGTGTCGCTATTGGTCTCGATACCTCTCGCCCTGCTGATCGTCAGCACTCCACTCATGCAGCGCATATTGCTGCCGATAGCCGACGTGCTGCAGTCGGTCCCGGTGCTTGCATTCTTTCCGGTGGTCGTCGTCTTCTTTGCCGCATATCACAATTTCGAGCTCGCTGCGATCTTCGTCATTTTCGTCGCCATGGTCTGGAACATCGTTTTTGAAGTCATCGGGGGATTGCAGACGATTCCCGACGATATCAAGTCGGCGGCGATCGTCTTCAACGTTACAGGTTGGCGCAAGTTTTGGTACATCACCCTGCCGGCGATCCTTCCGTGGATTATTCTGGGCTCGCTCTTGGCATGGGCTCAAGGCTGGACCATCGTGATCGTCGCGGAAGTCTTGCACACGTATATTCCGAATGGAAATCCGTCGCAGGACCTGTTGGGTCTCGGCAGCCTTCTGGTCGATGCCAACGCGCAAGGAAGGACGTCGGTATTCGTCGCCGCGTTGGCTACCATGATGCTCCTCGTCGCGTTCATGAATCTGTTCGTATGGCAGCCGCTGCTGCGACTATTTCAACGGTTTCGCTTCGACTGATGGATTCGCCAATCGTCTTCAACGGGGTCTATAAGTCGTACGAAGTGCCGCCGGTCTACGTCGTGCGCCATCTTTCGCTTTCCGTCCGGCGAGGCGAGTTCTTTTGTTTCGTGGGGCAGTCGGGTTGCGGAAAATCAACCGTGCTCAAGATGATGGCAGGGATCGAGAGTCCGACGAGGGGCAGCGTCGTCCGACCCCCTCACGTCGGAATGGTCTTTCAGTCATACGCATTGCTGCCGTGGTTAACGGTGGAAGGAAACGTTGCCTTCGCCGCCCGGATGCAGAACTTCGACCGCGACAAGATCCACGACCTTACCGCGCGCTGTGTGCGCATGGTCCATCTCGAAAAATTTGCAAGGAAGTATCCTCGAGAGCTCTCGGGAGGTCAGCGGCAACGAGTCGGCATCGCGAGGGCGCTCGTCGTCGAATCGGACGTGCTGCTCTTAGACGAGCCTTTCTCCGCATTGGACCCAATCATTACCGACGAGCTCCACGCCGAACTGCTGCAGATTTGGGCCGCTACTAAAAAGACGGTGGTCATGGTGTCGCATCATTTCGAAGAGGCGGTTGTGTTGGCCGATCGCGTCGCGATCATGAAGGACGGACGGCTCGACAAGATCGTACCGATCGACTTACCGCGCCCGCGCGACGAGGATACGACTGAGTTCGTAGCGGAGGTGAAAGAACTTCGACGATGCCTTGAGGAGAAGGCGCATCATGAACTAACTCCCTAACGATGGGAAGACGATCTGCGCGGTCGAGACGAGCGTCAACGCGCCGACGATGACGACCGCCGCTCAGGCCGATGACGTTGAATGCCGCGCTATTTGTCCTTTAAGTACGTGTTAATGGGAACCTCTTCGAACTTCGGCAACATGAGCAATACGGCGGTGGGCCCGCTCTTCTTGCTGTTCTTGCCGCTCCTTACCTCGCAGATATTACTCAATAACCTGCTCTATGGTTTCAGCGAGATTACGATTCCGACCGACAACGTCGATTAGGAGCAGTTGCATCGCCCGGCTCATTGGGACATGGGCCTCCAGATCCGGCTCAATCTCGGCGATCAGGCCAAGTCCTACCAACTCACACGCCCGCCGTGCGCGCTTTCTCGGACCAGTTAGCACGGCGGAAAATTTGACGTCCTCAACTGTAGATCTTCCACTTCGTTGCGATGTAGATTGCGAAGACGATTGCGATGACTGCCCCCGCGACGAGGGCGAAGATTTGCTTTAAGGACGACAGAGTACAGTCCCGTATCTGCGAGCGCGATTCGTCCCGCAACGTCAGCAATGGCAATACCATGACGAAAGCCGCAGCCCATTTCTTCATCGTCAGTATCGGCAGGCCGGCGGCGACATAGAAGCCGCCGATAGCCGCCGCAGCATATGAGAGGATCTCAACACTTCGACAAAAACCAAGGTGATCATCAGAGGCGCTACGACGGTGATGCCGTGTGGGCGGCCCTTATTCGCGATTTGACCCTGCTCTTTGCAATTTCTGAGCCCTGATATGTTACCGAGTG
>PMUK01000193.1 GCA_003166915.1 Candidatus Cybelea palsarum
AATAAATCAGAGTTGCCTTAAGCGACTTTCGGAATGAATAACAGAGCTACGATCGACACGGCGTTAAAGAGCGCGTGGGATAGCATCGGCGCGAAAATGTTTCCGGTGCGGTAGTAGACCCCACATAAGACCACGCCGCCCAACGCCAATGGGACTGCCGCAAATAGGTCGCCATGCGCGATGCCGAACAGCACGCCGCTGAGGATCGCGCCGCCCCAGAAACCGCCGTAACGCACTCCGAGGTTGAAGAAGAGCAGCCTGAAAAACGTCTCTTCGGCAAAAGGCGCGAAGAGGACCGCAAAAGCGGCGAAGATTGCGATCGTCGTGGAGTTGTGCAGGCCTTTGAATATCTGTATGATGTCCTGCTGATGCTGGCTGTGCGCCAAATAATCGATCAGCGAAGCGCCTCCGTTTGCAACGATCACCATGACGAACGCTCCCAAAAGAGCGACTCCCAAGTTCGACCAGGTCGGCGCCCGAAATCCCAACTCTCGTAGACTGAACTTCGAAAGGGCGGGCAACGTGAGAATTACGATCGCAACCAAGATGCCTTCCAGTACGAACTGAAAGGCGATGAGCAGGTCGAACTCGAGCGGGTCGACGTTGGTTGGAGGTTTGCTCGTGAGCGAAAGGACGAAGAGCCCGATGAAGAGGAGGGCGATAAAACCGGCCACCAGCCACGTCGCGAAGCCTTTGAAGCTATCCTTTGGCCAGCGCGTCGGCCAGACGGGCGAAATCGCCGAGGTCGAGTCGTTCACCACGAAGCTCCGCAGATAGATTGCACAACGATAACGCTCGTGCAGTCGCCGCGCGGTCGATGTCGAGCGCGAGCGCGAGACTGTTGACGAGCGTCTTGCGCCGGTACGCGAACGCACCGCGCACGACCTTCCAAAAGAGGTCGAGGTCGCGCACGGTGATGGCCGGTGCGGCGCGGCGAATGAGGCGAACGACGCTCGAGTGCACTTTCGGCGCCGGAAAAAAAGACTGCGGTCCGATCGTTAAGAGCACCTCGACCTGCATCGCATACTGAACGGCTACCGAAAGACTTCCGTAGGCCGGCGTGCCGGGTGACGCCATGAAGCGTTCGGCGACGTCTTTCTGTACCATGACCGTCAGAGAATCGGGGCCCGACGGCATTTCGATCAGGCGCAGCATCAACGGCGTCGCGATGTTATAAGGAAGATTGCCTGCGACGCGCCACCGCTCTGCCTCCGACCAGCTTCGGTAATCGAACGTCAGAGCATCGGCGGATACGATTTGCGCCGCGGCGATGTCTGCGCGAGAACGAAGTACGGCCACGAGCTCCGGATCGATCTCGATGGCAGTGAGCTGCGCGCCCTCGTCGACGAGCGCCCGCGTGAGCACGCCGGTGCCGGCACCGATCTCGATCGTGAGAGGCCGCGGTGGTGCGCCCTCCAGCGTGAAGCCGGCGATTCTGGCTGCAATCGCGGTGTTGGTGAGAAAGTTCTGACCGAAGCGCTTTTTCGGGCGAAGGCCCGCCTTCGCCAGCACGGCACGGGGGCTCGACACGCCCCTATTTTACGCTACTTCAGCCGGTAAACAGTGACGTCGCGCCGGCCGAAGAGCATGGCCCCGCGCAGCGAGTCGAAGCCGAGATCGATTCGACGGCCGACGATGTCGCCTCCGGTATCGCCCGCGATCGCCGTGCCGTAGCCTGGAATGTAAAGGCGAGTTCCCAAGGGGATGACGCGAGGGTCGACGGCGACGATGCCATAGCCGGCGAGCCTGCCGCTGGCCGTCCTGCCGCCACCGCCTGCGCTCCCGGCGGTGTAGGCCGTGGCCATCATCAGAATCGCACCGCGAGCGAGCGACGCCATTTGGAGCAAGCCGTGTGCTTCAAAGGCCGCGAGCGTAGACGGGCTAACGCCTTGAGCGACGATTCGCGGGTTCGCTTTGCGGATCAATGTCGTGGAGAGTATTCGCTGGCGTACCGGTCCTCCGTCGTGCTGGGCGTATTGGACTCGCACCTGCGCGAGGCCAGGCCGGCCTCGAGCGACGACCTTGGAGCTTCCGGGCGCCAGGAGCATCGAAAGCCGAGTTAAGGTCTTCGGTTGAACGCGGCGGCGCTCGAGGCGCTGCCACCTGATGACGCCGTTTCTATAGGTTACGCCAGTCGCGGCGGCTTGCGAATCCGGAGGGGCCGCCCAGACAGGCGAGACTGCAAGACCAACAACGAGAAAAACGGCGTAAATCACGCGTCCGATCAATCCGAGGTTCCTTTCTTGTTCCAAATCGCGTCCAAGGTCTGCGCTCGACACTCCGCAGCGGAGCGGACGATGTACGCGACTCGCGGATCCGACGGAAAACGCCGGCATACTCCAAGCTGGCTTGCTGTGCGTCTGGGCAGGCCGGCTCTGACCCGGGCACTATAGCACGCACCTTTCGAGGCGAAAGAATGACAAAAGTCGCAACAGCGAGCTTGCGTCACCTTGTTGGGCGGGTACGGAACGCTTTCGGCCTGCCGGGGCGTGCCCGAACGTCGAAGCGAAGAAAGCCTGGCGATGCAGTCGATGCGCGTCGGGCTTTTTACCGAGATTTATCGTCCCGTCATCAACGGCGTAGTGGCGTCGGTCGAAGCATTGGCTTCGGGCTTGCAGTCCCGCGGCCACAAGGTCTTCTGTTTTGCGCCGAGGATGCCGGGAACGGCCCAATCCGAGGGCGACGTCCACCGGATTCCGTCGCTCCCGCTGCCCGCGCGCACGCCGTACCGATTGACGCTGCCATTGGTGAGCCGGCGCGTCAACGCGGTAATTAAGGGGCTCTCGGTCATTCACGCGCACTCGCCATTCGTAACGGGCTGGATGGGCATGCGCTGTGCCCGGCGCTATGGGATGCCGATGGTTTACACGTACCATACACAACTCGAAGCCTACGCTCACTACGTGCCGTTCGAAACAAATGCAACGCGTTTTGCAGCGAACCGACTCACACGGACCTTCGCAAATCTGGCCGACGCCGTTATCGCTCCGACGCCCGCGATGGCCGCGCGCCTTCGTGAGCTCGGCGTAACGGTGCGGATAGAAACGGTGCCGACTGGGATCGACATTGCACTCTTTGCCGCCGGCCGTCGCCGGGACGACGTTCGAGAACGAATCGGCGTTCGAACGGACGATCGCATGCTGTTCTGCGTCGGCCGGCTGGCGAAAGAGAAGAACCTCGAACTGCTTTTCGAAGCCCTCGCGCGTGCGAACGATCCCTCATTGAAACTGGTAATCGCCGGCGACGGACCGTTGCGTACCGATTTAGAACGGCTCGCGCGGGAGCTCGGCGTTTTCGAACAGAGCCGCTTCTTGGGTTTTATCTCACGGCAAGATCTGCCCGATCTTTACGCCAGCGCCGACGCATTCGTGATGACCAGTACGACCGAAACCCAAGGCATCGTGCAAGCAGAAGCGCTCGCCGCTGGGGCGACCGTCATCGCTGCCGACGCACCCCAAAACCGAGACGTTCTCGGCTCCGCCGGTCTGCTCGTGCCGTCGACGGTGCAGGCCTTCGCGCAAGCCTTCGGCCGGGTCGGAAGCGTCCCCGAGCCGGCCAGGGCTGCCGCAGCGCGCCAGGCCGCGAAACGGTTCTCGATCGAGGAGCAGATCGATCGCACCCTCGCCCTCTACGAAAGCCTGATCCGGCCGGCAAGAATTGCTTGACCTCGAACATATGTTCGCCTAAAATAGGATGAGGCGCACGCGATGCAAAGGCTTGGTGAGGTTCTCGAGGTAGAGGTGGGATATGCCGCCGGGGCGGCAGGCAGCGGTGTGGCATACGCCGCGCTCAATGGCGCCGAGGGTCGGGAGGTCGTGCGCCTGCCTTTCCGGATCGTGCGCCGTAGCTTGCTGGTGGAGCGTGCGGTTGCCTACCCGGCACTGGTGACGGTCGCGCGTTCGCTTTGCAAACGCGGAGTCACGCGGGCCCATTTTGTGATGCCCGACCGTCGGTTTGTAGAAGAGGTGACGACTCGATGCGACGTGCCGGATGCGCTCGTACTTCCCTACGTTCGTCTGCGTTGTGCGCTCAACGCATTCCACGACGTCGAGATCGGGGCTGGAGCCACGGACGAGCTGATGCAAAGGGCCGGAGCGGAAGTAGCGCTGAACGTTGCGGCGTGAAACTGCTGCGCCTCGACCCGGAGCTTTTGCCGGTCGAGACAAAAGCGCTCGCAAAGGCCTTGGTCGGTTGCATTCTCATGCGCAAGAGCGAGGATGGGAAGGCGGCGGGCCGCATTGTCGAGACTGAAGCCTACCTTCCGAACGATCCGGCGTGTCACGCATTTTCCGGTAAGAGCTCCCGTAACGCGACGCTCTTTGGACCGCCTCATCGGGCCTACGTCTATCAAATCTACGGCACCTCGTTCTGCTTTAATCTTTCGAGCGAGTGCGAAGGAAGGGGCGCCGGGGTGCTCGTTCGCGCCCTCGAGCCGACCCAAGGGCTCGCGCTCATGCAGCGCCGCAGAGCCGTGGAGCGCACGCGCGATCTTTGTCGCGGCCCCGGCCGGCTCTGTCGCGCGCTTGCCATCGATCGATCCTTCGACGGCGCCGACCTCTTCTTGGGCCGCTTCCTTTGGCTGGCCCGGGACGACTGGGCTCCGGAGATCGTGCGCCGCAGCCGGCGCATAGGCGTAACGCGAGCGGCCGATCATCGCCTGCGATTCTACCTCGCCGGCAACCCCTACGTGAGCGGACCCGCCGCTTTGAGCCCGGCTTGAACGCTGCCGGGGGCTTATGCTATAGTGTGAGCGTCGCGTAGCGGTCATCTGTTGACAGCCGCGATATCTTGATACCCTCCCGTTCACGCCACCGATCTGATTGCGACGGCAGCCTCGCCTCGATCTCGAAGTTTGGCGTGCGCGACTCCATAAGAGAGAACTCTTCTGCAAACCGAAAACCGTCCCAACATCGAGCATCGGCTAAATAACGATTCGCGGCCTCCACAAGCTGGCGGAGGCCGGCGGCGCCGCACGCGCCGGCGTCACCATTTCGGTCAAAATCCCGGTGCGTTCCACGACCAGCTCCCGCAGCAGGTTGAGGTTCCCCCGATGCTGACCGCCGCTCAGCTCTCCGAAAAGACGAAGACGGAACTCGTCGAGATTGCGAAGGAGCTGGACGTTGAACTTCCTACACCCGCAAAATTGAAGAAAGACGAGATCGTTACGCTGCTCGTTGCGGGCCAGATCGCACGATCGGGCATCGAGGTGGCAAGCGGCATTCTCGACGTGTTGCCTGAGGGATACGGCTTCTTACGCCGCGCGGGTTACTACGTCGGCAACGACGACATCTATGTCAGCCAAACGCAGATTCGCCGCTTCGAGCTTCGGCGCGGAGACATGGTCGAAGGCCAAGCGCGCCGGCCGAAGGAGAGCGAGAAATATTTCGGCCTCATTCGCGTTGACAAAGTCAACGATTTAGACCCCGAAGCCATCAAGGGCCGGCGACTCTTCGAAAAAGGAACGCCCATCTATCCACAAGAGCGCTTTAGACTCGAAGTGCGCTCGACGCAGCTCTCCACGCGCGTCATCGATCTTTTCTGCCCAATCGGCAAGGGCCAGCGCGCCCTGATCGTTTCGCCGCCGAAAGCCGGCAAGACGACGCTCCTCAAGAACATCGCCAACTCGATTTCGATCAACCATCCCGAGGCGCACATCATCGCGCTGCTCGTCGACGAGCGCCCTGAGGAAGTCACGGACATGCAGCGCACGATCGACGGCGACGTCGTCGCCTCGACGTTCGACGAGCATCCCGAAAACCACACGGCCGTTGCCGAACTGACGATGGAGCGCGCCAAGCGCCTCGTCGAGCTCGGAAAAGACGTCGTGATTCTGCTCGATTCGATCACCCGCCTTGCACGCGCTTACAACCAAGTCGTCGCGAGCTCGGGGCGCACCCTTTCGGGCGGCCTCGATACGGCTTCGCTGCACAAACCCAAACGATTCTTTGGTGCGGCGCGCAAGATCGAAGAGGGAGGTTCGCTGACAATCATCGCAACTGCGCTCATCGAGACCGGCTCCAAGATGGACGACGTGATCTTCGAAGAGTTCAAAGGCACCGGAAATATGGAGATCGATCTCACTCGTAAGCTCGCAGAGTCTCGCGTCTTTCCGGCAATAGACATCAAGCGCTCCGGAACGCGGCACGAAGAGCTGCTGCTCACGCCGGACGAGATGCGCAAGATCTGGATGCTCCGGCGTGCGACCGCCGTGCTCAATACCGGCGACATCACCGAGATCATCCTGGACAAGATGGCCCAGACGCGCACGAACGAAGAGTTCCTGCAGACCGTCACTAAGGAAGCACTCTCGATGAACCGCGGCTACGAAGATGGCGGCGGGAACAACGGAAAGTATTAAGGAACCTCTGATTGATCCGATGTACGCGCATGATGCCCCGGAGCCGCTCGTCGCTCCGCCATCCTGGCTGCGCTCCTGCTGCCTGCCTCCTCGCTCCGCCATCCAGGCTCCGCTCGTCGTGCAGAGCCTCCTCAGCATCACGCACATACATCGGATCAAGCAGAGGTTCCTTAGTTAGAAAGCCGGCGGGATTCGCCTTAACAAGTACTTAGCGCGCGCGGGTGTCGCGTCGCGGCGACGCGCCGACGAGATGATCGCCGGTGGGTCCGTGCGCATCAATGGGACGAGCGTGCGCGAGCTCGGGACGCTCGTGAATGCCGGCGATCGGGTCGAAGTTGCCGGAGTGCCGGTCGAACTTCCGGCGGCGCCGACCTATCTGATCTTCAATAAACCGCTCGGCGTGGTGACGACGATGCGCGACCCCCACGGGCGCCGCAGCATCGCCGACTTCCTCGTCGATCGCCCGCGTGTATTCCCCGTCGGCCGGCTCGACTACGACACTGCCGGACTCCTGTTCCTTACAGACGACGGCGAACTGGCACACCGCTTGCTTCACCCCAGCTTCGGCGTCGACAAGACGTATCGGGCAGCAATCGCGGGGCGCCTTTCTTCGGACGACGTGCGGCGCTTGCTGGCCGGACTCGTCATGAACGATGGACGCGCGGCCGGAACGAGAGTCCGCGTCCTTGCCGTACGCCGCGACCGATCGCTGGTCGACGTGACGATTCACGAAGGCCGAAATCGGCAAGTGCGCCGCATGTTCGAAACGCTAAACCATCCCGTGCTGGAACTAACGCGAACTCGATTCGGGCCGCTCAACCTCGGAGCACTGCCGCCGGGCCGCATTCGGGAGCTGACCGGAAAAGAGATCGAGGCACTGCGTCGGCATCGCAGGCCGCCGGACGAATCGCCTCGTACCACCCCGCCTGAGGTGATGCAATGAATCAATCCCTTCGAGTTCTCTCAATTGCCTTCGCGGCGCTCTTGGCGGTGGGCCAGATTCCGGCTCGCGCACAATACGCGACCGAGTTCGTGCCGGCCAAACTGATCAAGGAGGGCAAGACGTCGACGACGATCGCCGGAAGCGGCAAGGTGGTGGTGCAAGTCCAGGTCAACGCCGATGGATCGCACAAGGTCACGAAAATCATTAGCTCGACGAACTTGGGCGACAACGCCGCCGCGACCGAGATCGCGAACAGCTCGACCTATCGGCCGGCTCGCCGAGGAACCACGCCGATCACCGCTTTTTACGATTTCACCTTGAGATTTAGCGGCCGGACCGTCGTACGAAGCTCCAGCGAAAGCTCAAGCTCGGGCGTATCGCTGGGGGGTGCCTCGCTGACACCGGCTGCAAGCCAGGTCGCGGCGCTCATTCGCTCCCACCAGTACGCGCAAGCGAAATCCAAAGCGCAAATGGAACTGCTCTCTTCGCCCGGTGACGATTCGCTGCGCGAAATGCTGGGCGTAGCGTCGTATGACGCCGGGGATTTTACTTCGGCGGCCGCGGCCTTCGATAAGGTAGCGACGATCGGCGCGCAATTCCGCTCGGCAGCGGCGCAAAGCTTCGCTGCGGCCGCAGTTAAAGGCGCGACCGACAACCCAGAGCAATCCCTCGCTTACGCGCAGAAAGCCGTGGCGATCACGCCCGATACCAACTCGCGCTTTGCCCTCGGCGTGGCCCAGCTGGCGAATAACGATAGCGCGGCCGCCCTGGCATCGCTCAAGACGGCGCACGACATGGCCATGGCGGATTCCAAGATACCGCTCGCCTCGAAGGTGAACATCGACGCCGAGCTTCTGCAGGCGTATTTGGCCAATAACGACGTGCAAGACGCACAAGGCATTGCTGCGCAGATCAAGCAGCTCGACCCAAGCAGCACGGCCGGCGCCCGAGCGATGGGCGCGAGCTTGCTGAAGTCGGGCCAGGCGGCGGCGGTAGCCAAAGATACGGCAACGGCGTTGCGCGACTACGATCAGGCCGCCGCAGTGGGCGATCCCACGATCGCTGTCACAGCCAACGTGTTAGCTGCGTTTGCAATAGCGCAAGGTGCGAAGCCTGACTACAAGCGGATGCAAAGCTACGCCGATAAGGCGATCGCTTTGCAGCCGGATAATCCGCAAGCGAACTTTGCAGAGGGGATTGCTCTGACGGCTCAGTGGTCATCCAGCCATGACGATGGAACCAAGAAAAAGGCCACGGATGCGCTCGCCAAAGCCGATCAGCTGGCCAAGGCGCAGGGAAATGAAGCACTCTCGCTTCAGATCGAAACGTTCGTGAAACAGAATCTCAACTCGGCGCCTAGCGCTCCCTCGGGGAACGGTCCCTAACGCTACAGGACTTTAGACGGGGGAGGCCAATGGGTCGCCCTCACGGGGGCGCGGTCGTCGCGCAGCAACGCTAATTGGGAGGGTCGTAGAGGCGTGTTTACGGGATTTTTGAGTCTCATGCAACAGGGCGGCTGGGATATGTGGCTGCTCTTGCTCATTTCGATCGTCGGCGTCGCAGTCGTCATCGAACGGATGGTCTTTTTTCAGACGCAGCACGGCGACACGAAGGGGTTGCTGCGCCAGATCGGTACGAAGGTTTCGGCCGACGAC
>PMUK01000057.1 GCA_003166915.1 Candidatus Cybelea palsarum
GAGGAAGCCCTGCAGCGCGTTCATCGCCTCAACCATTTCAGTGTCATGGTTCCCCGTGTAAGCAGCAACTCTCTCAGTAGTGCCCCGATGGAAGTGGTTTCATGGGCCGACATTCTTACAGCGATAGAGGTGAAGCAATGAACGCCGGCCGTCTCGCGATCGGGCGCCTCAAAGCGGGGACGCTCAATAAAACCGAGATAGCTTACCAGGTCGAGTTATCGGACCGGATCCATCGCGGCGAGATCGCATGGTTTATGTTCGAGGGTCTCAAGCTGCGCCTGGACGACAACACCTTTTACACGCCGGACTTCGCCGTGATGCTTACCGACGGAACGATGGAGTGCCACGAGGTAAAGGGATTCTGGAGTGACGACGCCCGCGTAAAAATCAAAGTCGCCGCAAACCGTTTCCCATTCCGCTTCATTGCCGTTAAGGTCGTCGCTAAGAAGCACGGCGGCGGATGGTCTATCGAAGAATTCTAACCCACACGCAACAGAAAGGAAAAACAATGGAGGCAGTGCAACAATGGCGGGGTCAGTAGTGCCGCACATCCACGTTTGGCACACGGATGGAGTCGGCGCCGTGGAGATCGAGGACGAAACCGGCGCCGAATACGTCCCTTCCAAAATCTCGTGCCGCTGCGGCTCGGAACGAGAGGCCGTGATTTATACTGGCCGCATCGTCAAAATAAAGAAAGCAAGAAATGCAAGGATCAACCTTAACCCCGCAGCAAGCGCTCAAGACGGCGCGAGCGGGACTCCTAACGTCGCTGATAGCGGCAACGAAGGCTCTCGAAAGCGACGACGCAAGTCCGGGGCTAGTGGCGCAAGCGCTCCAGGGCGTCGTAAACGCTCAGGTGGGCTATAACAATGCGGTCGTGCGTATCCCGTTGTCCGTGATGACGGACGGCATTCTGTTTAAGGATCTAGACGCCGGTCCAGTTCCGGGTGACGTTATTACTATGGAACAGGCAGAAGAGATGCTGGCAGGGGCGGACGTGGTTCATCAGGTAGGGCCGCCCGCGCAACTATTCGGAAACGCTAACCCGCGTAAATGGGCCGACACGTTCCTGGCTGAGAACAAGAACCGCACTATCGTTCGCGAGGAGCTTGTAAACTGGTTCGGCGGCGCAATGACGGAGGGCGCCAAGGCTGCGCTTGAGCAGGGCTCTACTGCACCACGCCGAGATCCTTGAGTCGATCGGTGTAAGTGTCCCAGGCCGACTTAAGCGAATCGAGATCGCCGTCGCCTGGGACCTCGCCGTGTCCCTTGTATCGCCAATACGCTTTCAGGTACTTCTCCTGGGCCTTGCCTTGCTGGCGTTTCGTAAAGGAATCGAGTTTTGCTTGGCCGATGAACCCGGCCCCCGATGCGCTCACGAATGCTCGGCCAAGATCGCCCCACGACATTCCCTTTCGAACGGCATCCTGTGCAGCGTAGGCTACGAGAGGGATCGGTAGAAAATGCGTTGCGGCATAAGCGCCAAGCTGACGGTATTGAACGTCGGGTGGCGCCTTCGTATTTACGATGACATTCCAATCGGTCTCGGGACCGTGAAGATCAGAATGAAATGCAGAGAATCCAGTGGCGAGCACGTCGATCGCGCCCGTCGTGAGCGGCGTACCGCGCGCGGTTAACATATCTTGAAGGGGCTGCCACACAGCCTCCGGGCCTTTCGGAATATTGGCAACCGCCTGTGCGATGTTCGAAATATTATGGCCCACGAACGGAACAGTGTATGGTGTTCCGCCAGGCGTATAGACCGTCCAATCCGGCGGAGGATAAGCTCCCTGAAGAGCCTGAGGATCGGTATGTAAGTTCACGTTGCGGAGTGCGTGCTGTGGGCCCGTGATGTATTGCGGGCGCCTCACTAGCGCGGTAATCCACGAGCTCATGTTGCCCTTTAGGAACGGAAGAAAGTAGAAGAACGACGACCACGGACTCTTCGGGTCAAAGTTGTAGTAGTCACCCATAAACTTTCGAGTGATGCGCGCGGCCTCTGCGTCGCTCATCCCGCCCTGCGTAACGGCGTCCTTGAAGAACGAGACAGCCATCCACTTCTCGCCTTTGTTACCAAATGTGCGCTCGCGGTTTATATCCCAAAACTTTGTGAATGCTCGGTTGGCACGATCCTGCCAAGCTCCCGAGGGGCTCGTCATTACCGCGTGATAATCACCGCCAAAAGCCGCGGTTCTCGGAGTTCCGAACTCTGCCAGCCCACCCTGCACGAGAGCGCGGCCTGCCCACTCGGAATACTGCTGCGCGCCGCCGACGAACGATTCGGGCTTCTTTAAGCCAGCCTCGACCGCGAGCGCCATTGCAGCTTGATAGGGATAGCCGCCACGTTGCCACGCCGGCCCTCCAAGGTTGTAAATGCCGCGCGCGAGCGCATCGTTTCCGGCAACGTTCTTGGCCGGATGAACGACGAGGTTCGTCATTATCATGTTTCTCATCATCGCTACATAGCGGCCGACGAAACTCTGCTCTTGGCCTGGTAACTGTGAACCGCTTGACTCGATGAATCGGCGCAACGTGCTCGTCGTCGCGCGGGAAGGTCTACCAGGCTGCTCGACGGTCTCCCCTCGCAGGAACTCCCATAGCTCCGGAGCGACCATTGACTTCGCGAGAGCGGGAGAACGCTTCGGATCAGGCATAAGGTTCTTGGCGGCGACCCATCGAGGATTGCTCTCAAGCGTTATCTTGCGCTCGTCGCCGAACTTTGGCTTCCACCCGATCTCATCGGCGAGCTTCTGTGTTTTGATATTGTGTTCGTCGCCAACGAGTCGCGAGTTGAAATCGTTGAACGAGTTCTGCATTTCCTGCCAGGCGTCGGGCTGTTCGAACCCTTTGCCTAGCGCCTCAATGCCGACTCCGGGAAAGTGCTGCTGCTGCGCCTGCGTCGGCGGAACGCCTAACTCATTCTTGAAATCCGCAACGACGGCATCGCGACGCAGCGACTCGGGCGCGCGATCGATAGCGTCTTCAAACGCGACCTTCTGTAAGCTCTGCCGATACCAAGTTCCAAAGTTTACGGCCATATCGTGCTGCGGATCGATCTTCCCGGTCTCGACGGCATGGTCTAAATCGGCGACCGTTTTATGCGCGGACGTCACGCCTCCCGGAGATCCCTTGCCGCCTCCGAGGTCTTCCTCTAACTCGTTGAACTGGTAGGTGCCCTTCATCGGAAAGAACTTCTCTCCGCGGTTCGCCCAATCAAACGTGTTGTCGGGAGTGAGGAGCTTCGTGCGTTCCATGTGCCCTTGCACTTGACCCATGACACCCTTGAGCGTCTTAGCCCGCTGTGCCAGGTCCGCGTGCTGTTCGGCGAACGCCAGGTTGGGCTTAGAGCCCTGCTTTAACCTTACGATCTCGTCTTTCGTCGCCTGATCGAAGTTGTCGAAAATCTCTTTCGTGACCTCAGCGTCCGACGGCATCTTGATCTTCGGCGTTTCCCACGGAGCGTTTAGCGACGCGATGGTTCCCGCACCCCATTGACTAGCGACCGGATCGTGCGGCATATCATGCGCCTTGAGAACGCGCAACGGTGAGCCGACACGCAGCGTATCCGCTAAGTTGTCCCCCATTTCGGCGATCCGAGAGCCGTGCATAAGGTCGCCCGCGACACCTAGAGCCTTTCCGGCGCCCGCGCCCTCGGCCCAGGACATTGGATTGAACTGCTCTCCATAAAACGTCGTTAGAAAGTTTAGCAACGGGGCCTTGAGCATCATGGTCGAGACCGCGGCAATGCCCGTTCCTGGATAGCGCTGCGCCAGGTACTTTTCTTGAATCGGAGAGCCGAGTCCGTACTCATCCATCGCCTGCGCCGGATCGTGCTTATACAGCGCCCATGCCTTTGAGACTTCCGAGTTGGGATCGCGTAGCTGTTGGGCGATCTTCCCTGGGGATGCGAGCCCCGCGTTGTCGCGCAGCATGGCATTGTAGAGAATAAATGGCAAATCCTGATGGCCGCCGATCTCGTTGACCGCCGAGTGAACCATCTGCACGGTCTCGCCGATAGACGGTGGGTACGGATGACCGGTATCCGGATCGATTGCTGCCGGTTGCGTCGCGAACGTCGACGCCGGAAGCTGCGGCGGATTAGAGCCAAAGGCCGGTTTCGCTTGCGGGTCCTTGACGAATCCCTTTGGCGGGCTGGGGGCGAAGCCGGCCGGCGCGACGGTCTGCCCTGGCATTACCTGCGAGAGTTCCGTGTGAATATGCGCGGGAGCGTCGACGAAGGCGCGAGACTTCATGCTCGACGGAAGCGCGGCGTATATTTCCTTCGGCACCCCGACGCGCACGTTCGGCGTCGCGAGGGCGGTCGTGATGTAACTACGGATCGTCGGCGTTAGCTTTGTGCCAACCATTTCTCCGTTGATCGTATCGACGTCCATCGCGCGCCCGTCGAGATGCGGGTCGTTCGGCGCCTGATGATGCCCCTTGTCGAAATCGTAGATTCCAAGGCTAAACGTCTTGGCGAGACCGTCGACGACGGTTCGGAAGGCGTTACGAATGCCGCCGGCGCCGTACTTCGTCCATTCGGTAAGGTAGTCGCCAATGACGTTGACGCCGGGGTTGACGCTAGAGAGCCCGGGCGGCCCTTTCAGTTTCGGGGCGGCTTGACTTGGCGGCGTGTCTCCGAAATCCTGACCCGGCGGTTTGGCGCCGAACCCCGGCGGCGAGTCTCCGAATCCCGCGGGTGCGGCTGTCGCTGTCGGACCGGGCTTCGGCTTCGGCGGGGCGTCCGCAAAGCCGGGCGTGCTCATTGACTACCGCCTTGCCAATACTTGATTTCGCTGCCCTGCACGATCGCCCAATGGCCGTTAATCTTCTTCGCAGTCCATCCCGGAGGCGCAGTAAAGGGAGGCGTGTTGTCGGTTGGCGTTCCCGCGCTCTGCCCTTGCGAGCCGACCGCGCTGCCGGCGGTCGCGGCGGCCGTGTTGGATTGGAGCGCCGACTGGTCCGGCCCGGTGTAGTGCTTGAAGTAGTGCATGCCGCGCGCGTCCATCTGATCGACGATTTGGTTGTAGGCGTCGATCTGATTTTGAATGTCGGCTTCCATCGGCGCGTTCACGCCGCCGCCCTTGCCGGGGTTCTGAAGCGCGGTTTGCAGCGTCGTGTTGTACTCGTGCACGGCCGACTGGATCGACGTGAGCAGGCCGCGCGCGGTGTTTATCATTTCGCCCGGCTTGATACCGCCGCCACCCTTGATCGGACGCCCCTGGTCGTCGACGAGCCCGTTGGCCTGATCGCGCGAGAACTCTTCTTGGTAGCGCGAGTATTGTGTGTTGGCGTTTTGCTGCCGAGTCGCTTGCGCCGTCGACCACTGCGCGTTCTTATCGTTGAGGACCGTGTACCGGAAATCGTGATCCCAGGCCGTATTTTTCTCGGAGTCGCCGAGACGGCGGTTCATCAAGTCGAGCGTCCGCCCGCGCAAGAAGCCCGTGCTCGTGACCTGCGCCTGCCGAATCTGGAGCTCGTGATCGAGCGAGTCCTTGATGTTCGAGTCGAGCTCGGCGTTCTGCGCGGGAGTCAGGTACGGCCGATAGGTCGAGACCGAGAGCTTCACCTGATCGGGCGTCGCACCGTTTTTAATGTCTGCCGTGAGTGCCGACGCCGCATCGTGCGCGATCGTGATTTGCTCGCTAGGCGAAAGGGACGGCTCGCTATGCAGCCACTTTTGGTCGAACCCGTTGAGGTCGCGGCCTTGCTGGCGCAACGCAGCGATTCGCTCGTCGGGCGTCATCCCCGAGAGCGTCGAGAAATCCTGAAGCGAGAGCGGCCCGAGGTAGGCGTTAACGTCGAAGCGTTCTGGGCCTTCGGACGCCGCGCTCGGGTTCATGTAGCCCTGCGTCTCACCGGGCGCGGGCGCGGGCGATGCCGCCGTTCCACCTTGCGGCTGTTGCGCCGGGTTCTGCGTCGCCATAGCGGGCGATTGCGGGGCCGTAGCGCCTGCCGGTGCGCCTTGTGCGGGTTGAGCCGCGCCAGCCGCCGGAGCGCCGCCAGCGGGTGCGCCAGCCTGCGGAGCCGCGGCAGGATGACCGGCGCCGGGCTGTACGCCAGCCTTCATCTTTTGAAGATAGGCCGCTATGTCGCCCTTGACTTCTTGCGGGCCGCGACCGACCGCCGCCGCCGCGCGAATGAGTTGCGCGTGAAAGGACTGGTCGCGCAGTTTCGACGGGTTCTCCGCGGCTTGGTGCAAGAGCGCGGAATAGGCTTGCGCGCGGCCCTGAAGACGCGGGTCGTCCCAACGCTGCGGCGAAGCGGAGCCCGATGGAGAAGCACCCCCAAAACTCATCGGCTTCGCAGGACCCGTTTGAACCGCGCCGCCGGGTGTTTGTCCCGACGGGGCCGCCCCCGGAGCCGCAGTCGTGGCGGGAGTTGTATTCCCGGATTGCGCCGGGGCTGGTGCAGCCGCCCCCGGAGTACCTAACCCTCCCGCTGGACTGGTTCCTCCGCCCGTAACGAGCGGCGGAATCCCGTACTGCTTGGAGATTTGTTTGATCCGAGCGAGTATCTGCGGGTTCGTCGGGTCCGTTAGCAACTTCTGATAGTACGGCGCGAGGATCTGCTGACCGATTTGCTGCCGCTGCGCTTGCTGCGCGGGCATATCGGCGACGGCGGCGCCGACGGCAGAAGCTAACTGCTCGCCGGGGTTAGGTCCGAACGATCCAAAATTTACCTCGGCCATTATGCCACCTTTTCTTCTGCGCTCTTGAGGATCGCCGGGTGCGTATCGATCCCGAGAGCTTCAAGTTTCCGCGCGTCCTCTTGAATGACCGTTGCGCCGTCGGTACGGCACTGGAGCTTCGAGACCGAATCGTGCAGGTCGTCGCAGAACATGCGCACGCCATCGGCCATCGTCTCGAGGTCGTCCCCGACCGCAACCGCGCAGCCAATGATTCCGTCGTGCCCGGCCACGCGGTACTCACCCTCTCGCTCGCTGCGGACTTGGCCGGCGATGAATGGCGGGCTGTAGCCGTCGCCGAGATCGCCAAGTAAGAGGCCGTCGGGAGTGTGCTTGCCGTCGGTGGGCGGATACTCGAACGGAAACGGCGGCACGGACAGCCGCACGGAGTAGGAGAGATCGTCCGAGACGCCCGTCCCACCCTGCCCGGTCGCCACGCGCCATAGCATTTCCGAGAGCGAATCGTACAGCAACGCGACCGTCGTGCAGCAATCGTAGCCCATGCGCGGAGTCCATTCCAAAAAGTACGGCTTGCCGTCTTCGTCGGAGATTCGAAAGTTGACCGAGTACGGAGCCGCCGGCGCCTCGTGATCCCGTAGGAACTCCGCGAGCCGAGCGTAGTCGAGGTCTTCCTCGAGCGGGTTGTCCTCCTGGAACCAAACGGCGTTGAGCGCACAGCCCGTCGACGGCCCAAAGTCGTCGTTTAGAAAGCGCTTCTTCTCGAGCGCGATCTCGTGCGGCCCTACGAACTCGTTGCCGTCCCACCACCGGGTAACGTCGAGGTCGACGCTACGCTTGCCGCCGATGAGTTCCTGGATGATGCACGAGACGCGATCGTGGTAGCGCTCGCGCAGATTCTTGATGTACGAGACAAGCTCTTCGCCGGTCTTTTTGACCTGCGTCGCGTCGGCCTCGATGTAGGTGTTGGTCTTGAATACGCCGCCGTCAGGCCGGTTGCGGCATCCGTCGATCGCATCGGAGAGCGTCTTGAACGACTGAAACTCCGGGATCGCAAAGCCGATCCGCTCGGCAACGTTCTGCCCGAACTCCCGGTCCTTCTCGAGCTTGTCGGCAAACGAGCCGCCGCCCACGACTTTGAGGCCCGCGCGCCGTAGCTCGTCCGCCTTCTCGCCGTAGAGGCTTTGGCAGAATAGCACGACCGTATCCTCGGGCGATTCCTTCGCCCACGAAACGAGCCGATCGTACGAAGGCTCCTTGGTGACGAGCCCGTCGCCCGTTCCGCCGACGTTGCAATCTTCGGACTTCATGTAGACGCGCACGTCGCAGCCCTCGGCTTGCAGCCGAAGCCACCAGCTTGTAGCCATGCCCCACGAATCGACGCAGGCGACGCGCATTAGGCGGCGATACCCAGGAGCGGCAGAATCGACGTGAGGCCCGACGCCATGCCTGAGAACGGATTGCTTTGGTTTTCAGCGCCGGTCATTTCTTGCTCGAGTAGCGAGGTCCAATCGGAAGCGCCGTACTCCTGGCCGCTCATGCCCGCCTGCCCCATCGTGCCCTCTTCGGAGAGCGCCGACTCGAGCTCGCCAATGTCTTGCTCCGACAGGCCAGCCATACCGGTTCCCGCGGCGCCTGAAAGTTGCCCGGCCGCTTCGGTCGCGCCGACGGTTCCGGAGGCTTCCTGCAGCTGCTGGCCGGCGACGGCGCCGTACTCTTGGCCGGCGGCTTCCTTCGCTCCGAGTTCTTGTTCTTGCGCCATCGCGCCAAGTTGCGTTCCGGTCTGCATGCCCGCCTGAGCGGCTTGGTTCGTCGCCTCTTCGAATGCCTGTCCTGGATTAGCGACGCCGCCCATCTGCGCTTTCATGGTCTGCGCGGCCGACGCGGCAGCATCCGACGCAACGGTCGTCGCCTCGCCAAGCTCTTTCGGTTGCAACCCGTGCCAGTTTTCGAGTTGTGCGGCGTTCGCGTCTTCGCTCGCGATCGATCCCGCCGGCAACGCTTCGAACAAGCCGCCTTCGCCGGCGACCTGCGAGCCGTAACCGGCTTCCGCTCCAAAATCTCCAGCCGCGCCGCCTTGATAGCCCTGGATCGCGCTCGGCAACTGAGAGATTTCCGCGTTGAGTTGCGGCTGCGCGTGGCCTGCGTAGTTTTCTTCGAGCGCCGTGCCTTCGCCAGTGAGCGCGCCGAGATCGGTCTGGAGGTTGTCGCCGGTCTGCGTCATCGCCTGGTCTTGCTGTTGCTGTTGGCTGAACTCCATGATCGAGCCAAGAATATCTCCGAGGCCGCCAGCGCCACCGCTAATCTCCGACGAGAGACCGGGTTTGCTTGAAGTTCCTGCGCCCGGTGCTACGCTCATGCTTTGCCTCCATACTGGTACACGACGCTCGTGGGCTCAATCCCGAAATAGCGCTCGGCGCGGCGCTGTCCCTTTTTGTTGCGCGCGACGACGCCGCCGATCCAAAACGGGATAATCTTTTCGTCGACGAGCATCTTGAGCATGCGCAATCCGACGTAACCCGCCTTTACTCCGTCACGAGTCGGCGCGGGATAGAAGTCCGTTATCTCGATTGCGTTATCTGGACGCACGAAAAGGCCAACCACGAGATCAAGCGGTGCGCCTTTTGCAAAACCGAGCCACTTTATTGCCGGATGACGCCACGGTTTCGGCACGCCGACGCTCTTAAAGAACGCATCGATGCGCTCTTGAACCGCGGCGTCTTTCTCGCGCAGTGCGATAATTTCGAAACCGTCGAGCAACGCGCTCACGCGCTAGATCGTTCCTTGCCGTCGCTGCGGCTGAGGCTGCACGCGACCGCGCTGGATCGGGTTCTGGATCGGGCCGCCTTGGCCGCCGCGCATCGTTCCGCCGCCGGGGGCACCGGAGATCGGAGGCACCGGTCTCGGCATCGGACGCGGGCCTCCCATGATCGGACGTCCTTGAATTGGCCCACGCCTTGGGTCTCGGCCCTGCCCGTTTCCACCTAGCCCGCGGCGCTGGCCCTGCGAGCCTTGAGGCGTCATCCCGAGCAACTGCGAGAGCATCGGCTTAAGGCCGCCCTGCGAAGCGTTCCCGGTAGAGCGATCCATCCCGCGGCGCCCAGGAACGCCCTGCCCTGGCGTCATGCCGCCGCCTCCGAACTGGATCGGATTCGTTACAGGGCCGCCACCGCCGGGAGCCGCCGTTGAGCCGCCGCCGTACGAGATCGGCGCCTGCGCAGGATTGCCACCAAAGAGCGAACCCTCGTAGCCTTGTCCGTAGCCTTCGGAGCCGTTCCCGTAGCCGTCGGCGCCCGATTGGGAGATCGAGTCATACATTTTTCGATAATACCTCGAAAATAGCGTTACCCTGCACTATTGCGGGGCCTTTTTTGGGTTGCGGGCCGTGTGGAAAGACGAGCATATCCCGCACCGGTACACATGGAGCCGTTCGGCGAACCGGCCGCGCGCCTCGAGTACCTGCTCAAATGCTTCATCGAAGCTCGCGAACGCCTGTTTCGGCTTCCCGTGCGCGAGATAGCATTGGCGCTCCGGGAACCTTACGACTGTACTATTGGCGGCGAGCAAACCAATAGAATCCAGCCGCCGACGGTGATCGATTGCGCATCGCAACCGGCCGGCGAGAAGAAGCGAATAGACCCTTGGATCGACGCCGCCTGATAGGTCTGCCGCGCAACGAGCGTCCAGGTCGGAGATCCTGGCTGCTGTGGCGGTCCGATCGCAAAGACGAGCGACTTAGAGTAGCCCAGGATGCCGCATCCGGTCGGGAGCGTCGGCAAGAGAATGTCGCCGAAGACTTGGCCTGTCGCGCCGGCAACGAGCGAAAAGTTGACCTTGAAGGTCGCCGGGCTGTAGACGTACGGGACGTCGGCCGTAGCGCCCGCCGGNNAATCCGAGCTAAACCCGAGCGCCTGGAGCTCCACGGCCCCGACGATCGCTGGCGGGCGAATAGGGATCGAGTTGGCCGCGCCTCCGGTGATCGGCATAAAGAAGCCGCCGCCGCGCGTATAGGCAATCGGAACGCGCTGGACGTTGCTCATGCTATACTGCCGCTACAAGGAGAAGAAGAATGATTGTAAAGTTTATGGGTCCAGAAGATGGGCCTGACAACGATTCCCGCAAGTCCTGCACGATCTTTGCAGGCGTGAGCCATGTTTATTTTGAGCGCGTCGAGGAAGCCGATACAGAAAACCCCAAAGCCCTGCAAGCCGTCGCGCACATGACCTTCGGGCATCCCGAGGACCCTTCTGAGGAGTTTGACGTATGGGGAAACGTCTACGTTATGAACGACGCCGGAAAGACCATTTCGACTTTTAGCCCGACGCCGCTTATACACGAAGAGCAAATTCTCTCTTGATGCTTCCATAGGCCTCGGCTTTCCAAATCTGCACGGGCGACGTCGCGCCGACGGTCGGCTGGAACTTCACCTCAAGCGACAGTATCGCGCACTCTTGGTACTCTTGCGGGACCTTCTGAAGATTCGGATACGGCACGCTTAGGTCGAACGTCGCCGTGTACGGCTTATACTGGCCGGTCTTCGTCGGCTGATCGAGGTTTCGATGAAGGGTAACGGTACACGATCCAGGTTGCGGCGGCGCTTCCACGAGCAGATAAGTGACAGTCTTCGTGAACGCGGGCGTCCCGACGTCGCTGGCCGGGCCTTGCCAATCGGATTCCACCGGCAGGCCGAGATCGAAGATCGGATCGGAAAACCACGAGTCGAGGATGTTGGTCCCCGGCCGCACGCCCACGACCTGATTGAACGTCGCGCTCCCGGTGACGTTTGCGGGGTTCGAGCCGGCGCTGCGCAACGCCGAAGCGTTCGAGAGCGCGTACGGCAGCGTGCTCCACTGCTGCGTCGGAGCGTGCCAGCACAGGGTAATATTGTTCGCCGGGAAGCTCCAGCAGAAATAGTTTTGCCAGTAGAAACCGACCGCCGTCGTCTGCGTTCCAGGCGTGAAGGTAAGCAAGAGTTCCCAAATGTCGTCGCTGATATAGTTGAGATTGGTTCCGTCGAAGGTCCAGAAGCCGCTATCGGCAAGCCACGCCCAAATACCGCGGCCGACCACGCCGCCGTTCGGCGCGATGCTTCCGACCGAATCGAAGAGCGTAATGACCTGAAACGTATTCTGATCCTGGCCGGTGACGAACCACGAGTCGCCCTCCCTTTGTGCGATGAGGAGAGAGCCGAACTTTGTGAGCGAGACGGGCTGCTCGCCGTAAGGCACCGCATAGTCGACCATCGTCTGCGCCGGCGTCGTCGCCTCGTTTCCGACTAAGAGCACCTGCGCGACGTCATCGAAATTCCACGCCTGCCCGACGTTGCTATACCAAAGCTGCGTCTGCGGCTGCTGCTGCGTCGCGGCGTTCTTCACGACGGCGAAGACCCAACCGCGATCGAGGTACTCCGCAACCGGCCAGGTCTTGCCCGACCCAACAGGCGGCTGCTGACCCGAGAAGGGGAGTTGCGCGTTCCCCGAGATCGATTGATCCGTCGCCGTGTCGATATACGTCGCGAGCGTCGTCGTCGTCACTTCAAACCATATCGGCTGATTGGTCGATTGCCGGTAAATGCGGATCGCATAGGTCGTACCGTCGGCGTTCGTCCCGCCGCCAAGCCCACTGATTTGAATGGCCGCAGGCTCGTCGCCTTGCTTAATGTCAAGGTGGTATGGATACGGCGCATTGGCTCCAATCGGCGCGCTCTCTTGTTTGATCGGCCCGTTGATCGTTGTAAGTGTCGTGACGACAGTGAAGGCGTAGTAGTACCTCTGCGGCGCGAGCTCGTCTTCGGGCGGCACGGATACATCCTCGAGCGTCGGCGTTCCGGCGTACTTCGGAAACTGCCACTGCGTGATCGCGAGCGCCTGCTTCGGCATACCTGGATAGTCCGCGTCGGGCGTGACGTAGATTTGCATGCCGTTGTTCAGGAAGATATTGCCGTCGCACTGGAAGCCTTCGGTGAACGGCGCACCCTGGATTCCAAGGTCCGTGATGAGGTCGTTCTTGAGGTCGTAATAGTTGAGCCGCCCGGTCGAGTCTTGCGCTATCCAGTATGGCCGAATCGAATCGACGTCGTACCGAATGAGCCCCTCGATACCGATGAGGTTCGGAAACTGGATAAACTCCGTGCGCCCGTATCCGCCGGTCGCCGCCATGTGGAAGCGCTGCGTGTCGATGAAGCTCGTAAAGTACGCATCCGAAGGCCCGTCGGTCATCGGCCGCACGGGAACGAAGACGCCTGGACGTTGAAATTTCATGCCTCCAAAAGGCCCCAATCCGTAAAGGAGGGTACTGTCGGTTGCGGCCACTTAGTAC
>PMUK01000059.1 GCA_003166915.1 Candidatus Cybelea palsarum
CCGGCCGAAGTGCGCATGGGTTCCTACCTTCTGAAGTGCGGTCGCTAAGCCGATAAGCCGATCATGCCACACCGAGCGACAGTCACGGTAACCCACAATCACCTGAACACTTGCGCGGGCAGGTGGGCCAAGCGGCAAGGCGCCGAGCCGAAGCCGAGGCGGCCAAGACAGCTCAGAGATTTAGACTGCGCCTGCCTGCTGCTTTTGTCAACCGGCGCTGGCACTAGGTAGTGGTTCCTTTTGAACCAGCCGGTTAATGGCGCTTGGGTGGATTTAGCGCCTGGGGAAAGCACGTCTGCTAGGTTGGCGAATCCTTTGAAGCTATGAAAACGCACGAGTTTAGTTTCATAAACATCGTTCAACTTAAAGACGGATCGCTGGCCAAGTACGAGGGGACCGAAGGATCAGGGGAGGACGCGAAAGTCAAAATTCGCCGAGTTGTGCTTCGGTTGGCTACTCCACTCCTGGGCGATGTGGAAACCGTGTCTCTCGATGATATTGAGTAGCCCGGCCTCGAAATGTTGGTAGTGACTCAGTTTGTGACAGGGCGCTTCAGCGCTTGGCGGAGCTAGCAAAGGCGAGCGAGAAAACGCAATGTATGCTCTATCGCGGCCAATGCCAGCATCCCACCATTAACGAGTCGTTCGCGGTAATCGTGGATGACGACAATGGGACCTGGGTTAGCGATCCGCCGGGCATCGAGCTTACCGAACCAGGGGCCTTTTATTTCTCCGCAGAGGGGNNCCCTGATGGGCAGCAAAATCAAAACCTTCATGCTCTTTCCAGGAGGCAAAGCTAGCGCTCTTCCCTGACCCGTGGACGACGCCTGCGATAGCCGTCGAGGTGACGGATCGGCTTTGGACGATTCACGACCTGGCGAACCTGCCAGATGTCATGCGGAACAGCCAGGCCGCCTAGCCTGAAAAGGGACCAGTACCTGGCACTAGGGATTTCCCTTCGTCTTAATGAGCGCAATGAGCGCTCCCAATGCCGCGGATGCGGAGCCCTTGCACCTTCGACAATTTCCTCGACGTTGGCCTGCTCCTGGATGATGTATTCGGGATCACCGAATGCCGGCACGCTCATTCGGTCGGAACGGACAAGACTGTCGATCCAAGCGAAGGTTACGACGTGACGCCGGTCTCGGATAGCACAGCCTATCATAAGCGGTATAAGACTCACGTCGGGTGGCCTAACAGCCAACATGAGTCACCCACCGGGTATCGTTCCCTGGAAGCGCCTGCGCAAGATCGTAAGGCCCTTTTACTACAAAGGGGAAGGCGTCGGGCGCCGGCCAATCGAGCTGGAGCGGATGCTGCGCATGTATTTCCTTCAGCACTGGTTCAACCTGAGCGATCCGGCAGTTGAGGAAGCGCTCTATGACATGATCTCGATGCGGGCGTTCGCGCGGATAGATTTGGGGAATCCGGCGTTCCCGACGAGACCACGATCTGCAAGTTCCGTCACCTCATCGAGAAGCACGACCTAGGCAAGAAGCTGTTCGCCGAGGTCAGCTTCGGCGAGTCGCTAATCCGATCGCGCGCCAGTACGAACTTGATGTGTCCCGCCTTCATCTAGTCCTTTCCGCGCCCTCTAGCGCCCTTTGCTGGTTATCGCTCAGCCGTGGGGAGGCTGAGCCCGGCCCTGTTTTGTTGCGCGGTGGGGCGAGCCTCTTGCGAGCCTTGGTGCTCTTCACTCTACGCCGTTCGCCCTTGGTAATGAAGTGTTGCCGGTTGCGCGCATCGGTAAGGACCCCCGAGGCTTGAACGAGCTTCTTGAAGCGCCGAAGGGTCGCGTCGATATGTTCGAACGGGTCCGGCACGACCTTCACGCCGCTGAGCGGTTCGCGACGACGAACGCGATTGTACATGAAGCCCCCCTTTCCGCGCCATCCGGCGCTAGCCACGCGATTGTATCACCGGGGCTCTCACCGCGGGTTATTAGTGGCCGGAACCAGCCGATAACACCCGATTATCGGTAACGTGGCGCTTTAAGTTTTCCCCGGCACCTGCGCGCGCGTGTGATGCGTGTCGTGACAAGTGTTCGGCGCGAGATGGTGACTGGTCGTGCAAACGAAGCCCGCAGCGCCGGTGCACCTACCGAATATCTGCACGAGGGCTTTCGCTCGTGGCGTGCTCGCGCATCCGATCGGGCCCACGCGTTCCACACCCACGGCATTGGGAAGCGCTACTTGCAATGATTGAGGACTAGCGGTTAGGGTTGGTGTCCCGTGTTTACAATGCGTCGATGCCGCGATATGAGGTGACTGCACGGCGGTTACATCGGCATGTCGCAGTGGTTCATCTGGCTGGAAGAGTGATCGTGCTGCTGTGCCGCAAGCCACTGATGAATCGCTGCGACTAAATCTTGATCGGCACTTGAGAGCATGATCGCCGCTCCGGTGGGAGTCTCGGAATAGCGAACCGACACCCGAGAAGCGGCAGATTCCAGTCGAGCTAAACCTGGCATTGTCTTTCCGTGGATGTAAGCCGGGTCCGAGTAGTCGCCGCGTGTGAACATTGCGGCCTCTTGGAGCAAGTGCGACCGAACGAGAGCAATCTGTGTTGTGTCCATGTTGTGAACTACGATTTCAACCACGCCCCCGGTTCCGCTTGGCAAGAACATGTGCATGGCTTGCTTTTGGTCAAACGGCATAACCTGCGCGCCGTGTTCCATTACCATATTTTGGTGTGAATTGTCCGCCCGAACTGCAAAGGGGACGACCGCGAGGGCCAAAGCCATGATGGCTGTGTACGTATTACGCTTCATTGAGTACCTCGGATAAAAGAGAGAGTGAATCCAGAAGGGCGTCGCGCTTATGCGCGGGGATTGCATCAAAGACCTTAGCGAAACGGGCCCGCCGCGACGCGGAGAGGCGTTGCACCGCCTTTGATCCCGCCGCCGTTAGCCGTAGTCTCAGCAGCCGAGAATCGCCCTTGTCCCTCAAGCGATCGAGCCAGCCGCGCTGTTCAAGCATCTTAGCCAATCGGCTGACCGTGCTCTTTTCTAGGTGCAATCGCGCTGCGAGCTCATTTTGAGAGATGCCAGGGTCGTGCGCGAGCTCGAAAAGTGCCTGAGCTTCCCCCACCGAAATCGGCGCGCCACAAGGCGTCTGATCAGGTCGGTGTAATCCAAGCGCGCGGATCAGTCCCACGATCTGTTGCTCGAAGGCTATGGGCGATGTCCCGGTAGTTCGACGGCTCAACCGTTGCATCTTACAACTATCTTCGCTCCTCGTCAATCAAAAGTTTGCGGGTTGCGGTCGCGAACGACCCGTGTAGGATGCAGGGCAGTCTGGCGCTCGATCTATTGCTGGGCCTCGGGCTTGGCTATCTCTCTGGCACGTTCGGGATCACCGGGGGCGTTATCGCCGTGCCTATTCTAGGGTTCCTCGGCTTCAGCCAACATCTGGCGCAAGGGACCAGCCTCGTGATGCAGCTTCCGATCGGCGTCCTGGCGCTTTGGCAGTACGCTCGTCGAAGTCGCTTAAATAGCCGTCTCATTGCAGCGACCGCAGGCGGTTCCGCGATCGCTTCGTTCATCGGAGCGCGCCTCGCGGTTCACCTACCCGAAGAACCTATGCGTAAAGGTTTCGCGATCCTTCTTGCGGCGTTGGCAACGCTCACAATATGCGGTGCATTCTGGCGGCAAGCGACGAGCCCCAAACTCCGATGGCCCTCGGCATCAGCGATCGGAGCTAGCGGAGGCTTCTGCTCGGGGCTGTTCGGAGTCGGAGGGGCCACGTTTACGATTCCATTGTTCGCGTTGTTCTTCGGCCTCTCTCAAACGGAAGCGCAGGGTATGGGACTCGCTGTCGTGCTGCCTGCGATAGTGATCGCGATTCCGACTTACACACTAGCAGGCTTCGCAGATTGGCGCGTCGGCCTAGTATTGGGCGTTGGAGCTGTCTGTAGTGTCGGCTTCGGAGTTGCTCTCGCCCACAAGCTTCCGCCGCGCGCGTTGCGCGTCGCGCTTTGCATCATTCTATATGCTGGCTCGCTGGGACTATGGTTCCGAGCGTAGCCCGCGCAGGGCATTCGCAATCGCGAGGCCGTTGCGCTTCGCGGCTTCGCTCGCACCGCAACTACGAGCGCCTCGCTCGTGTTCGACGCGTGGTCTTCGCAGCTGAGCGTTCCTATGCGTGGTTTCCGTCCCATGCGGGCTAAGAAGGCGGCACGCATCGCGCCGCCCAACTGCACCCGATAGCCGTCAAGGCATCCCGACAGTTGAAAAGGATGGTTATGTTTATTTCGGTCATTCATCGCGTCAGCGATCCCGATGCGTTTGGGGCCGCCGTGGCCAGCGCTACTCCGAAGCTTCCCACCGACGTCAAAGTGCACTTAACCGCGACGGGCGACGATCGTTCGACGGTGATCTGCCTATGGGAGGCCTCCTCGGTCGACAAAGTCAGGGACATCGTCGAGACTCACCTGGGACACGCCAGCAAGAATGAATACATTACTATCGATCCCTCGAAATCGATGGGACTTCCCACAACCGCAGCAGCTCGCGCTTGACTCAATCGCCCAATTGCGAAAAGGACCCGGCAACAAGCCGGGTCCTTTTCGATCTCCGCGAGATTGGTCGCCGCCAGCTGCTCTCCGTGAGTGTTTCCGAGTGAGCTGTGCTCTTTGCGGAGCTGCTCGCACGTGCGCGCGGCCGTCTCAAGGTCACCACGATGCTGGCTTAAGTGTGCGCGGATTCCAAGCAAGGCAACGCGAACGTTCGTCGATGTCTCCGGGATGGCTTCGGGCCGTTTCGGCCCGAAACAACCATAGGCAAATATCCGAGGTGGGGGGGATTGCGTAAGCCCGCTAGAATGGAAATGGCGGCGCAAAATGCCTATCGCATAGCGACCGCAATTTAGAGTGCTCATTTGCTGTGCCTTCCTGAAGCGGAAACGCTTCGATGCCGATTGAATTTCGACGCGGCGTCGGGTTCATCCGGAACCCCCCTGCACCGTCTTACCGATGCAGGCTTGCGCCATGAGCAGTTCACGTGCCTTAACCTTGATCCTCACGTTTTCATTGAGGCGTACATAAATAAGTTTGGCGGCACCCCTTCGATGTTGAAATCACGAAGGTCCCACCGGGCAAAGCTTCATGTCCGTATCATTCCGCGTTCGGCACGCCGGCGGCACGAGCGCCATCGACGCGGGCGACGCGTTTGTGTTCAAACCGAACGAACCGCACGAGCTCTTGAACAACGGCAACGAGGACCCCGTCTACTACGTCGTTGCGGACAATCCGGTCGGTGAATCGTGCTACTACCCCGACAGCAATAAGTGGGAGGTAAAGCAACTCCGCTCATGGGTTCGACGGGGACCGTCCACGACGCCCGTCGGGCGGCCTTAGGGCGTTGCCGCGGGATCTCCGGAGGCGTCCTCGATTGTTGCGATCTGGTCCCCGCCATGGATGACTTCCCGCGCGGCGTGCCCGCCCTCGCGGATCGCATCAGAGACGATTGCGTAGTGCCGGTGACCATGCCCCGATTCATCGGAGGCGTGGAGGACGCCAGCGAGCACGCGCCGGTCAGCCAAAGTAACGCGCACGGCTTTGCCAAGATAGGGTTTAATCTCTTGATCGGTCATGCTTTCGAAATCGCCTGAGGGTCGCCAGAGGTTGCACCCCGATGCAAGAAGTGCGAGGCATTGCGCGCCCAAATCCGAGCGGACAATTCAAATGTTCATCAATAATGGAACGGCGCCACACGAATCGACGGCCACAAAGATTGAAGTCGCGCTGCGCAAGATAGTCGCCGATCGCACTTTGGAGAGTACAAGTAACGCGGGCTCTAAAGGGATACGAGGTTTCTTGCGGTACGCTCCGTACCCCCTACACGCGGCGAACGAGCCGAAGGCGCTACCGATTTCTGGAGGTTTACTATGCCTAGCTCAACGGGTGAAGCAGATTCCTCGAAACGCATTCAGCGGGAAGTGCTGCCGATTCCAGACAAGCCGTACGCCGGCTTTGTCGCCTACGACGCTAAGGACCCCGACTCAAAGTTTCCACCGATCGAGCCGTTGCGTCCGCCCAAGGGCGCTCCGAACGTCCTCATCGTCTTGATCGACGACGTCGGCTTCGGTGCATCCAGCGTCTTTGGGGGCCCGTGCCAGGCGCCGACCGCCGAACGAATGGCCAAGGACGGGCTGCGCTACACCCGCTTTCATACGACGGCACTTTGCTCGCCATCGCGCGCCGCTCTGCTTAGCGGGCGTAATCATCATACGGTGGCGATGGGCGGCATCACGGAGATTGCGACCTCGGCTCCGGGTTACAGTTCGGTGCGGCCTAACTCGATGGCTCCGCTTCCCGAAATTCTTCGGCTCAACGGCTATTCGACCGCGCAGTTCGGCAAGTGCCATGAGGTTCCGGTGTGGGAAGCCAGCCCCGTTGGACCGTTCGATCGGTGGCCGACGGGATCGGGTTTCGAACACTTCTACGGTTTCGTTGCGGGTGAGACCAATCAATGGTATCCCGCGATTCACGAGGGCACCAAAATCGTGGAGCCGGCGAAGACGCCCGAAGAGGGCTATCATTTCATGGAAGACATGACGGATCGCGCGATTGCCTGGGTACGCCAGCAGCGACTACTCGCGGGCGATAAGCCGTTCTTCATGTATTTTGCACCCGGTGCGACGCATGCACCGCACCACGTACCAAAAGAGTGGGCCGACAAGTATAAAGGCAAGTTCGATCAGGGTTGGGACAAACTGCGCGAAGAGACATTTGCTCGCCAGAAAGAACTTGGAGTCATTCCGAAAGACTGCGAACTCACGGCGCGCCCGAAGGAGATTCCATCGTGGGATTCTCAAACTCCGGAATTTAAGCGCGTCCTGGCGCGCGAGATGGAAGTGTATGCGGGCTTCTTTTCGTTCGCCGATCATCATATTGGCCGGCTAATTGATGCGCTCGACCAAGTGGAAGCGCTCGACGATACGCTGATCTACTACATCATTGGCGACAATGGCGCCTCGGCCGAAGGTACGCCGCAAGGCACATTTAGCGAAATGATCCCCTTTAACGGTATGAATGCCCTTGAAACCGCCGAGTTCCTTACGGAACGCATCGACAAACTGGGTGGGATCGAGGCTTACAATCACTATGCGGTCGGCTGGGCACATGCAATGGATACCCCATATCAATGGACCAAGCAGGTCGCTTCGCACTGGGGCGGCACGCGCAACGGTACGATCGTTCGCTGGCCAAAAGGGATCGCTAGCAAGGGCGAGATTCGCCATCAGTTTCATCACGTCATCGATGTAGCGCCGACGATCCTCGAGGCGGCTGGACTGCCGGAGCCATACATGGTGAACAGCGTTGGACAGGTTCCGATGCAGGGCGTCAGCATGCGCTACAGCTTCGATGACGCAAAAGCGGCCGAACGCCACGAAACGCAATATTTCGAAATGTTCGGCAACCGCGGTATTTACCACAAAGGTTGGACAGCGGTCACGCGCCATCGCACACCGTGGATCATGACGGCAGAAACGCCACCTTTCGACGATGATGTGTGGGAGCTGTACGACACGACGAAAGATTGGTCGCAGGCGCGCGACCTTTCGAAAGAGATGCCGGATAAGCTCCATGAGCTTCAGCGCCTCTGGATCATTGAAGCAACCCGTAACGGCGCCTTACCGATGGACGATCGCATGTCGGAACGAATGAACTCCGACACTGCAGGGCGACCGGTACTCATTAGCGGCACATCCCAGGTCCTTGCTAACGGCATGGGCGGCCTCAACGAGAACGGGCTCATCAATATCAAGAACAAGAGCCATTCAATTACGGCTCAGGTCGTCGTCCTCGAAGGAAAGCCTGCCGAGGGAGTGATTCTGTCGCAAGGTGGGATCGGCGGTGGATGGATGTTTTATGTCAAAGACGGGAAGCTCACATACATTTACAACTTTCTTGGGCTTCAGAAGTTCATCATAGCTTCGACGCAAGTGCTACCTTCTGGCAAGCATCAGATACGGATGGAGTTCGCCTACGACGGCGGCGGCCTCGCCAAAGGTGGAACCGTAACGCTCTTGATCGATGGGAAAGCTGTGGGCGAGGGCCGCGTGGAACGGACCGTTCCAGCGGTATTCTCGGCCGACGAGACGTCTGATGTCGGCATCAAGCGCGGCTCTCCGATAACGCCGGACATGCCCCCGGACAAGAGCGCGTTCAATGGAACCGTCGACGTCGTCGTTATCGAAACGAGCGGTGAAAACGCCGACCACCTGCTCAATCGTGAAGAAGTACTCAATATGATCATGGCGCGTCAGTAGATCAGATCTTTGGCCGCGGGACACTTTAGAATGTCTTATTTCCCTGGGCCCGCACGGGCCTTCGCGCTGCGAGCATTATAGAACACTTAGCGAGCGACGATCGCGCATGCACGCTGCGCTAACTCCAGAACGCGAGGGCCTCCGGGTAGTTCGCGGTAAAGAGATGGACCGCGCTGACGCGCCCATCGGCGAGCGTGAAGATCACCACCTCGCCGTCGTTTAGCTTGCGCCCGTTGCGTTCGCCCGAAACCTCCGTTTGCACAAAGACCTTATCGCCCGCGCCGCCATCGCGACGGGTTTCGAAGCAAACGTTCCACCCGTCTCTTGGTGCAGTTGCGCGAACATCGCGAAGATCGCCTCGCGTCCGCGATAATCTCCCTTTAATACGCCTGCCGCCGCGCCGTGCCAGTTGGCGTTCGAATCGAACAGCTCGCCGAGTACCGCCATGTTCCCAGCAGCGAACGCCTCGAAGCCTTTGCGAATCAGTTCGACATTGTTGGTTTCCACGTTGGTAGTGGTCATATAGTTGCCTACTTTCTACCGCATCTCGATCGACCGGGACCCTGCGCTTTCTGCGACACTCGTGGCGCTCCTGCGATTGAAAGCGAAGACGAGCGCACGACCGAACCGCGAAACTGAAACATCACACGACGGTCAAAAGCGGGCCTGAGAATGCCTTGCGCTTCACCCGTCGGGTGCGTCACCTCGGCGCTACGTCATCAGTGTAAATCACCTGCTATTTATAGCAAATTCGACTCGACTGCGCGGTGGAATTACAAAGTCATCCGGTGAATCCGGGATAAGAACCTTTGATGGTGCCTAGCATCGTTGCCGATGTTCGTTACCGAGGGTGTCGAGTCGCCGTGAAGGGCAGCTTCAATCAAAGAATGTTTTGAGGCAAACCGAGCTGCGACATTCTGAGCTGACGAAACTCGATTCGATCTGGATTAGAATTATTGGAGCTCGGCGTGCGAATAATCACCTTAGCTCTTTGCGGTGCCCTCGCGAGGTGGAAGCGTTTCCCGCGTGGGCCGCTCCAGGCTTCTCTCTGCTGATGGGTAAGGCAGCTCTTTGTCGCGAAGCATGCCGGCGATGAGTCTAAGACACTGGGCGGCGCTGGGCGGCCTGTCTTGCGCACTCGCGGTCATGTCTGGTCAGTCTCTCGCCCGAGCAGACGCGCCGAATTCGTCCGGCCCGACGCAGAACCTCTCGTTAACCGTTCCGGCGCCGGTAAACGTTCGGGTTACCCAGTCTCTTACCACCTGCCGGGCCTATGCCGGTGGGGGCCTCGCCGGCATAGGCTGCGCAGCCGCAATGGGCAATCGCTGGTACATCTTAGTTTGGGACTGGCACGGCGTGAGTATCGATGGATTTCGAGTTTATCAGACGCCATCAGGAGCAGCGAGGATGGACCCGTGGGCAGGCAAGACGCCGATTCAAACGATTTCGCAACACGCGCAGGTACGCGTCGCGCTCCTCGATCCAAGTCAGGTTGGCACGAACGCGTGCTTCACGGTGACGGCGTACTACGGGACGATCGAAAGCCCACGCAGTGCTCAAACATGTGTGAACGCTGGCAGCGCCACCAATCCGATCTTTAAATCCGTGGCGCTGTCCCCGTCCCCGCAGATGCAATTCTATGCTTCACATCACGAGCGGACCCACCGCAGCGACTGCTCGAGTGGCTCTTGGCCGCAGTTCGCGGATGGTACCCTCGTCTGGAGCTCAATCGCCCCTATTCCACTCGATTGGGGGATGTTGATGTACGTTGCGTACTGGCACGGCGGCACCCAGCCGTTCCCCTGTCCGGAGTTCTTCACGCAGGTACTCCGGCTGGGTTTGGTCTTTCCGTTGCCATCGGACGTCGCCACGCTCCAATCGGCGACCCTGGTCGGGACGGTTCAACAGACCAACGGCAACTGCTCCTACGCGCTGTATTCGCTGGCATCTGAGACCGTCGCCGTTAACCCAACGCAGCAAGAGGGGAGCGGTCCCCAGCCAGGCGGCTTCGCCGAAGCCATTCCGGGCCAGAGGCTATGGCAGGCAACCATGTGGCTGTATCCCGCGAGCTCGGCCATCGCCGGTTTCTGGGCTTGGCCGCCCGGTAAGAATCTTCTTCAATTGAATACTGACGTCACCGCCGTCGTACGGCAGCACAGTGACCTCGCCGCCTTTCTGCTTGAACCGCAAGACTCGATAACCTGGACCACTGGTGACGCGTTCGGATCGCCCGCAGGTAGCTCGTTTGTTCACCAAGACATTCCCCTATGCCAGACGATAATTCAAAATATCCGCCTCAACCTGAAATATATTTCAAACGCCGGCTCATAGATACGTGGCCTTGCAATATCGTCGCTGCGCGCGCCACCAATGCGCGTTGAAAGCATGATCGGTAGGGCTGCCCTCGCCAAGGCGGCACGAGCCAGCTAGTGTAGTGTCTCAGCAAC
>PMUK01000049.1 GCA_003166915.1 Candidatus Cybelea palsarum
CGGCGACGACGACGAGGAGAAACGTTCCCCAACATTCCGAAAAAACGCGACGCCATTCGCGGGCAGGCTCCCAGAAGTCGGCAGCCGCTTTCGCATCCCTCAGTTGCTGCGGCGAACGGGCGATCAAACTATCTTGCACGGGATCACTGCGTCCTCATCGAACCCGTACACCGCGCAGAGACGATGATACCCATCGGCGATGATCAGCCTTCCGGTGGCTTTCTCTCGGTAGAGCAAAAGCGGTGAAATATCTTGGCCGGCGAGGATTTCAGCGCGGACTTTCTCTACGTGAGAGTTGCTGACTCCGAGTAAAGATAGCAGGGAGGCTCTGAAAATATCCTTCGACTTAAACGTCGTCATCTGGGCCTTTTTCAATGCGGCGACGATCTTCTTCACTAAGCCGGGTTTCATCGTTAGACTCAAGTATGATTGCGCGGCCGGATAATCGTGCTTCTGCGGCCCGTCGAACCACTTGATTATCGTGGTCGTGCTCGCGGTCTCGCTCGCGGTCGTGCTCATGACCGTCCTCTCAGCTCTCGCACGCGATGACAGCCTCGATCACGCGCTTGGTTTCGTCCGGGTCCCTGACCTGGATGCAGGCGGCGCCCGTCTCACGCGCCGGAGCATCGTTTCCGCCAGGGAACAAGGCATCCCCCACATACAGCATATCTTTGGTGGCGATGCCGAGGATGTCGCGAAGCTTTCGAATACCGTACGCCTTGTCGATTCCGGGAAGCGTGACGTCGATCGAGGTCGTGCCGCCCAATCGAACGGAGAAATCGGGAAGATCCCGATCGAGAGCCGCCTTGATCTTCTGGCGTTTCGCAAAGTCGGGATCCCACGTTTTCTTGGCGTCGAGCGGAGCTTCTTGGCCCAAGGCGGAGTACGTAATCTGACTCTCGCGATCCTCAATCGTTGGGCCCCAAGTTTTCGTCGCGGCAAATCCCGAAGCCGCGACCTCCTTGTTGAGCGCGTCGACGATCTTCGCTTTTTGCGCATCGCTCAGATTCTCCGCGTAGAGTTGAGTCCAACTCCCGGCATACCGATAGAAGCGCGTCCCGTTGGTCGGTAACAGCGACAGCTTCGACAGATCCCCGTCTTGCGGGAGATGGCCGAGAACCTGTGTTTCGAACTGCGGCCAATCGCCGCCGGAGATGATTGAGACGCGAACGTGCGGTACGCGCAGCAGAGCGGCGAACAGAGTTCCCATCTCTTCATCGATCGCCGCCTTGCTCTGCGCCAGGGTACCGTCGAGGTCAAAGACGATAAGCGTTTTCATACGTCGCTAGGCGTTAGACGTCGAGTTTCCTTTACCATGCGCTTGGCATGTCGAGTCCGAACCGCTCGGGTGGACGCCGGGGCGATAGCCGGCGGCAAGAACGGCGACGATCGAGCGGGGAGTCAGGACGTCGACTTCCACTCGCGCCGGGCGCGACTGCCGGTTCGCGTAGCCGGCGCCGGACCAGGCCAGCAGGTCATCGCCCCGTACCAGCCACGCTTCTCCGTCGAGCGCAACGTACGTTCCGTCCGGCAGCGCGTCGAGGTCGCTGCGATAGGTGCGTTTGTTACCGTCAATCAGCCGCTCGTGATGGAGCTGCATATCCATAGCATCGGCGCCCGCGGGGCCGCCGTGGCAGCTTTCCCACAGCGCGCGAAATCGTTGATAATCCGCGTAACGGCATTCCCGGCACGGCCGATGGCCCGCGCTAAACGCGGTCGCTTCGTCGAGGAAGAACAACTCGGTATAGCGCTTGGGCTGCATAATCGAACGCCTGCGTCCGCGGAACTCGATGCGGCACGCGATCCAACGCTTAACGTTCGAATAGCGCACGATTCGGCGGCGATCGTCGTGCAGAACGCCGCGGTTGCCCATCACGAGGCCGCGGCCTTCCAGCGCGACGATCTCCCCGAACGGGGTGACGCGGTTCTGCAGCGGCATCGCTAGCGGGTCTTGCGCAACTCTTTCGGTGTGACGCCGAGGGAGCAGCGCATACGGAGCGCCAGGTGGCTCTGATTGGCAAAGCCCGCCTTGAGCGCGACGTCGCAGACGGGCATTTGCGTGCCCGTAAGCAGCTCGACCGCGCGTTCGATTCGCTTTCGCATGACGTATTGATGAACCGGGACGCCCACCGATTGCCTGAAGAGCAGGTTGAAGTGTGACGGGCTGACGCCGGCAATGCCGGCGACCTTCATCAGCGTCAAGTCATCGTCAATTCGATCGTGAATGTAAGAAAGAACGCGTTTGAGTTGTGCGCCCGTTAAACCGCGGGACCGGCGCTCGGGCACGACGTGTGACCAGCGACGCAACAGCTGCGACGCAAGCGCGACGCCTAGGCTGTCGGCATAAAGCCGGCCATGCGGGTCGTCGGCCTCAAGTTCTGCTTTGAGCGCCCAGAGCAGGTGCTCAATCTGCGGATCTCTGCACGTTAGCCGCGGCGCAAATCCGACGCGATCCGGATCGATGCTCATTTCTAGGGCCGTCCTTTGGAGGAGCTCCTGCTCGAGACCGACGGCAAGAAAAAGCGAGCTGCCGCGATCGACCCACGCAACCGTCGAACTGGCAGGGAGGACGTCAAACACGCCCGCGGATTGCAAGCGCGCGTCGATGACGCCGTCGCATTTGGCGACCGTCGATAGCGGCGGTCCGACCAGCATGGTAACGTTGTGACGGGCCAAGACGGCGGGCTCGCTGCTGCCGCCCGCAACTTGGATCAGCGAGGCTTGAAAGCCGGCCCAGCCTCGATCGTGGCTGCTGACGCGCGACAGCACCTCGAGGGGGCGATCGAGCCAGTAGCTGCTGCTCATTTGCGCGTCCATCGTAGAGATGAACAGCTTTCGACAAAGCGGCGTGACGCTCATGGGCTGCAGTGACATTGAGACAACTCTATCAACAGAGGGCGCCCGGAGTCACCCACGTTCGGACGATTGAGAACAGAATCGAAGGACGATGTTCAATCCGATTGTGTTCGGGACCGTTCGAACGTGAGCGACGGCGCCCGTTGCAGCCTGCTACGCTCCTCCAACACCCTTCTGGAGGTTAACGTGAGAGACCGAATGATCGCGACAATGGCCGCTCTTCTCATCGCGGGTGGCTGCTCGTCGGGTGGCAGCAATGCCGTCGTCCCGGCCAACGTGGCGCTGCGCCCGAATACGAGCGGCGGTTACACGGTGACCGTCTTAACATCGCTTGGGGGAACCAATAGCGCCGCCAACACGATCAACGCGCGCGGTTCGGCGATGGGGACGTCGTTTTTGTCGGGAAACATGGTGATGCATGCCGCGCTCTGGCAAGGCAGCAACGCGACCGATCTCAAGACGCTTGGCGGCCCGAATAGTGCGGTGGAATGGCCGGTTGAGAACGATCGGGGCTACGTCTCCGGCATTTCCGAGACCGACATAAAGGATAAGTTAGGAGAGAGCACCGGTTGGAGCTGTCACGCGTTTCTTCCCGACGGCGGCACCTCCGGCGACACATGCGTCGGGTTCGTCTGGCATGAAGGCAAGATGCTTGCGTTGCCGACGCTTGGGGGAAACAACGGATACGGAGCCGGCATGAACCAGCGAGGCGAAATCGCGGGATGGGCGGAAACGAAGAAGCACGACTCGACCTGCCTCGCGCCGCAAGTGCTTCAGTTTCTGCCGGTCGTCTGGAACGCGTACACGCGAAAAGCAAGCGTGCTTCCTACGTTGACCGTCAACGGAAAGACCGATCCGGACGGTGCCGCAACCGCGGTCAATATCCGAGGCGAAGTCGTCGGCATTTCGGGAATTTGCGACCAGACCGTCGGGCGCTTTACCGCGAGGCACGCGCTGCTTTGGAAGAACCGTAAGCCCGTCGAACTGAAGACGATCGGGGGGACTTCCTGGAACACGCCCACCGCCATCAACGATAGCGGACAGATCGTCGGTTTTCTCAATCGGCCAGGCAAATCCGATCGCAAAGGCGATCAGAACTTCATCTCGGTCATTTGGACCGATCCAGCTTCGAAACCGACGAGAATCGGAACGCTCCCCGGCGACACGTTGAGCGAGCCTACGTCAATCAACGATGAAGGCGCCGTCCTCGGCGTTTCTTTTCCGAGTTCCGATGTCTACGTCTGGCAAAGCGGGCAGATAACCGACTTGACCAAGCTCGTGCTGCAGACGTATCCGCAACTGCGTCTGGTAAGCGTTGGGGGAATCGACGATCGCGGCGAGATCGCGGGGCAAGCGTGTGAGTTGGTCAGCGGGGCCTGCCCATCGTCCAACCCCACATTGGTAACGTTCTTGGCGGTTCCAAACTAGCACGGGCCGACAAGGATATGTACGGCGGGGTGACAAGCACTTCGCCGTGAGGGCATTCTATAGAAACGTGGCGGCGAGCGTTGTTGCGTTCGCCGTCGCAGCTTGCAGCAAAGAGGGCACGTTCTCTCCCACGGCAACCGCCCCCGCAGCTCACGCCCAAACGCGCGAGCGGGTACTCTACTCATTTCAGGCCGGTAGCGACGGCGCCGATCCGCTGGGAACCTTGACGATGGACGGCAGCGGCGCACTCTACGGCACCACAGAGTTCGGCGGAAACGGAAGTTGCTTCCGTGGCTGCGGAACCGTCTTCAAGCTGACGCCATCCGGCGGTGCGTACGTCGAAAGCATTCTTTACACTTTCCAGGGACCCAGCGCAAAAGACGGAGCCGGTCCCGCCGCCGGCGTCGTCGCCGATGCCCGTGGCGCGCTTTACGGCACAACGGAGTACCGTGGAAACGGAGCCGGCGACGGCACCGCGTTCAAGCTGAGTCCGTCGGGGTCGAAGTACGTCGAAACGATTCTGCATCGCTTCAAGGGCGACAGAGATGGAACTTCGCCGTTCGGCGGCCTTACGATGGAGGCGAACGGCACGCTCTTCGGCACGACGCTGCTCGGGGGTGGTGCCTCTGCATGCGGCCAGAACGCATCCGGCGGCTTTGTCGGCTGCGGTACCGTTTTCGAGCTGAAACCGTTGGGAGCGAACTACAGAGAACGCATCTTATACCGGTTCCAAAGCGGTACCGACGGCGCTACTCCAGGCTCCGCTCCCATTTTCGTCGAGGGGATTCTCTACGGCACGGCTGCGACCGGCGGCGGCAATCCTTCTTGCGGCGGCGCTCCCATCAACCCCGGCTGCGGATCGGTATACAAACTCGCGCCGCGGAACGCCGATTATACGTTCGGCCTAATCCACACGTTCACCGGGATGCGCAGCGACGGAGCAAACCCGTTCGGCGGCCTCGTCGCCGAGGGACACCGTTTCTGCGGATCGACACAATACGGAGGTGAGCAGAATCAGGGAACGGTCTTTAGCCTGACGGGCGGCGGATCGGGATTCACCGAGACGACCCTTCATAGTTTCGCGGGCGGCAACGATGGAAGTTATCCGCTCGCGGGCCTCGCGCTGCGACACGGCACAACGCTCTACGGCACAACGGAGTACGGAGGGCGCGCCTACAATGCCGGAGTGCTCTTCGACGTCCGGCCGTCTGCGTCGGGATGGGTCGAACATATTCTCCAGCGGTTCGATAACTTGGCCGGCGGCGAGTATCCTATCGGAGGCATCCTCACCGGTAAGCGCGGCGCCCTATATGGAACTACCTCATACGGCGGAACTGCGTCGGCAAGCGGCGGAACGGTCTTTGAACTTAGGAATCCGCAATCAGGCTGGCGTAGGTCCGGCTCGAGTCGGTAGGCTTTCGCGTTAGCGCGGGGTCGGTATCGAGATCGACGTGATAGAGACCGAAATCGCTGCCGTCGTCGAACGTCAGGCCCCATTCGCGGTTCGAGGTAATGCTCCAGCACAGGTAGGCTTCAACCGGCGCGCCGCGCTCGACCGCTTTGCGCACCTGCGCAACGTGCGCCTTCAAGTAGTCGGTGCGTGTGAATCCGGGCACGCGAACGACGCAGCCGTTCTCGATCACGATGATGGGCTTCCCGGGAAAGTCGCGCGCGGCCTCACTCAGAATCATGTTGATTGCGTTCGGCCAGACGGGGGCGCTCGCATACTGAAAATCCGCGGCGGCGCTGAGCCGATGCAGCTCGCCGGGCCAGAACGACGGCACGCCCCAGTAGTAGTCGAGGCCGACGAAGTCCAGCGTACCGACGCATTCGCGCGGGCAAAGAAACTCGGGCAGCTTGCCCGCCATGCCGAGATTCCACCAGTTCGTGCCGAGCAGCGTTGAGAAGATCGCGATGCTCTTACGCAGCGCGAAGAACGCATGCACCCACGATCGCGTCGCATCCAAACGCTGCTCGCCGTGCATCGCCACGAACTCAATGCGGCCGGGATCGCCGAAAATGAGTTGCGCGATGCGGCGGCCGAGTTCGGGCTCGAGCCCTTCATACTGGGGCGCTCCCGTGTCACCCTGACCCTTCGAAATGCTCGGGCGAAGCGTACACAAACCACGCACGCCGGGGTGAATGCCGACGCGCAACTTGCCGCGCCGGCGGATGCGTTCGACCGAGCGGTCCATCTTCGGCACGGCTGCCTGAGCTTCTTCCTCGCGTCCGATATGCGCGACCGTCTTGCGATTGAAGGCGTTCGGCATGTCGGGATGTTCGCGACGCAGGTCGCGGATGGCGCGATCGACGATGTTGAGCAACGTGCGACTGCCGAGCGCCATCGCTACCGCAAAGTACTGCTCGGAGTTCGGAAGCGGGGTGAGTCCAAACGAGTCGCCCGCATACTCCTGCAGCGTCACGTCGTCGTCGAAGACCGCATCGGCATCGCCGCGCCGCAGCGCTTCGACGGCTTCGGCCATCGCGGGCAGATAGCGAATCGTCGCCGCTGGGAACCAGCCGGCGACGATTCGCGCCGGAAGCGTATCGGCGACCACTGCGACGTTCCCACGCCATTCTTGCGCCGGTTGTGGCAGCCGCAACGCGCTGCGATGCAACACCGCAAGATGCGTACCGTAATAAGGCTCGGAAAAGAAGGTGTGCTGCAGGCGTTCCAGCGTCATCGTGAGCTGCGCGATCGAGCAATCGACGCGGCCGCCTTCGACGATTGCCGATTGCGCGATGCGTGCTGCCTGGCGCTTCGCATCTTCCGGCGACTTGAGGTGCGTGGCGGCGCGGTCGATCCAGCGCTGCAGCCATCGCGGCAGCCCTAAGACCAGCGGATTCGTGCCGACGCGCGCGCTCGGCCGGATCCGCCGAATCACCGCGCGGACCTTGGCGTGTGCGCGAAAGAGATTCGGGATAAGCGTGAGGACGTCGTCCATTTGCGCGTCGCCGCTCTCGTATGGCGGCTGGCCGGGCGGCATCGCATAGGCCCGCATCCAAAAACCTTTGATCCAGCCGTAGACGAGCTGGTTTGGCTCGTTGATGGTGACGTAGTCGGCGATGAGATCGCCGAGGCGCTGCGCGACTTCTTGCGCGAAGCGGGCGAGACGATCCGGAAAGCCTTTATCGAGCAGTCCCGCGCCGGCCCCCGCGGCCTGAACGTGGAGCGGCCACGTGTTGTGGACGAGCGTGACGACCGCCGACATTCCGGCGTCGCGCAACCCTTGTAAGACCTCGCGATAGTGGGCAAACGCCTCATCGTTCCACACGCCCGGCTCGGGCTCGAGCCGAGCCCAGGACAGCGAGAGACGAAAGACCGTGCAGCCCAAGCCGCGAGCGAGTTCGATGTCTTCGCAATAGCGGTTCCAGAAGTCGGTGGCTTTGCCGCGCGGAATGAGACCGCGCACACGCTCCCAGACGTCGCGAATGTCGTCGTGCCCGTCGTAAGCCTCGCATTGATGGTCGGCGGTTGCGACACCGAATCGAAGGCTGCTCGCCACGCCCGCCAGATGCGTGCCGAGGCGGCCGCATCCCTTGGTCTCTGCCGAAGCGCGGGCGTCCCTCTCGGCGGGCGCGAATGCGACGGCTATGCGATTTGCAAATAAGATCTGCATCGTCACCGGCGGCGGTTCGGGCATCGGAAAAGCGACCTGCATGCAGATGGCAAGCGAAAGCGGGCGCCTCGTGGTCGCCGATCTCGATCTCGCGTCGGCCCAGGCCACCGTTAACGCCATCGCGGCTGCGGGCGGAGCGGCGATTGCTGCGCAGGCCGACGTCGGCAACTCGGCCGCGGTGCAAGCCGTCGTCGCACGGGCGGTCGCGAGCTACGGCAAGATCGACGTAATCGTCAACGACGCGGCGATGATGAAGTTTGGGCCGATCGCCGACATTGCCGATGCGGATTTCTTTGCCACGCTCGCGACCAACCTCGGATCGGTCTTCTTCTTTTCAAAATACGGCATGGCGCACATGGGGCCGGGCTCGGCATTCGTCAACGTCAGCTCGGTACACGCGTACGCGACGTCGCCCAACGTCGTTGCGTATGCGTCTTCCAAAGGCGCGATCGAAGCGTTCACGCGCGGCTTCGCACTGGAAATGCAGTCTCGCAACATTCGTGTGAACGCCGTCGCTCCCGGGTCGGTCGATACGCCGATGCTTTGGAACAACCCCAACGTGAAGAGCGGGGTCGAGAAACTGGAAGGTCCGATCGGCAAACCCGAAGACCTGGCCGCGGCGATCTGCTTTCTTGCCTCGGACGACGCGCGGTTCATTACCGGCGCTACACTGCTCGTCGACGGCGGCCGCCTCGCGAAACTGCCGTAAGGAGAAACACATGAGTTCGTTGAGCGGGAAGGCGCGAGTCGCCGGACTTCTGTATCTCGCGGTGACGATCGTCGGCGCCTTCAGTTTGATGTACGTCCCGGGCCTCATCTACGTACCGGGAGACGCCGCGGCGACGGCGCACAACATCGCTTCGCACGAAGCGCTCTTTCGCACCAACATTTTCCTGGAGATCTGGGGTGCGACGCTGGAAATCTTCCTCGTACTCGCGCTCTACCGCTTGCTCGCCGTCGTCAACAGAAGTCTCGCCATCGTCATGCTCGTTCTCGGCCTGATGGACGTGCCAATTTTCTTCGTCAACTCGCTTAACGACGTCGGTGCCCTGCTCTTCGCACGCGGCGCCGATTTCTTGTCGGCATTCGCCGAACCTCAACGAGAAGCAATGGTCATGCTCTTCCTGCGTTTGCATCACTACGGAGAGGTCGTCAACGAGGTCTTTTGGGGGCTCTGGCTGCTGCCCTTCGGAATGCTCGTGTACAAATCGCGCTTTCTTCCGCGCCTACTCGGCGTGTGGCTGATGTTGAACTGCTTCGCGTATCTGGCGCAGAACGTTACCGGCATCCTACTTCCACAATATGCGTCGGTGGTAAACAATATCTCGCTACCGCTGCAGTTCGGCGAGGTTGCTATTATGCTGTGGCTGCTCCTTTTGGGCGCGAACGAGAGGCTTACGGCGCCGTGACGTGCCACTCGTTGCCGAAGCGGTCGTTCAGCGCCCCGAACTTGCCGCCCCACTGCGCTTCGCCGAAAGCGGTGACGACTTCGCCGCCGTCGGAGAGCGCGCCGAAGATCTCCCGCGCGCGCGTCGCGTCGAGAACGTTGAGGGCCAGCGTAACGTTGCCTTCACGAGGATCGATCGCGCGCGTTGACGCGCCGTCGGAGGCTTTGAATGAAATGCCGAGGGCCGTGAATGTCGCGTACTGTATCTTGTTCTCGTCTTGCATGACGATCTCGTAGTTGCCGTCGAGCGCTTTCTTGTAGAATTCGAGTGCTTCTGCACAGCGGCCGTAGAAGTATACGAACGGCGTTAGCTCCATCGGAGCGCCGGGCATGTCGTCGCCGGGATCGACCAAGCCGATCGTATGCCCCTCGGGGTCGCGGAAGAGTCCGATGACGGGGCCGTTGGGGACTTTATCCGGGCCCATCATTCGAGAGCCGCCGCGGGTTTCGATCTTTTCGAAGGCTGCGTCCATGTCGTCGACGGCGACGTAGAACGTTACGTGGCCATCATAGCCGTCGGGCGCTTTGCCGATGCCGCCGTAAATGCCGCGCTGGAGTCCGGGAACCGGCTCGACGAGGCTATACTGCATGTCGTAGTCGGGGACCGGCGCAGCGACGTTCCAGCCGAAGACGTCGGCATAAAAGCTGCGCAACGCTGGCGCGTCGTGTCCCATGATCTCGAAGTGCACCACTGGATGTTTCATTGTCAAATCCTTCCTTAAGCGTTGTAGACTCGACGAAGCTCGTCGATGTCGAGTTTACGCATTTGGAACATCGCGCGCATGGCGCGTTGCGAGCGCTCTTCATCATCGCCGCCGAGGACGTCGAGTAAGCCTTCGGGCACGAGATTCCACGCGAAGCCATAGCGGTCGGCAATCCATCCGCACGGCAACTGCTTGCCGCCTTCGGAGAGCTGGTCCCAGAGCTCGTCGAGCTCGGCTTGCGTTTTGCAGCTCACGAAGAGCGCGATCTTGCCTTGCGCGAACTCGTCGCTGCGCACTTGGGGATCGCTCGACGGCGCATTAATCGCCATGAACTCCTGACCGTCGAGCTCGAACTCGAGCGTCATCACCGAACCCTCCGGCCCGGGGCCGGCCTCACCGTAGCGTTTCACGTCGGTAATTTTCGAGTTCTTGAAGATGGAGACGTAGAAATCGGCCGCTTCTTCTGCCTGTCCGGTGAACCAGAGGAACGGGGTAATGCTGGGCATCGGGGACCTCCTTGCGTCGTTTGCGAGGCCCATGGTAGCAAACTAACTTGTACAATGCAAGTAGCGTTGACAAAAGAATCTATCCTTGCTATTTTCTGGGGGTGGCCACCGTAAAACGAACGTACGGGCAGTACTGCGGATTCGCGCGCGCGCTGGAGCTGATCGGCGAGCGGTGGGCGCTGCTCATCGTCCGCGACCTATTGATCGGCCCGAAGCGCTTCAGCGATATCCAGCGCGGCCTGCCGGGCATCCCGACCAACATCCTTACCACGCGCCTGAACGAGCTGGAGGACAGCGGGCTCATTGCGCGCCGTGTGCTTGCGCGACCGAGCAAAGGAGTAGCCTACGAACTCACCGAGTCCGGGGCCGCGCTCGAAAACGTCGTGCTTGCGCTTGGCCGATGGGGCGCGCAGCACTTGGGCGAAGCGCGGCCCGGTGAGAGAATCACCGAGGACTCGATCGCGACGGCGCTGCGCACGACGTTCCGCCCGGAAGCCGCTGGAAAGGCAAGGCTTACCTACCTCTTGCGTCTTGGCGAAATAGAAGTCCACGCGCGGATTGCCGACGGCTCGATCGCGGTCGGGCGCGGAAACGCACCCAAACCCGATCTCGTCATCGAGACGGGGCCGGGGTTGCGCGCGCTGCTCGCTCGCGAGATTTCCCCAGCCGAAGCGCTCAAAAAACGGCTCGTGCGCGTCACCGGCAATCCGAAACTGCTCGACCGTTTCGTGCAGATGTTTCGAATCTAATCCGCCGGCAACCCAAGGTTCACTGACGGCTAGGGCTTGCCCCTAAACGTTGCCTCCCACTGCGAGTTTGCAGCGTCGAGGGCTGCCTGTTGGGTTTTCATCATGCGCTGCATCGTGTCGAACCAGGTTTGAGCGGTCTCTTGACCGATCGCCCGCATCTTGCCCTCCGAATCGAGCGCGTTCTTGTACATTTGCGTATACGCTACGGCCGCCCGATGCACTTCGGCGAGCACGGGTTCGACCCGATCGAACAACTGGTCGAAGCCCAACCCTTTAAGGTAGAGCGCCATCGTCTTGTACTGCGCGAAGTAGCTCTCGACGGCGGACATATATGAAACCCACGATGCAAGCTCCCCAGAGCTGTGCAATGGAGGAGAGGCCAAGTATGCCTGCAAGTTCTTGTTCACGAGTTGATACTGCGCTTCTAGATTGGACAGCCAGATCTGTTCGAGCTGCGCGGGGTCTTGGGTCCCTTCGTTCATTGTAATGGCTCCTTTGCCGTGCGACAGGCACGGCCGGCAGCGAACGCTCGGACCCCAAGAGTATGCGTGCGCGGAGCATAAGTCAATCGAGCCCACGCTTCGGCTTCACTCAGAATCTATTTCACGCACTCAACGAAGACGAAAGGAACGTTCAGCAATGGCAGCTTGTTCTAGATGTAGCGGATCCGGAAAAGTGGAATGCCCGAAATGCAGCGGAACGGGACAAATCGACGACGGTCAAGGAGGCCAGAAGACCTGCTTTATGTGCAACGGCACGGGAGAGGCCAGCTGCCCGCGCTGCAACGGCACCGGCCAGGAACCCTAGTGAAGACTTCGGCAGCGCATGCGTTGCGCGTTTGGGTGGTGGTGACGGTCGTCGCATCCACGATTGGGGCCGCGAGCCCGCCCTCGAATGCGGCGGCCCCATCGTTACGTTTGCTCGCCCGCGCGACGAATCCCAATCCGACGCTCAACTCATATACCGCATCGGCCCAGTTGTCGGCGCTCCTTCACGCCATCGTACCGATTCACGAGATCTTCAGCGGCACCGTATACTACCTGCGTCCGAATCGGAAGATCGAGTTCCAAGGCGTGCCCGGTGCACTCAGCCGTTTCAAAGATCTTGCGTCCACGACGCCAACCTACGAGCAGGCGACGCAACAGTACGTCATCACCCCCCTCACCGACAACGGAACGGTATCGACCTACTCCCTCGTTCCGAAAAAGACCGGCGGCCGCGTCAAGAACGTTGTGATCTCCATCAGCGACGCGTCGGCTCTTCTTAGCCAAGCGCAGTGGAATTACACGAACGGAGGATCTCTCACGTTCGGCCAGACCTACATGAACGTCGGGAGCTATCGGTTGCCCGCCACCGCGACGATTTCGGCGCGATTCCCCGACTACCGCGTCGATGGAACGCTGACGTTCACGAACTATCGGCCAAACGCTGCGGTCTCTCCGGCGGTGTTTGCATCGCCAAGCGGCCAATGATTACTCGCCCGATGCGCAACGCCACGCATCGTGGACGGGCGAGTACGGGAGCGTTTCAAACCCCGAACAACGGGCGTTCTTGGCTTCGATCTCTCCGTACAACAACTTGAAGCCTGGCGTGAAATATCCCGAGGCCCTCATTTGGACGACGACCAAGGACGATCGCGTGGGGCCGCAGCACGCGCGCAAGCCCGCTGCGAAGCTGGCGGCAATGCACGTTCCATATCTGTTCTATGAAGTAACCGAAGGCGGACACGGGTCGGGCGCCAATCTGCGCGAACGCGCGTTCACCAGCGCGCTGGAGATGACGTATTTCAATCAAAAGTTGATGGACTAACGCATTCGCCTGTCAGTTTTTGTTCGGCGTCATAAACATGCGCCCGTGCGGATAGTCGAAGACGTAATCGAAGTGCTTCAAGAAATCCAAGCCAAGCAGCATGTAGTTATCAAAAAGGCCGCCCAAGCAGGCCGCTTGACCCGCATACGTGATCGGGCCGATCGTTAGGCTCTCGATCGCGCCGCATCCACGCGTCGCCACCGGCAGGTGATGTTTCTTAGCGAGATCGTAGGGCACAAAAACGATACCGGGGTTCCCCGTGTCGAGCATGGCGTTGACCGCGATGGATTTATTGAGCGTCATCGGAATCGCGGGGATTTCTTCCGAAAGATCGACGAATATCGGCAACCCGCGCTCCGCCGAAAGATCCGTCGAGGAATCCAGCACCGACATCTTGGCGTCGTAGATGTCGAGTTTGACGACCGCTCCCGCAAAAAAATCGTAGCCGATGAGTCCGTCGTAGCCGCTGCGGTCGATGCCTCGATAATCGCGGTCGCGGAAGTCTTGGGAAAAGACGAGAGCGTTGTGGAGGGTCGCCTGGCCGAATTGAATGCTGTCGATACGCCGCACGCGCGCCTTCACGACGCCAGAGAACGTCTCGCCTTCGATCTGGGATTTTAGAACCGGCACTCCCGCGCGGTCGGCGAACCGATCGTCGAGGACGATCGAATCGGCCCCGGTATCCAGGATGAAGCGCCCTTTGACACCGTTGATCGTCACATCGATCAAAATGCGGTCGTGGGTCACCGTGATGGGGAACGGATCCTGGTTTCCAAACGTCCACGTCGCCGAGGGCGACGGTGGGTGCAGATCTTCGCTCGATACCGCGATGTTGGGCTCGAACTTCTCATACGTACGGGTTATTTTGCTGTCGCCGAACCGATACGAAGCCATCATCTTCTTTCCCGGCACCACATCGCTATAGGACAAAATGTGCAGCGTCGTCTCGTAGGCGCCCCCGGGGTCGATCGTAGCCTCAACGTATGCTCCGGTTTGCGGATCGACGTAGCAATCGATCGGATCGCCGTTGGTGAGTGTAACCCGTACGACGCCGAGCGTCTTTCCATCGACGGTCTTATTTTCTATGAATCGCGCCGGGAGTTCCGTGGTGCCTTCCTGCTGCAGCACGTTGAACGAGGCGAGATACTTCGCGTAGTCGCTATAGATCGGAGTGGGAAAGCCATTGGAGTCGGCCAGCCAAAAGAGTTTTCCAGTGTAGCCGACGTGCGTCGTCGCGTTCGCGCGCCGCAAGAGCGTGTAGGTGTTGTGATAGAGCAGACCGCTCGAGAGCATGACGAAGGTATCTGCTTTTTCGCCTTTTCCATCCGTGACGTTTCCGGTGATGCGCATGCTCTCGAACGTACCGTCGCCAAACTGCCAGCCCACATAGGCATGGTGTTTTGCCAGCAAGGCGGCTGACGCAGCGTCCTGCGGGGGCGCGTCGGCACGCACCGGAAGGCCGGCCGTCGCGAGGACGACGGCAGCGATCCACGAAACAACAAGCGACCGTGCCATGGCTTGGTCAGGGTTCTCCGGGTTCGGTCAGATCCCTAGCCGCCTAGCAGCGGCGCCAACCGTTCGTGCATCGACAGCGCAAGCACGACCCAGCAGACCGTCAGAATGAGACCGGGAACGATGCCCGCCGGGAACATCGTGATGTGAAAGGCGAGGATGTTGTAGAGTAATGCCGCCGACACGACGAGCGCTAACGGAACGTAACGATTTAGCAGCAGCGCGACGCCGGTGACGAGCTGGTCGGGAACGTTGAGCGCGAGCGTCACGTTGCCCTACCGCAACACCAGCTCCAGCTCGCGCGTCGTCGTGCCGTGGCGCACGGTCAGCCGTAACACCGTTCCGGCTCTTCCGGTGACGATCGCGACGAAATCTGCGGCGGAGAGATCGCGCGCGCCGGTGCTGTTGACGGCGAGAATCTGATCGCCGGCCACGATGCCTAGCGCCGACGCCGCGGAGTTTGGGCGAACGGCTACGACGTCGATGGCGTCGGGTCCGTTTTTCGTGAAGCCAATCCCGGAGCGGTTCCGCGGGATGATCAGCGGGTGCGCCAGCGGCTCGAGGTAGAGCGTTTGGTTGGCGTAGTCGAACGTCGAGGTAAAACGCGACAACACCGAAAGTCCTAAATCGCCCGCCTCGGTCCACGATGAGAACGCGCCGGTCTTCATCTGCGTGAAATCGGCGAGAAGCCTTGGGATCTCATGTCCCCCGATGTCGAAGCGTGCGAGCGTTTCCAACTGACCCGTATTTGAGCCGCCGGTTCCCCCGCCGTGCGCGGTATAACCCTGGCCGTATTTGCCCAGCAGTTCCGTTCGCCGCAGAAAATCACCGTAGAGAATCAGGATCCCCGCGTTTCCCGTGTCGACGCCGAAGTCGCCGACGCTGCCGTCCGCTGCGGCGTGCGCGAGTGGCATGTCCTCTTGAAACCGAATCGGCACGGCCGTTCCCCGTCCGCGGTAGGCGAAGCTCGTAAGCGGTGTGAGCGTCAAGCTCTTGCGAGCGTAATCGATCCGGGTCGCGTAGCGTTCGAACCATTCCAGCCCGAGGATGCCCGCGAGCGGCACCTTGCGGCCGCGCTCGTAGAACGAATACGGATACGGAATCACGAGGAAGGGCTGATCGAGCAGCTCCGCATTGCCGGTGCGAACGCTCGCGACGCGCGTGTACTGCAGCGCGATCGTCCCCGCCCCCGCACCGCCGCTCACTCCTCCGCCCGTTCCGCGCAACCCGAGCGTCTTCGCCGCCACACCATCGAGGATCGCGTGACCGCCCGAATCGAGAATGAACGGCATCGGCGCGCTGCCGTTGATCGAAGCCCACACGAAGAGCTGATTCCCTTCGAGCGCGATCGGCACGGTCGTCGCGTTCGCGCCGGCTAGCATCCGCGTGTTCTCCTCCATGCGCGGCCTTACGAAATCGGCCGCACGAACGTGAGGCGACACAGTGTAGCGCGTCACCTCGACGCGGTCGCCGTTTGCCGGCTCGAAAAGGCTCGCGGTGGAGATCGAAAATGGCAGCACGATCCCGCCGACCTGACGATAATCGCCAAACGTCGTCACGTCGGTGGTGATCGGCGTGCGAATCGCAACGGAATTAATCAGATGGCTGCGTGTACCAACTGCCACGACGGCGGGAATGCCGCCGCGCGGCGCGACGCGCACCATCTCGGCGCGATCGGCGCCGCTCCCCGTGAATCCAACGCACGTCATCGCGGCGCCGGAGCGCGTATTGAGGTAGCCGCGCCGCGTGAGAAACGCTTCCGTAACGGCCCTTACCCGAGGGTACCATGAGTCGTACGGATGCACACCGGCCGAGATGTCGCGCGACCAGAGGCGCTGCCCGTCGTACACCTCGGCCTCGCTACCCTTGACCGGAAGCGTCGACCAGCGCACGTAGCGTCCGTAGCGGATGTCGTCGCGCAGCTCGGCGGTGCCCCGCAATCCCGAGCTGACCAGCGTCCCCGAGGCGGTAATCTCGCCGACGCGATTCCAGGCGGCGCCGCCGGTGGCCGCGGCGACCTGCGCGAACAGCGCGACAGCGTTGCATGCAAGCGAAACGGAGGCGATAAGGGCGATCATGCCGCGAGCATACACGCTGGGCGAGGCGCCGTCTTGAAGATTCTTAGCGTGCGAAGGTTCGGCGGTATCTGGCCGGCGAGAGCCCGAGGCTCCGGCTAAACGCGCGCGTGAGATGGCTCTGGTCGCTGAACCCCGCGTTCAACGCGATCCGCGAAATGGGTGCCGTCGTCGTCAGCAGCATCTTCGACGCCAGCCGTATACGGGCGCGCGTGCGATACGCGTTTGCGGTCATGCCGACGTGACGTCGGAACGCACGGCTGAAATGCGTCTCGTGCAGGCCCGCGATCGCGGCGGCCTCGCGCAGCGGAACGCCCTCGTCCCAAGGAAAGCCGTCGATCACGCTTCGCAGCCAGGACGGACGCTCCGGCGCAGCCTCGGTGGACCGGCGCAGCGCATCGTGCAGTCTCACCACTGCCGCGCCAAGCTCGCGGCCGTCACCGTAGAACGATCGCACGACATCGCCCACCGCGTTTTGCACCGGAGCGAGATCCAGCGCGACGCTCCCACCACGCAGGCTTGCCGCCCGAGAGCCGTGCGGCAACTCGACGTTGAGACAACGCGTGTCGCTGGCGAACCGGTCCGCATGTTCCTCGGCGGCGTCGTGAACGACGATGCTGCCGTTGCGGCAGAGCGCGGGAACCATATCGCACACCTCGACGTACGCGCCGCCTAAGACGAGCGTGACGAACGACGAGCCGTGCCGGTGGTGCTCCATCGCGCTGAGCCCGCGGTGATCGGTTTCAAAAACGGCGCCGGCTTCGGTTATGCGCTCCATCGCTGCACCACGATTCGCGCTCCGGGCAGCGGGAACCTTAGCGGCATAGAAGGGCCGTCAGCCCGGCGCCGAGAGCGGCGAAAACAGCCGGTCAATCTCGGCGGCATCGAGCTGCAGCGACGCGGACTCATCGAACAACCCGGCGGCTAACTCGGCCTTTCGCTCTTGCATCTCGACGATGCGCTCCTCCACCGTCCCGGCGGCGATGAGCTTGTACACGAAGACGGGCTTGTGCTGACCAATGCGGTGCGCGCGGTCCGTAGCCTGGCGCTCGACCGCCGGATTCCACCACGGGTCGTAGTGAATCACGGTATCGGCCGCAGTGAGATTCAATCCGGTGCCTCCGGCTTTTAAGCTGATGAGAAAGAGCGGCACCTCGCCCGCCTGAAAACGCTGCACGGGCGTAACGCGGTCCCTCGTCTCACCGCGCAGCTCCACGAACGCGATCTCACGTTCGCGAAGCTCGGGCTTGATGAGATCGAGCATCGAGGTGAACTGCGAGAAGAGCAGAATCCGCCGTCCCTCGTCGATCAGCTCGGGAACCATCTCTAGCAACGCCTCGAGTTTGGCCGATCTGCGAACGCCGCGCGCCGCCGACACTTTGAGCAGCCGCGGATCGCAGCACACCTGACGCAGCTTGAGTAGCGCGTCGAGCACGACGATGTGGCTGCGCGCCAAACCGCGCTGCCGCAGCGCGTCGCGCACGCGCTCGTGCATGGCGATACGGATCGTCTCGTAAAGATCGCGCTGTGCGCCGTCGAGCTCGATGCGCGTGACGATCTCGCTCTTCTCGGGAAGGTCGAGCGCGACTCGTTCCTTTGTTCTACGCAAGAGAAACGGGCGCAGGCGCGACGACAGCACGCGGCGACGCTCCGTGTCACCGCGCTTCTCGATCGGCGTTCTGAAGGCGCGCCCGAAGGCCGTGCGCTCGCCGAGCAATCCGGGAACGGCGAAGTTAAAGACCGACCAGAGCTCCTCGAGATGGTTCTCCATCGGCGTTCCGGTGAGCGCGAGCCGCTGCACCGCGCGCAGCCGCCCCGCGGCCTGCGCGCCCTTGGAGCGCGGATTCTTGATCGCTTGTGCTTCGTCGAGCACGGCCATCTGCCACTCCTGTGCGGCGAGCGTCTCTATGTCGCGCTGCAGCAGCGCGTAGGTCGTCAGCACGACATCGTGGCGCGCGATCTGCGCGAAACGTTCGGAACGGTCGGCACCGGTGAGCGCGAGCACGCGCAAACGCGGAACGAAGCGCGCGATCTCGGCGCGCCAGTTCGGCGAAACGCTCGTCGGCGAGACGATCAGCACCGGGCGCTTGAGGCGTCGTGCCGCTTTTTCGATCGCGACGTGCGCGAGCAGCTCGACCGTCTTGCCTAAGCCCATGTCGTCGGCAAGCACGCCGCCGAAACCGTTGCGCGCGAGCAGTTGCAGCCAGGCGACGCCGCGCTCCTGATACTGCCGCAGCACGCCATTGAAGGTTGCCGGCAGCTCGGACGGCGCGAGCGCGTCCTCGTCGGCGAGCGAGCGAACCAAATCGCGCAGCTGCGCGGCCGCGGCCCAGCGTATCGGCGTCGAGCGTTCGAGCTGCGCGATCGACGCGAGGTGCGCGGGCGTGAGCGCGAGGCGTCCCTCGCGCGTGAGCGGTGCGTCGAAGAGTTCGACGAGCGTCGCCAGGAGCGGCGCGATGCGCTGGGCCGGCAATGCGACAAACGCGCCTTCGCGCACGCGGCCGTAGACGGTCGCGCCGTCGCCAAGTTGCGCCAGCTCGTCGTGCGAGCGAATGCCAAGCTCGCGCAACGCACCGATGACGATCGGCAGTAACGATACGCGTTCGCCGCCGACGTTGATGCCGAGATCGAACTCGAACCAATTGTTTACGCTTGGCTCGATCTGCGCGTCCCATTCGTCCGTTTCGAGCAGCTCGTACGGAAATGAGGAGTCGATCTCGACGCGCCACCCGCTCGCGCGCAGCGCCGGCACCACGCCGTCGAGGAACTGCACCCAGCGCTTCTCCCCCGTTCCCGGAAAGCGTAACGTGGAGTTGCGGTGTTGGATGTATTGGATCTCCGGCCACGTCACGAGGTGTAACCCATGGCTATCGAGTGCCGCGCGTGCTGCGGCTTCGAACTCGTAACGGCGCGGCCAGAGGCTGACGCCGTCCGCCTCCACCGATGATTGGAATTCGCGCGGCTCGTCGGCCGAGAAGTGGACGGAGTGCGCGCCGTACGCAAAGGTCAGCTCGGCGATTGCGGCGAGCGGCGTTTCCAAGAGTCCGCGCAACCGCAGCACCGGAATCGGATCGCGCTCGATCACGGTCGTTTCCACGTCCGGCAGGGGAGCGGGGATGCCGTTTGCGCCGAACACGCGCGCCCATGCCGCCTGCACATGGCGCGCATTGCGAGGCGTCAGCGGGGGTGCCTCGACGACCAGCGCGACGGCTTCGGGTGCGATCCCGAAGTCGATCGTGCCACATTCGCTGCGATCCGGATCGATGTACCACGTTGGATTGGCGGCGAGCAGGCGCAGCGACGGGTTTCCCTCAACGACGGGATATTGGCGCCCGCCGTCATCCAAGTCCCAGACAATCCGCTGCTCGGTGAGATCGCGGCGCGCGAGCGGTGACACTTTGGGGGACCGCCAATGCAGGCGCCCGGTTTGAACGACCGCCTCAAACAGCAGCGCCAGCAATCGCGGCGAGACGTTCCCATTCCGTGCCGTCCCGGCATACTGGCCGGTGATGCCCGCGGCCACCGCGAGCCGCCCGATCGTGCGATCGATCGGCATGACATAGCTGCCGCCGGCATAGTTGAGGTTTTCGACCGCGATCGCGCGCCCCAGGCTGCGCTCGCCGTTCTTGAGCGTCGATACCGCGCGAGCCGTCAGCGTCAGTTGCGGCGGGTTGCCGGCGATATCGAGGAGATAACGAATCTCTTCGTGTTGCGACACAGCGGGCAGTGCACGATAGGCTTCGAGCTGCCGCAGCCACCCATAGACCGCCCCATCGACGATGTCGTCCTCACCGCGCGGCGGAAGGATCTCGTTTTTGGTGCGCGACCGGAGGAAGGCGATCCCGGCGGCCGCACCGTGTTTACAGTTGTATTCAATCGGGCAGTCGCAATAACTCGCGACCCGATGCCCGCGCTTGTCGGGTCGCAGCTCGACCGTTACATCGTAGGGAACCGCCGCCGACCCTTGCACCCGAGCCTCGATTTTGTCGCCGGATCCCGCTTTGAGTTGCACGACGCGCCCACTCTGCGCGTACGCGAAACCGCGGCGGAAGGTTAGCTCGCCGAACGACGCTCGAACGTCCTCGATCGTAAACACCGCCCGCGGCCTTTGGCGCGGCCAACAGCCTTCGCCTGCGTTACCCGCGCCGCTGGTTTACGGGGATACACAAGAAAGCGCCCGTCTGCAGCGAACCTGGCGGCATGCGATCGCATAGCTACTTTATAATCGCGGCCGTGCTTGCACTCTCGGGGTGCGGCGCCTCGACGAACCCGTTTCCACTGGCGCCGACGGCCCCCACGCTCTCCGGGAGCGTTAACAGCGCCACGGGTCCGGTGGCTGGCACTCAGATTACGCTCTATCTTGCCGGCGACACGGGGCCGCGCTCGGGTGCGACGGTGCTCGGCCATGCGACGAGCGACTCCGCGGGGAGTTTTCGCGTACACTACACGCGACCGTCTTCCGGGGTTGTCTACGCGGTTGCTACAGGCGGCAGCACCGGCGGTCACGCGGCCAACTCCGCGATCGGCTTGATGGGAATTGCCGGCAGAAACGGACACTACGCGAGCGCGTTGACGATCAACGAGTTCACGACCGTCGCCGACGAGTTCGCGCTGGCGCAGTTCGCCGATCCGTCGGGATCCGGTGTGGGAGCCGCGGCCACCAATGACGTCGGCATCGGGAACGCGGCGCGATTGGCGCTTACGAACCTGGCCACGACCGCGGGAACGCCGGCGGCCTTCTGGCCGGCGCCGTCGCAATGCACCGGTGGGCGCTCCGAGCCCGCCAACTGCGATGGCCTCGAGCGGCTCAACGCACTCGCGAATGCGTTAAGCCTCTGCACGACGTCAGCGTCGTCGAGCGAGTGCAAGGAACTCTTTACCCTGACGCGCCGGGCGGGAACGACGCTCGCGGCAATACACGCAATCGTACTGAATCCATCGCGCAACGTCGCAAAGCTTTTTGCGCTCTCGAAGCGCAAGCATACCTACGGGCCCGCGCTCGACGCGCCGCCGGCGGCGTGGTTCTTGGCGCTGAAGTACGTCGGCAACGGGCACGAGTTCGACGGGCCCGGCGCCATGGCGTTCGACGCCGCGGGCAACGCGTGGGCGGGCAACAACTATACGTTCCAAACCGATCACAGCGTTCCGACATGCGGCGGCAAGGAAGTGATCGAGCTGACGCCCGTCGGCAACGACGCGGCGGGCGCGCCGTTTAGCGGCGGCGGTGTCGACGGCGTGGGATGGGGCACCACGTTCGACGCCAATCACAACCTCTGGGTCGGAAACTTCGGCTTCTACGGCAAAGGCTGCACGCACAAACCCGCCGCCAATAGCGTGAGCGAGTTCGACCCGTCGGGGCATCCGCTTTCGCCGAAGGGCACCGGCTTCACGCAGGGCACGATCGACGCGCCGCAAGCGACGACCTTCGATCAAGATAACAATCTCTGGATCGCCAGCTACAGCACTACGACCATCACCGAGTATCCCAACGCCGATCCGAGCAAAGCGCGACTCCTGCGGCATACCGGAGTGGACCGGCCATTCTCGATCGCGATCGACGCGCGAAAAAACGTGTGGATCACCAGCTTCGGAAATGACGCCGTCGTCGCCATCGGCCAAGACGGGCACCCGTTGCCGGGATCTCCATTCACGGCCGGCGGCATCAAACGCCCGCTGGGCGACGCTTTCGATAGTCGCGGTAACCTGTGGGTGTCGAACAGCACCGCCAGCACGGTAAGCGCGCTCGACGCGAGCGGAACACCGCTTGCCGGAAGCGCGTTTACCGGCGGTGGCGTGAAGCTACCGTGGGGCATTGCCGTCGACGGCAACGATAACGTGTGGGTCGCGGATTTCAGCGGCGCGCGGCCGCGTCTGTCGGAGCTGTGCGGCGTTCGCCACGTAGGATGTGCGCAGACGGGCGTTCCAATCTCCCCGCATCGCGGCTTCGCAAGCAAACTACTGCAACGCCTGACCGGCGTCTCGATCGATGCATCGGGCAACGTGTGGGTCTGCGACAACTGGCTTCCCATCCCGGTCCAGACCAATCCCGGCGGCGACGCGCTCGTCGAGTTCGTCGGCATCGGCGGTCCGGTGAAGATGCCGCTGTTGGGGTTGCCGAAACAGCCGTAAGGTAGCCCTTCGAAGGACACTGGAGGCAAGTCGTGCGCCATACCTTCCTTGCGGGTCTGAGTTTCATGGTGTTGTTTGGAGCGGGTTGCTCCGGCAACGCGCCCACACCGGATTCTTTGTCGGCGGTTCCAAATCTGAACCGAGGTGTTGCCACGCGTGGATCGAGTCGTGCCGCGAGTTACACGGAAAGCTTGCTCCATCGATTCAAAAGTAGTCCCGACGCCGCCAGTTCCGAGGCCGGATTGATCTTCGACGCAGCGGGCAACCTGTATGGCACGACGATAGCCGGCGGGGCCGATCCGAGTTGCCCCGGCGGCTACAACGGCGGTTGCGGTACGGCACTTACCAGCGACGCATCCGGCAAGGAACGCGTTCTCTATAGTTTTGCCGGCAAGCCGGATGCGAGCCAACCCTTTGCCGGCCTGCTGTTAGATTCCGGAAATCTCTACGGTACGACGGCGAGCGGCGGAAACGCTACAGCGTGCTATTCGTACGGTGGAAATGGATGCGGGACCGTATTCAAGGTCGACAAGAGCGGCGTTGAAACACTGCTCTACCAGTTTCAAGGAAACTTCGGCAGTGGGAAGGGCGCCGGCAACCTCTACGGCACCGCCCAGAACTACGGCGACCTCAAATGCAATAAACGCGGAGGTAATCCGGGCTGCGGTACGATGTTCAAACTGGGACCATCAAACAAATTCACCGTGCTGCACGACTTCGCCGGGAGTCCCGACGGCGCGGTGCCATCGGAGAGTCTCATCATCGACAAGAAAGGTAATCTCTACGGTACGACTTCGTTCGGCGGGGACGACACGTGCAACGGCGGCTATAGCTGCGGCGTCGCGTTTGAGATTGACGCCGCAGGACACGAATCGGTGCTCTACAGCTTTACAGGGGGAAGGAATGACGGCGAGGTTCCGTACGGCGGCCTGGCACGCGATGCGATGGGCAATCTGTACGGCACGACGTCAGCGGCGGCGTCGGACCCTGCAGTCAGGGATGCGGCGTCGTCTTCAAGTTGACCCGTCGCACCATTTCACGCGCCAGATAGGTCGCGCTCGCTGACGGATTGCGCGAGCGCAGCGCGATCGGCGATAAACCGGAACGCAACGCGCACCTCGCGATACCAGAAGGTCCGCCACGGTGCTTCATGAGCTCCGTGGCGCGGAGGGGCGATTGAAGAAGCTCGGTCGGATAATTTTTGTCCCGCTTTTGGTCGCAGTCGCTTACGTTGCCGCAGCGAAGCTCGGCTTCACGTTGGCGTTCGCGACGAAGCAAGTGACGGCCGTATGGCCGCCGACTGGCATTGCGCTCGCCGCCCTCTTGCTCTGGGGGTATCGCGTCTGGCCGGGGATTTGGCTCGGTGCTTTCGTAAGTAACGCGCTCAGCTCCGAGCCCGTTTGGACAGCCGCGGCGATCGCGACGGGAAATACGCTCGCGCCAGTGTTCGGCAACTTCCTCTTGCGACGCTTCGGCGGTTTCGAGAATGCGCTCGACCGCGTGCGCGACGTTCTTCTCCTCGCGCTGTTCGGGTCGGCGATTGCAATGACGGTATCCGCGACCAATGGCGTCGTCGAGCTCGCGCTGGCTCGAATCGTTCCGTGGAGTGCTTTCTTTTCGGTTTGGTGGGTGTGGTGGGCGGGCGACGCGATGGGCGTGCTGTTCGTTACTCCGCTGTTGCTCACGTGGATCGGCGCCAGGCAGAAGGAATCTGCGGAAGGTAGCACGCTCGAACTTGCCGCTCTCGCCACGACATTGCTGGCGTCAAGCTCAATTTCGTTTCTGAGCCATTTGCCGCTGCGCTTTTCGGTCTACCCGTTCATCATTTGGACGGCCCTACGTTTTCGACAGCGTGAAATGACTGCAGCAATTGCGGTTGTCAGCGGTCTCGCCATTTGGGCAACGTCGCACGGTTTGGGTCCCTGGGCCTCCGGCCCTCTCGATTCACGACTCATCCAACTTGACAGTTGGATGTCGGTTCTGGCGATAACGGGGCTGGTGCTCGGCGCGATCACGGCCGACAGGCGGACTGCTCGTCTCGATCTTCAAGAACTGTTGACGCAGACGAAGCGATCGGCGGTAATGCTGCAGGCCGCGTTCCTTCCCGACCATCTCCCGCAGCGAGGTAACGTTCGGTGCGATGCGCTTTACATCGCGGCGGAGCGCGAAGCGCTCATCGGCGGCGACTGGTACGACGCCTTTGACCTGCCCGACGGACGGATTGCTTTTTCGATTGGCGATGTGACCGGTCACGGACTCGATGCGGCGGTTACCGCCGCGCGCCTTCGGCGAAGCATTTTCGCCGCGGCCCACGACACCGCAGATCCCGCGCAGATCCTGACCAAGGCCGACCACCTGCTAGGGTCGCGCCACGAGGCTCCGGCCACAGCTTTGGTCGCCATCCTGAGCCGGGATCTCTCTACGCTGCGCTACGCCAGCGCTGGGCATCCGCCGCCAATCGTTGCGAGTCCACGTACCGCCGCGCGCTTGCTGACACACGGGGGTTTCCCGTTCGGCATCGGCATTCCGATCGCGTCGGAAACGCACACAGTAGCTTTGGAGCCCGACGTGGCGATTCTTTTCTACACCGATGGGCTCACCGAGTTCAAGCGAGATATCGAACGCACCGAACGAGCGGTGTTGCAGGCCGTTATGCGTTTAGTTGACGCCCCGCACGTGGATCGTCCGGCAGTTTTCATCCAACGCAGCGTTATGGGTTCCCAGAGACCCGCCGACGATACAGTGCTCCTGGTGGTCCAACTCAGCGCCGGACTTCAAAAGTCCTGGAGTTACGATTCGAGAAACCCGCTCAGTGCGCATACGCTGCGCACCGAGATCACGCACTTCATACGTTCGCTCGCGCCAAGCGAAGACGAGCTGTTTGGCACGGAGCTCATCATCGGTGAGGCGCTCGCAAACACGGTCGAGCATGCACCGGGCTCAGTGAGCGTCGACATCGACTGGACCGACGCGTATCCGGTCGTCATCGTTTCTGACGCCGGCCCCGGATTATCGCGCTTAGTGACAACCTTGCCCGCGGACCCACTGAACGAAAATGGACGCGGTCTTTTTCTGATTGCGTCCCTGGCGCGAGATGTGCAAATCGAAGCTCAACCTGGAATGGGCACGAGAATGCGCATCGTTCTGCCGACGAAACGCGCAGCCGAAGCCTAACGCGCTCACTTGCCCGCGGTCACGGCTTTCAGCTGGTCGAACGAGACTCGCAGGATATGTGACAAGTCTGGCTCGTTCGTTTCGTTGATCCAGCGTTCGAACGCAACTCTAAAGACCGCAATTCCCATCTCGGCCGCGAGAGTCGCGGCCGGGTCGCTGACACCGCGCCGCCGCAACGCCTCGGCGAGCGCGAAGGCGAGTGACCCGAGTTTGATCCGCTCGCGTTCGGCAAGCTCCGCGTTTTCGGCAATGATCGTCTGGCGCCGCCGAGCGAACTCGTGGCGTTCTGAAAATCCGCCGGCGACGGCCTCGAGGGCCAGACTGATTGCCTCGATGGAAGGTAAGGAGTCGGGCGCATTGTCGAGCGCGTGTACGAGCTGCTGCTGGAGCTCGCCGGCGCCCGAGAATAGAACTTCGCGCTTGTCGGTAAAGTGCCGGAAGAACGTCCGCTCCGTGAGCCCCGCCCGCTTGGCGATCTCAGCGACGGTCGTCTGGTCGTACCCGCGGTCGCTATACAGTTCCAGCGCCGCCTCAACAAGGCGGCCGCGCGCGTTCGGTTCCCAGCGACCCATGGGCCAATCATACCCGATGATGTCAGTGGTTGACATCCCTTGGTGTACTGATGATAGTAACTGACATCACTAGCACTTGGAGGTCTCTCAATGCGCGTTTTCGTTACCGGTGCGTCCGGTTTCATTGGCTCCGCCGTCGTCCCCGAACTCATCGGCGCGGGCCATCAGGTCGTAGGCCTTGCTCGCTCGGACGCGTCAGCCCAGGCTCTCGTCGCCGCGGGGGCGCAAGCGCATCGCGGCTCGCTTGAAGACCTCGACAGCCTGCGTGCCGGCGCAGCCGAGTCCGACGGAGTCATCCACCTTGCGTTCATTCACGACTTCTCGCAGTTTGAAGCGAACTGCGCGACGGATCGCCGGGCCATCGGGGCACTTAGTTCCGCGCTCGTCGGATCCGCGCGACCGTTGATCGTCACCGGGGCTGGGCGTCCAGGCACCAGGGCGCCCTGCGACCGAGGAGGATTCGCCCATCCAGAGTTTCCCGCGGGCCGCGTCAGAGGAAGCGGCATCATCGGCATTCGCTCTTGGCGCGCACGCGTCGGTCGTGCGGCTTCCTCAGGTGCACGATCCGAACAAACAGGGATTGATCACATTTATGATAGCTCTGGCTCGTGAGAAAGGTCTCTCGGCGTACGTCGGCGATGGCGCGAACCGTTGGCCCGCAGTGCACGTTCTCGACGCGGCCAAGCTCTATAGACTGGCCCTCGAAAAAGGCGCGGCCGGCGTCCGGTATCACGCGGTTGCCGAAGAGGGCGTCCCCCTCCGAGAGATTGCGGAGGCAATCGGCCGGCGAGTGAACGTACCGGTGAACTCCATCGGTGCAGATGAAGCCGCCGAACACTTTGGCTGGCTCGGGTACTTCGTTACGGCCGACTTGGTCGCATCGAGCGCGTTGACGCGAGAGTGGCTGGGCTGGAATCCGGTGCAGCCACGCCTCATTTCCGATCTCGATCGCGGGCGTTAGAGCAGTCCGGGCTGATTGCCGAGCGAGGGGGAGATGGCGTGATGAGTGAACCCTCAACGATCTATGACGCGTTACCATTTTGCCCTGCTGCGCCTCGCGGCCGCATTGGCCGGGCTTCCGCTCTTCGCCGCTTGCGCGGCCAACTCAACGGTTCCCGCGGGCGTCCAACGTGAAAGCAACAACTGGCTCGCGCCTGCGGCGAAACATTGCAAACAGAAGCTCTACGTCTCCAGTTACAAGCTCGACTACGTCGCCATCTACTGCACGAAAGGCCATAATCAGGCGCCAATTGGAAAGATCACGGACGGCATCGACGGCCCGGAGGGCGCTAACGTCGATCGCAAAGGAAATCTCTATGTCGCTAATACGACTGCAAATACGGTAACGGAGTATGCGCCCGGCAGCCTAACGCCGAGCTTTACCTATTCGAGCAGCCTTGGCGCTCCCGCCGGCGTCGCGATCGATGAAAAGCAAAATGTGTACGTAACGAACTTGAGCCCTCCATCGGTTGAGGTCTTTCCTCAAGCGTCGAACACACCGCGTCTGAAAATCACCGACCTTACGTATCCCATCGACGTCGCGCTCGATGCATCCGCAAACGCATACGTCACAACGTACGCCCCGGACTTCAAGAGCGGCGAAATCTTTGAGTACTCCGCCGGAAGCACACAGGGAACGAATCTCGGCATCGTCACCGAGGTGCCCGGAGGAATTGCGCTCGACAAGGCCGGGGACATTGTCACCGCCGATCAGTCGCTGCCCGGCGTCCTGGTGTTCCCTCCAGGTAAAACCAAGCCGTCAAGAACCTTCGCGCAAAATGCGCTCGACCCGGATCCGGTGCGCCTCGATAAAGAAGAGCACCGGGTTTACGTTGGAGATTCAGTTGGAAACGCGGTCTACGTCTACGATTATCGCAGCGGCGCATTAGTCGATACGATCACCGATGGCATCGACGGTCCCAACGGCCTTGGCCTCGACCCAGCCGCGCCGCTCTAGCGCACCGAAAGGAGAAACGGTCATGCAAAAAGGTTTCTGGATTGCGTCGCTCGCCCTGTGTGCGGGTTGTGCTGGCGGCCAAGTGACGCCGGACGGGATTCCGGCGCATAGTTCCGCACAGCCATCCCATCGGGCCGGCGGATGGCTTTCACCCGCGGCGAAGAAAGCGAAGCATCTGATCTACGTATCGGATTTTACCGGCAACGCCGTTGAGATTTACTCCGCCGCCGGGTCGAACCAAAGTCCGATCGGAGAGATTACCGACGGGATCAGCGGCCCGGAGGGAAGCTTCGTCGACAGACACGGCAATCTGTTCGTAACGAATACGTCAAATCAAACCGTAACGATGTATCCGCGCGGCAGCACGACGTGGAAGCTGCAATACACGGGTTTCGCATACCCGACGAACGTAACGGTCGGCAAGGACGGGTGGGTCTACGTCGCCGACTTGGTCGGCCAAAAGGTCGTCGAGTTCCCGAAAGGATCGACTCGGCCGAAGCTAACGATCGACATCACGTATCCCCAAGGCGTTGCACTCGATTCGAAAAACAATCTGTACGTCGAGTACAATACGGGCGCCCACGGTGGAGGCCCGGGCGACGTCAACCAGTACGCACCCCGATCGACGAGCCCGAAGGACCTCGGACTTCCCATCGTGTGGGGGGCCGGCGATGCCATCGACGGAAGCAGCGACGTCATCGCGGCGGATCAGGGCTCGGGCAGCAATGCCGCCATCTACGTTTTCCAACCGGGTTCGCAGACGCCGTCGGAGACGATCAACCAAGGACTGGAGGATCCGTTCCGGCTCGCGATCGACAAGCCGTTCGCGCACCTCTACGTTGCCGATCCTGAGGTCAACAAACTGCTCGTCTACGATTACAGTTCGGGCCAACTCGTCAATTCAATTACCAACGGACTGACGTCGGTCTACGGAGTGGCGGTCTCTCCTTAAGACTTCAAAGCATTCTTTTCATCGCGTGCGCAGCATTGTCGCCGATCGCAGCGCCCGCAAGCGCTCAGACACCGTCGGGCACGAGTACACCGTTCGGACGACGTTTCGCTCGTGCTCGAGAAAGGCACCTCTAAGTAACGGCCGCGCGCACCGTTCGCTTCAGAGTTCTCACTATGAAATCGAGTATCGACGCCAGGCGTCATGCCCGCCGGTGAGGTTCACCGCTCGATCGTAGCCCAACGCGTTGAGCTTCTTCGTGATGTACGCGCTGCGAGCACCCAGATGACAGTACACGACGATTTCGCGATCGGTTGGAATTTCCCCGAGTCGATCCTCAACTTCGCCCATCGGAATATTCACAGAACCGGCGATGCAGCCGTCGTCGACGAGCTCGTCCGGCTCGCGTACGTCCAGCAAGAACGGCGTGGCGCCGTTATCGAGACGTTGCGCGAGCCCGCCGGGCGTTATCGACTTCACCTATAACGGCGGTGGAATGCATTTTCCGGACGCCACACGGCAAGTGGCGATGACGGCAGGCGTCTCGCCCGCGGGAAACGGCGATCCCTTCAATGGCGTTAGCGCCCCGCTGCTGCCGATCTGATAACCAGAAATAGAACTGGCACCACTGTTGCCCACATAGACGAACTTGTCCGACGGATCGACTGCCCCATAACACGCCCCGGACCCCGCAGCGAACGGCGACCCTTTCACCGGGGTTAACGCGCCGTTGCTCTTGATCGTATAAGCGGAGACATTGGCAGAGCCGACGTTCGGTACGTAGATGAACTTACCGTTCGGATCAACGATCACGCTACAGGCGTGGGTGCCCGCCGCAAACGGCGATCCCTTCACGGGCGTCAGCGCGCCACTAGTCGCGTTGACCGTGTATGCGGAAACACTATTCGAGCCATAGTTGCTTACATAGGCGAATTTGGCGGTCGGATCGACGGCCACCCCAAAGGGTTCGGTCCCCCCACTAAACGGCGATCCCGTCACGGGCGTGAGCGCGCCGTTGCTTGCGATCTTATAGGCGGAGACATTATTGGAGCTCGCATTCGGCACGTAGTCGAACTTACCCGAAGGATCGGTTGCCACGTATTGCGCNNCGGCGTCAGCGCGCCGCTGGTCGCGTCGATCGTAAAGGCGGAAGAATTATTGGACCCGGCGTTCGACGTAATAGCGAACTTGCCCGTAGGATCGATTGCCACGCCCGAAGGCGCTGAACCGGCCCCAAACGGCGACCCTTTCACCGGCGTCAGCGCGCCGTCGCTCTCGATCTTATAACCGGAAACATTTGTCGAGCCTTCGTTTGCCTCATAGGCGAACTCAACCGCGGCGTCAGGGAGCGCGACATAACCTGGCAGCGCTGAGGTGGGCCCCTGCGATGCGTTGGTCGAGCACGCGGAGAGCAGAGCAATCGCAGCAACGGCCGCCGCGATAAAGACGGTGGATTTTAGCATTACCGTTACTTTGTGAAGCGTAGCCCGATGACCTCGTCGACATCCGGCCCGATCGGATAAGCCTGGCGCGAAAGATTGAGTACGGCAAGAAAAGCCTCATCTTCTGCAGCGGCTCGCTAGCAGTTAGGCCTTAACGCTTTGTTTCCGCGATAAGCGAAAGGCGAGCGCTGGACGCACTCGCCTTTCTGTCCCTTTCGTGTGTCGGCGAAATTAATAGGCTTTAATGCCGTTTGGACTTCCCCATCCGGCGGGGCCGCTGTACGTTTTGTAGCCGCCATCTTTCTTCGATAGGCCCGCCTGGCAGAGATAATTGCTGCAGCTGCCATCGTTACCAGACGTGATTACGTGCAGCTCCTTCTTGTGTTTTCTCTTCGAAAGGTCCCAGAACGTTTTGCCGCCGATTATGCTGCTCCCATTGCCGGCGAGCCCGACGATACCGGCCGTAAGCGGCGATGCGACGCTCGTCCCGCAGACGTCCGTCCAGCCGCCGTAGGAGCTGATGTACTCGGCGACACCGGGAGAGCAGCCGGCTTCGGCGGAGATGTCCGAAATCGTCTTGCCGCTGCAATCCGGATCGTGCTGCCACGATGGCTTGGGCGTGGTGGTCGCGCAGCCCGCGCCCGCGCCGTCCCAAACGGTTTCGCTGTAGGTCGACCCGGAGAGTGCCAACTGCGTGCCGCCGACGGCGAGCACGCTTGCCAGCGCCGCCGGCCATAAGATTATTCCATATCCGTCGTCGCCGGACGAGGCCAAATACGCGACACCCTTCGTACTGAAGTAGTTCGGGAAGTTCGAGTCGCCGCAGTTCTCGCCGTAATTGAGGCTGCTGCATCCCCAGCTATTGCTGAGGATCGTAGCGCCAAGCTTTACGGCCGTCGCTTCGGCATTCTCCAAGCCGCAGACGACGCCGCCGCAGTTGCCGCCTTCGATGAGGTAGATCGTACATTTGGGACAGCTGGCGGAGACCATTTGGATGTCGAGGTCGGTCTCGACACACCAGCCGAAGTTCTGGCAGCTCTCAGGGTAGTTGCTTTGTTGTCCGGTCTCGTTGTACTTGAAGAACGTTGCCGTTCCCAATCCGAACGTACTGCGGTAGGTCGCTAGATCCGTAGCCGCGCTGGACAAGTCGCCAAGTTCGATGAGCGCCACGATCGTTCCCGATCCCTTGCCCAACGATCCCGAAAGGTTATAGCGCGTCTGCAGGTCGATTGGCCGCCAGCCGCAGCTGCCGCTGGACGGCGAGCAGCTCGAATTCACACCCTTCGTCACAACCAATACTTGGCATTGCACGCCTCCGGCAAGCGTTTTGCAGACGCGACGGGCTTCGTGCTTGGCTTGCCACTCGGGCACAGAGTGTGCGGAGGCCGAAGCCCCGCTTTGCGACGGGCTACCGCCCGTTGGCATATTTGGCGAGCCGCCCGCGTTACAGCCGGCGATTGCCAGCGCCGCTACTAGCGGAAAAACTTCAAGAAGGCGTTCACGAATGCTCCTTTATATGAGTCGGTCTGGGAGTGTGCAGTATTTACAAGACGCAAGCCTTGTCTCCTATTGAAGAAGGGAGCGTGAAGCGCGTCACGTCCTGTCACAAGGGCATGCTTTCACTTGTTGAAAGCAGGTATCGTTGGCAGGAGGTATGCCCCTAATGAACTCCGTTTCGGGCCACATCCGTTTTGCAATAATGCTAGCCTTGTAGTGGTCGTCGCTCGTCCAGCCCCCAGCTGGGCGGGGAATGCCCCTTACGAACGAATGGCCCCGCTTAGCCTCGACACGTCGCGCCGCGTCGTGCCGGAGCCAGAAACGATTTTCGTAGCGAAAGGCGAGCGCTGGACGCGCTCGCCTTCCTTTCCGCTTCGTGTGTCGGCGAAACTAATACGCCGTAATGCCGTTTGGAGTTCCCCATCCGGCGGGGCCGCTGTACGTTTTGTAGCCGCCATCTTTCTTTGATAGGCCGGCCTGGCAGAGATAATTGCTGCAGCTGCCATCGTTACCGGATGTGATTACGTGCAGCTCCTTCTTGTGTTTTCTCGTTTTCAGCTTCCAGAAGGTTTTGCCGCCGGTTAGGCTGCTCGCGTTGCCGGCGAGCCCGACGATACCGGCCGTGAGCGGCGCTGCGACACTCGTCCCGCACACGTCGGTCCAGCCGCCGTAGGTGGTGACGTACTCAGCGACGCCGGGGGAACAGCCGGCTTCGGCGGAGATGTCCGAAATCGTCTTGCCGCTGCAATCCGGATCGTGCTGCCACGATGGCTTGGGCGTGGTGGTCGCGCAACCGGCTCCCGCGCCGTCCCAGACGGTTTCGCTGTAGGTCGACCCGGAGAGTGCCAACTGCGTGCCGCCGACGGCGAGCACGTTCGCAAGCGCCGCCGGCCACTCGATCTCTGGATATCCGGAGTCGCCGGATGAGGCCACGTAGGCGACGCCGGGCGTATTGAAGTAGCTAGGGAAGTTCGAGTCGCCGCAATTCTCGCCGTAGTTGAAACTGCTGCATCCCCAGCTGTTGCTGAGGATTGTTGCACCGAGCTTAACGGCCTCCGCTTCGGCGCCCTCCAAACCGCAGACGACGCCGCCGCAGTTGCCGCCTTCGATCAAGTAGATCGTACATTTGGGACAGCTGGCAGAGACCATTTGGATGTCGAGGTCGGTCTCGAGACACCAGCCGAAGTCTTGGCAGCTCTCAGGATAGTTAGATTGTTGTCCGTCCTGATTGTACTTCGCGAATGTCGCCGTTCCCAATCCGAACGTACTGCGGTAGGTCGCTAGATCCGTAGCGGCGCTGGGTAGGTCGCCAAGTTCGATGAGCGCGACGATCGTTCCCGATCCCTTGCCCAAGGATCCCGAAAGGTTATACCGAGTCTGCAAGTCGATGGGCCGCCAGCCGCAGCTTCCGCCGGACGGCGAACAGCTTGAATTCACGCCCTTGGTCACAAGTAGTACATGACATTGCGCGCCTCCGGCAAGTGGTTTGCAGACGCGCCGGGCTTCGTGCTTGGCTTGCCACTCAGGCACAAAGTGCGCGGAGGCGGAAGACCCGCTTTGCAACGAAGTGCCGGTTGGCATATTCGGCGAGCCGCCCGCGTTACAGCCGGCAATCGCCAGCGCCGCTACTAGCGGAAAAAGCTTCAAGAATGCTTTCACGAATGCTCCTTTACATGAATCGGTCTGGGAGGGTGCAGTACTTACAAGACGCAAGCCATGCCTCCTTTCGACTCTTACTGATAGCTGTTTGCGGTTTGCTAGCGTTCCCCGCGATTGGACGGACCTGCCTATTTGTCGATGGACATCCGATCGACGCCTGCATGCTCATCTCTTTCGATACTGGAAACGGCGTTCCGTGGATCCACAGCATGGATACCGATTCTATTCCTCAACAAGATGGGTTCGTGACGCCAGGAACGCAGCTCGGCTTTGGTCCGCCGGGTGATTTACGAGCGGCAACATCGGTCATTGCGGGTAAGTCGTTTGCAGACGAGATCAAGGTTGTAAGCATTCAGGGGCGACCGCCGCTCACCAACGTGAGTATTCAGGCGTTCTTCGATCACATCGTTACTTACGACAATACCCGGGGCATTATCGCCGTAGCGCACGTCGTTGCGCCAAGACCTTTATAAAGTCGAAGATAATATCGATGACGATGTTGAGACGTGCTCTTACGCTTCCGATACTGCTGGGTGTTTTGGCCGCGTGCGCCACTCATCGGCCGGCGGCGGCACCGCCTTCGCAGCCGCCGTTGACCTGGGCGCCCTGTGCCGACGTGCAGGAGACGCAGTGCGCGACCCTCGCCGTACCGATCGACCCGGCGCGGCCGGAGGGCGCAACGTTGAGCCTGCGAATCGCCCGCGTGCCCGCGAGCAATCCAAGCAGCAAGAAAGGGGTGCTGATCTTCATTCCCGGCGGACCCGGCGTCGGCATCAGCGGCACCTTCGGCGGCGAGAACCGCACCGGCCAGCACGTCGACGATTTTCGCCGCGAGTACGATGTTGTGACCTTCGATCCGCGCGGGATCGGGCAGAGTAACCCAATTCGTTGCGCGCCCGCTGCAGTTCCATCGGCCACACCTCCGGCCGGCGGTACTCCGTCGGCGGTAGAGTTCAGAGCGATCGGTGACGCAAATGCCGCACTCTTTAAGAGTTGCATCGCCGAGACCGGCGATTTGATGGCCCATCTCTCCGCGATAGATACAGCCGCCGACGTCGAGCGCATTCGTCAAGCGCTGACGCCGAATGCCGGCTTGGTCGCGTACGCCGGCTCGTACGGGACGGCGTACGGACAAGCCTATCTCGAGCGATATCCCGATCGCGTCAAAGCGCTGGTGCTCGACGCCGTCGTTGACCACAGCGTCGATCTGCCCACCTTCGTCGCGCGCAACGTGATGGCGGCCAGCGACGCCTTCGACCGCTTCACCGAATGGTGCAAGCGCGATGCCGCCTGCGCGCTGCACGGCCAGAACGTCGGAAGCGTTTTCGACGCTGTGGTCGCCAAAGCGCCGGTGACTCGTACCCTCGTCTCGCAGCTCTTGGCGGCGGGTCCCGACCCGAACGTCGGCTGGCCCGCCATCGCGACGATGCTTGCCGAAGTAAACACCGGCAAGAGCGAGGCGCTCAAGGCCATGACGGGAACGGCGTCGCTGGCGAGCAGTTCCGAAGATCCGCATGCTCGCGCCGGAAAGAACGGTCTCTTTGCCGGCGTGCTCTGCTCCGATTACGGGCCGCAGAGCGATTACGATGCGCTGCTGACTGCCGGGAACTCGGTGGCACGTCAAGCGCCGCGTTTTGCCTGGAAGTTTTGGGATTCGACCCCGCTCGCGCATGCGACCGCCGGCATCGGCGACTGCGCCGGCTGGCCGTACGCCGCCAGCAATCCGCCGCATCCTCTGCGGGTTGGACCGCATCCCAACGTCATGGTCGCGAGCCCGACACACGACCCGGCGACGCCGCTAATCAACGCCCTTTCCGTCTGGCTGCAGATTCCGCAGGCTCGGCTTTTGATCGCCGACGTTGACGGCCATCAAAGCCTCATCCTCTCCATGTGCGCGTACAAAGCGGAGGTGAAGTTCCTCGACGATCCGGCATCGGTATCGTCCACGACCATCTGTCCGAAGTAAGTCTATGCTTGGCGCATCACGAAGATTTGCTTAGCCCTTCGATAACCGATTGCGCGAGCGCGGCGCGATCGGCGATGAGATCGATCGCAGTTATGCGATCGCCCGTTATGCTAAATCGGAACGCCACGCGCACCTCACGTTCGTGAAGCCACACCGCTCCTGGTTTGCCGTCGATGAATACAGGTTGCGCAGCACGTGCACGTCCGGAGAACGCCCGTGCAACGGCATCCGCGCCTTCGATACCAGCCTGCAGATGATCGTTCTGCCAGTACGTCGCGCCGCCCATCGCCACCACCCCCGCATCCGCGCGAAGCGTTGCTCCCGGAGCGAGAAGCGCCAGAAGCGCGGAGAAATTTCCCAATCGCGAGGCTTGGAGAAATGCGCGCACGAGTTCGTCGTGCCGCTGCGTCACGGCATCATGGTCGGCGGATGCGCCGCGCACGCGGCGGCGCGCGCGGCTTGCGAGCTGCCGCGCCGCCTCCGGTGTCCTTCCGACGATCGCGGCGACTTCATTGAAGGGCACGTCGAACATGTCGCGCAGCACAAATGCAACGCGCTCTGCCGGTGGCAGCGCATCGAGCAGGATCAGCAGGGCCGCGCCGATCGAATCGGCGAGCATCGCCTCTTCCTCAGGGCGTTCGCCGGGAGCGATTGCTGCGATGTCGCGACGCGGATCATCCGGCATCAACTGCTCGCGGCGGCTTTTGCGCCGTTTCATCGCATCGAGGCAGACGCGCGCAACAACGCTCGTGAGCCAGCCTTCGAGATTCGCAACACCCTCGATGTCCGCACGGCTTATCCGCAGCCAGCTTTCCTGCAGCGCGTCGTCGGATTCTGCAGTCGATCCCAGTATTCGTAGCGCAATGCGCTGCAAGCGGGGGCGAGCCCGCTCAAAGCGCTCCGCGAGCCACTCCGCATCCTCCAATGCACCTCTCCCCCGCTACCCGTCACGTATGCGCGCGCTCGATCCGTCATACAGTCAGAAGGAGCAACAGACTGACCAAAGCCAAGCAATTGTTTCGTGAGCTCACGGGTGCCGACCCCTACTGCGCAAGCGTGGGGTTACGACAACCGCCCAAGGAGTAAAGATCCAATGAATCCATCGGAACGTATTGACCAGTTGATTGCAGAACTCACGGACTGGCGTGGCAAAACGCTTGCCAGGGTCCGCAAGACCATCCTTGAGGCCGACCGGGAGATAATCGAGGAATGGAAGTGGATGGGAAGCCCGGTATGGTCTCGGGACGGAATAATCGCGGTAGGCAACGCCCACAAAGACAAGGTAAAGCTTACCTTTGACCGCGGGGCGAGCCTCTCAGATCCTGACAAACTCTTCAATGCGGGCCTCGAAGGTAACCGGTGGCGAGCGATCGATCTTTTCGAGGACGATAAGATTGACGAGCGTGCTCTAAAAAATCTCATCCGTACCGCCGTCGATTTCAATCAGATGCAATTGAAGAAGAAAGCGCCTGTGGGTATTCGAGCAAAAGTACGCAAAAGTAGAAAGACATGAAGTCGTAGCTTTTTCTCGATAACGCGATGTGTGAGAGTTTCAACGCGAGCCTCAAGTGCGAACTGGCCGATTCCGCGTCATTTCGAGACCCGCAACCTGCTCGAGTCGGCAACCTCAGACACTACGTCGCAAACTCGGTTACCTGGAGTATCGTAAGCAGCCTGCGGCGACCAGCGCACGTAGAACGACCTAAACGGCAGGGCGAGGGCTTGGCCTTCGCCTAACACCGTTCGGATGCGCCTTCAAGTCATCGCCGACGAAGCAATGCAGGTGCACGCAAAGGAACCCCTCGCGTCGTTCTATCAGCTAAGTCCATTCGTCTGGCGCGAGAGCGCTGAATTTCACGTCATGATTCGCGCTGTGCCACGCTCCGAGGATCCGGCCAAGAAAATCGCGCGGATTTATCACGGAGTTTCGGCCGACGGCCTCATCTTCGACATGGACGAATCGCCGGCGATCGCGCCGGGGCCGGCTTCCGACGATCTTGATGGTTGCGAGGATCCCACGGTGGCGCTCTGGGATGGCGTGCTCTACGTCTACTACACCGGCTGGAACCAAACGCGGCGACGTGGATGCCTGCTGCTAGCCTCGGGGCCGGATGCCTTGAATCTTCATAAGCGCGGAGTCGCGCTCCAATCCGTTCCCGGTTGCGAAAATCCCAAGGAAGCCGAAATCGCCTTGGCCGCCGACGATACGTGGCGTCTTTTCTTTGAGTATGCACAAGGAGACGCTTCGCGCATTGGCATTGCCGATTCGAATCGCGTTGACGGACCGTGGGCCATCCTCCAGCCGCCGTTTGAACGGCGCCCCTCGTCCTGGGACTCGTGGCATCTCAGCACCGGGCCGGCCGTGACCCTCGATGGCACCCCAGTGATGTTTATAACGGCGCAACTCGCGACGCCAAATGGCGTGTTGGTTGGATTCGCTTTGACCCCAATTACCGCACCGTCATCGAACGTTGCGACGATCCGCTGATCGTGCCACCGTCACCAAAAAACGACGAAACCGATATAGCCTTTGCCGCATCTGCGATAACCGAGGATGAGCTCATTCGCGTGTACTATTCCGTGGCCGATCGACATCTGCGACGGGCGACGCTGCGCCCAATTCATTGATGGGGAATTGAGCCGCGCCTGGCGAAAAAAATCAGTCGCATACAAAAAGATCTACAACTTCAAGGGCATTCCCGACGGCGCCAGCCCCAACGGAGACCTTGTCTATTTGAACGGTGTCTTCTACGGCAGTACCTATTACGGCGGCGCGTATGGGGCGGGGAGCGTCTCTCGCGTGACCGCATCGGGTGAGGAGCGCGTCCTGCATAGCTTTTACCTATCCCGCTCGAAGCGAGACAGCGCGAACCCCATTGGAATAGCCCTGCTGCGCGGCGTGCTCTACGGAACGACGGTAAGCGGCGGCGCATACGGTTCCGGCGCAGTGTTTGCGATGACGACCGCCGGCAAGGAGCGCATTCTCCACAGCTTTGGCTACGGAAGCGACGCCAGAGTGCCATACTCGGGCTTGTTGTCGTGGAAGGGTACGCTTTACGGCGAGGCGGGTGGCGGCGTGTATGGTCTGGGGACCGTCTACAGCGTCACGCCTGTCGGCCAAGAACACGTGGTCTGCAACTTCTCGTCTTCAGCAGGCCCCCCACCCGGCGGCCTGATCGCCATGAACGGGACGCTCTACGGCACTGGGCTGAATGGAGGCTCGTACAACAGCGGAACCGCCTTCAGTCTCACGGCTGCGGGTTCATTGCGCGTGCTCTATAATTTTGGCGCAAGCGGTGACGGCTCTTCCCCGAGCGGCGGAGTCACTGCGCTGCACGGCACGCTCTACGGTACGACGATGAGCGGCGGCACGTACGGCCGCGGTATCGTGTTTAGCCTCAGCAAGAGCGGCGACGAGCACATCCTGCACGATTTTGGCTCCGGTACGGACGGCGCGTCGCCGATCGGAGCTTTAGCGGTGCGCGACGGTGTGCTCTACGGCACGACGAGCTTGGGAGGCTTGTATGGCGAAGGCACGCTATTCAGCATGACGACGACGGGCACCGAAAAAGTTCTCCACAGCTTCGGCCACGCATCGGACGGCGTACAGCCGGTTGGTAACCTGTTGCTTCTGGAGGGGACCTTCTATAGCGCCACGGTTTACGGCGGCAACGTCTGCAACGGCGCCGGTTGCGGAACCGTTTTCGAGCTTACGCCATGACGCGTCGTGGAAGCCTTCGCGCGGGCCGCGGAGTCAAGCTCACTTAATCTATTCGTTTTGGATCTGCGAGCGCGCTAGCGGTTCTCTGGGGATTGGCCGCTGCTGTCGTTGGAGCGCGCGCGATCTTCCTTAGGAGGATTGCCAACAGC
>PMUK01000040.1 GCA_003166915.1 Candidatus Cybelea palsarum
GATGAGCGATCCCAGTCGTGCGAGCTCTTCTTTGAGCAAGCCGACGGCGTTTTCGAGCGCTGCGCCGCGAAACGAGTTGCTGCAAACCAGCTCGGCGAGAGCGCCCGACGTATGGGCGGGACCGCTGCGGTTCGGACGCATTTCGTACAGGTCCACCTCGACGCCGCAGCGCGCAGCCTGCCACGCTGCCTCGCAGCCGGCAAGTCCGCCCCCGATAACGGTTAGCCGTTCCATTGGACTCGAAACGCTACGAGCTACTCACGCGCACCTGAGGCGGTGGGAGCACTGTAAGCAAGGCGTGCGACTTTTTCGCAAAAGACAGGATGTCGTACTCAATTGGGGTTGCGAAAAAGCGCGCGAGTAGGAGCGCGCACGGAGGCGCGCGACGAACGTCCGAGCGGCAGTGCTCCCACCGCCTCAGGTGCGCGTGAGTAGCTCGTCACCCTTCGACTACGCTCAGGATGACACCGGGAGGAGGGGCTCTTTCTCGTCGGGCGATTCCGCTTCGACGTGATGCGTGCGGTCGGCGGCGCACTCCAAGCGAGCCGTTCCCCCGCGGCGGGTCTTGCTGACGACGTACGAACCGCAGACCGGACAGCGCTGCACGACCACGGGATCCCATGAGATGAAATCGCAGTTGGGATAGTTGGCGCAGCCGTAGAAGTTACGGCCCTTCTTCGAGCGGCGCTCGACGATCGCACCGCCGCACTTGGGGCACGGAACGCCCGTCTCCTTTACGATCGGTTTTGCAGTCTTACATTCAGGATAACCCGTACAGGAAATGAAACGGCCGAAACGCCCGGTCTTGATCACCATCGGACGTCCGCACTTCGGGCAGATTTCGTCGGTCGGCTCGTCGCGCAGCTCCAGGCGCGGTAACTTCTTTTCGGCTTCCGCGAGCTCGCTCGCGAACGGACCGTAAAAGCTTCGCAACAGGGTGATCCAGTTCTCGTCCCCCACCGCGACCTTGTCGAGATCGCCTTCCATCTGCGCCGTGAAGGCGAGGTTGAGAATCTTCGGAAAATGCTCGACCAGCAGATCGTTCACCGCAGTGCCGATTTCGGTCGGCATGAAGCGCCGCTCTTGCTGCGTGACGTAGCCCCGCGCCTGAATCGTCTCGACGATCGTCGAGTACGTCGAGGGCCGGCCGATGCCGTTCTCTTCGAGCGCCTTGACCAGCGCGGCCTCGCTGTACCGCGGCGGCGGTTCGGTAAAATGCTGCTTGGGCTCCAGTTTGCGGCAATCGAGATCTTCGTTCTCCAGCAGCTCCGGTAGCCGAATGCGACCCTTCCCGGCGCTCTCCTCATCTTTGCCCTCGTCGTAGACGCGGGTGAAGCCGGGAAAACGCATAATGGTGCCCGTCGCGCGGAATCCATACTCGCCGGCGGTCACGTCGACGACGGTCTGATCGAAGAGCGCCTGTGACATCTGCGAGGCGACGAAACGTTCCCAGATCAGCGTATAAAGACGAAGCTCCTCACGTTTGAGGTGGCTCGCGAGACGCTCGGGCGTGTGATGGACCGAGGTCGGACGAATCGCTTCGTGAGCGTCCTGTGCGCCCTCGCGAACGGCGTACCGGCGCCCGCCGTGGAAGGCTTCGCCGTACTCGGCGACGATGAACTCGCGGGCCGCGTCGCGTGCCTGATCGCTGATTCGGGTCGAGTCGGTGCGCATGTAGGTGATCAAGCCTACGGTTCCCTCACTCGCGCCGAGGTCGACGCCCTCGTAGAGCGCTTGGGCGACTTGCATCGCGCGGCGAACGCGCATTTTAAGCTTCCGCGAGGCCTCTTGCTGCAGCGTCGAGGTCGTAAACGGCGCGGGCGCGTTGCGCCGAACTTCGCGCTTCTTGATCGAGCCGACACGATAGGCGGCGCCTTCCAGCGCCCGTAGTGCCACGTCGGTTTCGGCCTTCGTTCGCAGCTCGAGCTTCTTGCCGCCGTGCGATACGAGCTCGGCTGCAAACGGCACGTCGGAATCGCCCTGCGCCAACGCCGCGACCCGCGCCAAAAGCGCCGTAACGCTCCAGTATTCCTTTGGAATGAAGGCGGTAATCTCGCGCTCCCGGTCGACGATCAGCTTGACCGCCACCGACTGCACGCGCCCCGCGGAGAGCCCGCCGCGCACTTTCGCCCAGAGCAGCGGCGAGATTTTATATCCGACGAGCCGGTCGAGAATTCGGCGGGCTTGCTGTGCGTTCACGCGGCCCATGTCGATGTGATGGGCGTCTTTGAGAGCCGCAAGCGCCGCCGCTTTCGTGATCTCGTGAAGCTCGATCCGCTTGGGGTCGGGGAGTTTGAGGAGCTCGGCCAGGTGCCATGCGATTGCTTCACCCTCGCGGTCGGGATCGGTTGCGAGGTAGACTTCCGTCGCGCTTTTTACGGCGCTCCGCAACTCCTTGATCACGTCGCCTTTGCCTTTGATCGTCAAGTAGCGCGGTGTAAAATCGTTCTCTACATCGACCCCCAACGAGCTCTTTGGGAGGTCGCGCACGTGCCCCACCGATGCCTTCACCACGTATCGCGCGGGAAGAAACTTCTTGATCGTCCTCGCTTTCGTCGGCGATTCGACGATGATGAGGGGCTTTTTCACGGGGCTTAGTATACCGCCGGGGTCAAGGCCCGGCAAATTTCGCAGCTAATTGCGAGCGTATCGGTAGTTTATCTGAGCGCAGTCGAAGGATGTAAATTTGCATGATTTGGCAAAATCCTCTATGATTGCGAACAAAAGCGCCACGAGCGCTGTCCAATAACGCTTATCGTCCCCGGGGACGAGGAGGAATGAATGGACTCGGATTCCACGATGAACGGCGGACCGGCAATGCCGGAAGCGAAACCGCGCCGTAAGGCACGTCGCCGCAAAGCCGTTGCAGCCGTTGTTGCCGTAAAGAAGGTCGCGAACGGTCGGAAGAAGGCAACGAACGGACGGAAGAAAGGGGCTCGCAAAGCCGCCCGTAAGGTTCGTAAAACGACGCGTAAGGTAGTGCGTAAGGTTCGCAAGGCTGTACGCAAAGGCGGCCGCAAGGCTCGCAAAGCCGTCCGCAAGGGCGCGCGTAAAGTCCGCAAGGGCGCGCGCAAAGCCCGCAAGGGAGTGCGTAAAGTACGCAAGGCCGTACGCAAGGGCGCGCGCAAGGCCCGCAAGACCACTCGCCGCAAAACCGGGGTCGCGAAAGCAGGCGCCCGTAAAATCGTCCGGCGTAAACGCAAGGGCGGCCGCAAGAAGAAAGCCTAACGCGTAACGGAAGAAAGAACGACGGGCGATCGCAAATGCGACCGCCCGTTTTTCATGTATCTGCCGGCGAGCGTCAGATCAGGTCGGGCGCTTTGCCGTCGTGCTCCTCGACCCAATGACACGCGGCGAAGTGCCCCGGCGCATATTCGCGCAGCGGCGGCATCTCGGTCTTGCAGCGCTCGAACGCCAGCGGACAACGGGTGTGAAAGCGGCAGCCCGGCGGAGGATTGACCGGCGAGGGAATGTCGCCCGTCAGGACGATGCGCTTTCGCCGTTTCTCCACGACTGGATCGGGAATCGGAATCGCCGAGAGCAGCGCCTGCGTGTACGGGTGGAGAGGGTTCTCGTAGAGGTCGTCGCGATACGCGAGCTCGACGATCTTGCCGACGTACATGACCGCGACCCGAGTCGAGATATGGCGCACGACCGAGAGGTCGTGAGCGATAAAGAGATACGTGAGCTTGAACTTCTCTTGCAGGTCTTCGAGCAGATTGATGACCTGCGCCTGAATCGAGACGTCCAAGGCTGAGACGGGCTCGTCGCAGACGATGAAACGGGGCTGGACCGCGAGCGCGCGCGCGATCCCCACGCGTTGACGCTGCCCTCCCGAAAACTCGTGCGGATACCGGTTCGCGTGATAGGGTTGCAGCCCGACGAGGCCCAGCAGCTCGCGGACGCGGTCGTCGACGTCTTTTCCCTTCGCGAGCCCGTGAATGCGGATCGGCTCTGCGATGATATCTCCGATCGACATGCGCGGATTCAACGAAGCGAACGGATCCTGGAAGATGATCTGTACCGAGCGGCGCAGACGGCGGATATCGCCGCGGTTCATCGCCAAAATGTTCCGCTCTTCGAAATCGATCTCGCCTTTGGTCACCGGCAAAAGGCGCAGCAAGAGACGGCCGATCGTCGTCTTTCCGGAGCCCGACTCGCCGACGAGTCCGAGCGTTTCGCCCTCTTGAATCGTAAAGCTAACGCCATCGACGGCGCGGACATCGGCGACGTGGCGCGACGTCAATCCGGCGTAGATCGGAAAGTATTTATAAAGATCCTTCGCTTCGATCAAAGCGGCGTTGGTCATGAAGTGCCGGCTGGTATCGTAGGAAGCTCGCGCATCGTCTCGGGGCGCTGGTCGCGCGCGCGCTCGTCGTAGAGATAGCAGCGGGCGACGTGCCCCGCTCCAAAATCGTAGAGCGGCACGGGCTGATCGCAGATCGGCATGCGATAGGCGCAGCGCGGCGCAAACGCACATCCCGGCGGCAGACGCAACAAATTCGGCGGCTGGCCGGCAATCGGCTCGAGGCGCTTGCGATCGCTGCGATCGAGGCGTGGGAGCGATGCCAGCAGCCCTTGCGTGTACGGCATGCGCGGCTCGGCAAAGATCTGTTCGGCCGTTCCATATTCCACCATGTTGCCGCCGTACATGACGAGCACATTCTTGCAGAACTCCGCCACCACGCCCAGATCGTGCGTGATCAGAATGATCGCCGCTCCGGTCTCGCTCTGGAGCAAGGCCATCAGCTCCAGGACTTGCGCTTGAATCGTTACGTCGAGCGCCGTGGTCGGCTCGTCGGCAATCAAGAGCTCCGGATTACACGAGAGCGCCATCGCAATCATCACGCGCTGGCGCATCCCGCCGGAGAATTGGTGCGGATAGTCGCCCAACCGTTTTTCCGGTTGAGGGATGCGAACCTTGCCGAGCATCTCGATGACGCGGTCGCGAGCTTCGCGCGGGCCCAGACCCAGATGCAGGCGCACGGCTTCGGCGATCTGCTCGCCGATGGTAAGCACCGGATTGAGCGACGTCATAGGATCTTGAAAGATCATCGCGATCCGATGACCGCGGATCTTGCGCATCTCGGCTTCGCTTTTCGCCGGCAGGCTTTCACCGCGTAGTGCGATGCGATCCGCGGTGACGGTGGCGTTGCGCGCTAGCAGCCGCATGATGGAGAGCGCCGTTACCGATTTTCCCGAGCCGGATTCGCCCACGATGCCGAGCGTTTCGCCGG
>PMUK01000062.1 GCA_003166915.1 Candidatus Cybelea palsarum
TCGCGTCCGCGGCGCGTATAGCTTGGAGGCGAGAGTCGCGCAACAATTACATTTTGTTTGCTAAATAGTGCACCGGGCAGCTCGGCCCGCAGAGATGGCGGCCGCCCGGCGTCACGCCTTGCACCACCTCGTGACAAGGCCGTCCCATCGTCTCGGCGGCATCTCGCCCTAAGAGTTTTGTCGCTGCGTCGTTCCAAAAAACGACCGTCCCGCGATCGTCGATCGCGACCACGGCTTCGGCGCTCGAACCGAACTTTGGCGGCATGGATATAAAGTTAGCGACCTCTTCTCATTTTCTTCGGACGATGGCGACTGAAGTATCCTAAACCACCTTGATGACTATCACCATTTGGCTGTGGTCCGTACCGCACGGAATCGTGCAATGCAGCGAATACGTGCCTGCCTTCGAGGGTGTGAACTTCACCGTTTGTGTGGATCCTGGCATGATCGTCGTAGCCGGAATCCCGAGCGTGCTTGACTCGATACCGTGTACACCGGTCTGCCCTACAATCTTTAATTCGACAGGTTGTCCGGCGTGGACGGTGATTTCGGATGGGCTAAACATTGTAGAAGAGGACGCAGTAACGGTTATGACCAAGGGGCTGGATACTGCGGACGCAGAGATCGGAACTGCGACGCCCAGCGCGAGACCGAATGTTGTGGCAACAAGTGTCGTAAGAATGCTTCTCATAGCCCAACGGTACATCAGCGAACAACCCGTGAATGTGACTTCTGTCGGTAAGAGGTCTCCGGTTAGCGTGGCTTGGAGACTATGTTAGACGCTGCGAGGCTTGGCGCGGTTTTCCGTCGCTTGGCGCCCCGCTTGAAACGTTGAATTTGCGCAAGATCCCGGGCTAAGCAAAGGGCCACCAAGACGGTGAAGTTTACGCTGACAAAAGTCGGAGCATAGGCGACGCGAGGGTGCGCCCCCAGCGTGCAGAAATAGGTATCGCGTAAGTTGATTGACATGATGACCACTCTGAAGAGGCCGTATCGCGTCAACAAAAGCGGCGCCTTTGAAATTTCGGCGCGCGGTTTCGATGTGTTGCACAACCCGCGGATCAACAAAGGCACCGCGTTTGCGTCTGAGGAGCGAAAGGCGCTGGCCCTAGCGGGATTACTTCCATCCGCGGTGCTGACGATCGAGCAGCAGACCGAGCGCGCCTACGAGCTGCTTCGCAAGCAATCGGGCGATTTAGCCAAGAACCGCTTTCTCTCGGCGCTGCGGGACCGCAACGAGACGCTGTTTTTCCATCTGCTTGGCGCGCACGTCGTCGAAATGCTCCCGGTTATCTATACGCCGACGGTGGGCTTGGCGATCCAGCAGTACAGCCACCAATATTGCAGGCCGAGAGGCATCTTTCTTTCGATCGACCATCCGGAAGAGATCGAGGAGGCGCTGCGCAACGCCGAAGCGGACGCCGACGACGTGAACCTCATCGTGGCGACCGATGCGGAAGCGATCCTCGGCATCGGCGATTGGGGCGTCGGCGGCATCGATATCTGCGTCGGCAAATTGGACGTTTATACTGTTGCCGCGGGGATCGACCCGTCGCGCACGATCCCGGTCATGCTCGACGTTGGAACGGACCGGCAATCGCTTCTCGACGATCCTCTCTACCTTGGATATCGCCATCCGCGCGTCCGAGGCGAGCAATATCACGCCTTCATCGACAAGTACATATCGACCGCCCTACGCTTGTACCCAAATGCGCTGCTGCACTGGGAAGACTTCAGCGCAGTCAATGCGCGCTGGATTCTCAATAGGTATCGTTCGCGGATCTGCACGTTCAACGACGACATTCAAGGCACGGGCGCCATCGTGGTCGCCGCGGTGATGGCCGCGCTTAAGATTTCCGGCCGCCGAATGCTCGATCAACGGATCGTCATTTTCGGTTCCGGCACGGCGGGCTGCGGCGTTGCCGACCTTATCCGCACTGCAATGATGAGCGACGGTCTAACCGCCGAGGCAGCTGCACGGCGGTTCTGGTGCGTCGGCCGGCACGGTCTGCTAGTCGAAGACATGGCAGACCTTCGCGACTTCCAAAGACCCTATGCGCGGCCTGCCGCCGAAGTTGCCGCGTGGAGGCGCTCCGGCGACCGCAACGTCAGCCTGGAGGAAGTCGTGCGCGAGATCCAACCCACGATCCTCATTGGGTCGTCGGGCATCGCGAGCGCCTTCACTGAATCGATCGTGCGCGAGATGGCGAAGGGCACGCCCCGCCCTATCATTCTGCCGCTCTCGAATCCAACGGCGCTCGCGGAAGCGGTGCCGGCCGACCTCGTCCGGTGGAGCGACGGCAAGGCCTTGATAGCGACCGGAAGCCCCTTCGATCCAGCGATCCACAACGGCGTGACGTACACAATCGCGCAAGCGAACAATGCGATGCTCTTCCCCGGGCTCGGTTTAGGCGCGATCGTTTCCCGCGCACGCCTGATCAGTGACGGAATGTTTATGGCCGCCGCGCGCACGATCGCCGGGATGGTAGACGCGTCGCAAATCGGCGCATCGATTCTACCAGCCGTCGCGAACGTACGCGAAGTCTCGGTACGCGTAGCAATCGCCGTCGCGGAGCAGGCAACGAGCGAAGGACTCGCGCGCGTTAACCCTCCGGACTTGGAAACGGCGATTCGCGAGGCGATGTGGGAGCCGCGTTATCGCCATGTCAAAGCCGTCTGATCTTTGCTCGCTCGAAGTTACGCCCGATTGTGCTCAGGAGAATCGTCTCGACCTCTTGCGTAATTTCCTCTTGCCGCAGGCGATGGATTCGCCGCC
>PMUK01000162.1 GCA_003166915.1 Candidatus Cybelea palsarum
TTCCTGGAATCGGCGAGACAACTGCGGGATCCATCCTTGCGGAAATCCCGCATCTCGATCGCTTCGAATCGGCTAAGGCTGTCGCAGCGTTTGCCAGGCTATCTCCACGGGAGCGCCAATCCGGAACTTCCATTCACGGCCGTCCCCGCATGTGCAAGACCGGCAACGCTCGCATTCGCAAAGCCCTTTACATGCCGGCGATGGTGGCCCTTCGTTTCAATCCAGCTCTCCGGATTTTCGGCGAGAGGCTATCGGCGGCCGGGAAGCACAAGCGGCTCATCAACGGCGCTGTCATGCGAAAACTACTGGTCCTTGCCTACGGGATTCTCCGCTCAGGCGTGGCTTTCGACGCAAATTACGCTTGACGCGGAATACGGTATCTATCAAAAGCGTTGGACTGGCTACTTCAAGGCCTTGAAGACGATCGCGCCGGCATCGCCGCTGCTGACGAGCCCACGGCCCGGCGCATAAATAACCGATAGCTGCTCTCCATTGATTACAAGGGCGTAGGTATGCGTATCGGCATCGAAGAGTTTCCAGGTACCGGTGAACCCATTGGCGGCGGCAACCGTGCCGTCGGCTTTGAACTTGGTGAGGCCGATGTTTTCCGTCATGCAACAGTTTTGCATGTACGTGCCGACGATTGGATCGCCGGCTTTCTCTTGGGCGTACGCGACGGTTCCGGAAACGGAGATCGAATATTCGCCGCCCATGCGGACGAGGCCGCCGGCTACCGGGGCGACCGTGACGATCACCTTCGTGCGCTGCTTGAGATTGCCGTGGAACGTTGTCTCGCTAGCATCTGCAGACGAGCCGGACACGAGGGTTTTGCTCACGTGCCACGTTTGCGTAGAGTCCGAAAGCGTAAAGGTGAGCCTCGAATTCAGAGGATTCCCCAAGAGACCGCCGCCTTTGAACTCGCAATGCACGGCAACGGCTCCCGGTCCGGCGTAGAAATACCAATAGTGCGTGCCAGTGAAATTGTCGGTTTGTCCAACGTTGACGCCGGGCTTAAGGGGCCCCGGCGAATTAATGCTCAGCGACTGGGCCGAAACGGTCGCTACGGTCAGCGCCACGAGCGTGATGACCGAGATAGAGTGTCTTAAGCACGAGATCGTTGTCATGAAAACCTCCGATTGCAGTTGCTCCTGTCAGTATAGCGCATCGCCGTTCCAGAAGCATTCCGGAAACGGCTGGTGTATGGTCCCTAATAGCAGGAGCCCGCCGTTGAGAGGCGGGCTCCGTGTCCCGATGCGACTAGGACTCAGGTGCCGCTTAGACCTTTTGGAGCTCAGGGGCGTACCTGCGTCGCGGACATGGTGCCGCGCCGGTTCGACCCGTAACCCTGCAATAATTCACCCGAATTGCCAAATGGAACGTTGCGCTGCCGTTACTATTCTGAAACCAGGCTACCATTGCATGGCCGCTTCATCGAGCAGGTAGACGTACGAGAACCCCTTACGGCAGTTCTCCCACCATTCGCTATCGGCAGAGCGCAGAAACGGCTTGATCGTTTCGTAACTCATGCCCTTACCGCCGCTCGACGTTGCGCCGACGATAGCGACGGAGAGTCGCGCCGCATGGCGAGCGTCGTGAACAAGTGCGTGCGCACCGTCGCCGATAGCGTTGCCGAACGCAACGAGCAACGTCGCGAGCATTGGAGCGAGACCGGCCTCAGTTCCTCGGCGATGGCGTTGAGAAGGCGGAGAGAGTTTGGATTGGGGGCGCGGGAAGATTTTTGGGGGCTACGACCCAGGGGGGATTCACGCGAAAAGGGCGCGCCGCAATGGACGCGCCCTTTGACTGGAACCGAGTCCCTATGCTTTAGGGATTGTAGTTCAGGCCGTCGACGGCAGAGAACGGCGACGAGAGGCCATTTGCGTAGTTCAGAGTTGCAATGTTTGAGCCGTCGGGATAACTCAGGACGAGCACGTCCTTGCCTCCGTAATTGGCAACATACGCCTGCGTGTTCGTCTTGTTGATCGTCACGGTGGTCGGATCGGAGTATCCCGATCCCAACGTGCCCGAAATGCGGCTGTACGGAGGCTTGATGATGTCGATCGCCTCAGCGTCCTGATCGCAGACGACCAGATTGCTATTCTTGTCGAGGACCATACCGCCGGGGAATGCGACCGTCGCGCCGAGGACCGTTCCGGAGCAGCCGCTGAGGCCACCGCTATACTCCGTGATTTTTCCGAAGCTGCCGTTCCAGTACACCACAAAAACGTCGGTCGCCTTATTGACCGCAACGCCCCAGACGTCACCCCCCGTGGTGCACTGCGCTATGATGATACTGCTGCCCTGATGGAACTCGGTGACGTAGCCTTCGAAGTCGCCCTCGTAAACATTTCCATGGGAGTCGGTGGTGACGGCGACGGGCTCTGACACGCCGGCGTACGTATACTTCGGTATGCTTTTACCGGGATAATACTCGGTAATGTCTTGACCGGTGAAGTTAGCGACGTAAAGGTTACCTTTCGCATCGACCCAGTTGCCCTCGGGGTGATCGATTCCCGAGCTGATGCTGCCGATGTTCGTCCACGTGGTATTTTTCAGAATTTCGACTGCGTTGGTGCCGACGTCGTCGACGAACAGATCCTTCGGGCCTTTCTTCTTCCTCCTATCGGGATTTACGCCGTGCCCTAGGGACTTGAGAATCTCCAGGCTAAGGAATTTCGGTGCGATGCCCGAGCGTGACAGATCGGCGCCCACGTGGCTCTGGCTGATGCCCGAGCTAGGGAGCGTTGAGTTTGCTCCCTGCGATCCGCCGCTCGAGCAAGCGCAGAGCAGGGCAATCGCGGCGGTAGCCGCCGCGGCACTAAATACTGCTAAGCCTTTTCGCACTAGGTTGAGTCCTCCGATTTTTTTTTGCAGTGTTAAGGGGAACTATCGACGGCGCGCGGGTCGAAGCCATTCGGCGGCCGCCCGGGCGGGGGTCTGCAAATTCGTGCTCCTTTGTTGTTCAAAAAACTGAACTGGTGCTTCTAACCTCCGAACTTTTATCTGAGCAGGTGGTTTGCAGTCCGGTTCATGCCACCACGGTAGCGCGACACCGTTCCGAGATCGTTCCGGAACGCGACGGGAACGCTGAGTTAACGGCCTCGCGATCGCGAAGCCGTGCAGAGGGGCAGAGGCGCGGGGGCAGGCGGGGCGGCGTTAGGATTTTGGGCACCGCTTCCGATCAACAGTGCCAAGCCCGCGCACCCCGCGCGCAATCGCGGCGAATATTTATTTCCGAAAAGTGGTTGATGCTATTGCGGAACGCGTCTCGATGCGTCGGGCCACTTCAGGTGCACCTCAGGCAGTCGTGCATCCGTGGAACCCACTGGGCGGGCTACCACACGATAGTCGAAGTCTATAGATGAGCGGCCACCCTCGGACTCGCGCACGATGAACCCGCCCTGGTACTTCGAGGCGACGTAAAGCCCGCGATTGTCACCGCTTGGCGTGAGGAACACCTGATAGCCGGAGCTAAAGTCAATCGTGGCGGCGAAGTCGGCATCGAATCGCACGGTGCCTTTCCCACTTCTCATCCGGGCCGTCCCGGTATCTTCGATGGTTGCGCGCGTTGCCTGCGAAGGGAAGGTGCCGACCTGACGGCCGGCGCGTGTGCGGAGGTCGTAATTGAACCCAGTTGCGTTAACGCTTCCTGTAAAGAAGCCGTCGCCCGAGTAATCAACATAGAAAGTGCCGCCGTTTGACGTCGCTGCGAACGGGATCCCCCCGAGACGGCCGTTCCGGCGACCAGGCTAATGTAAGTAGTGTTGTCATTCTCGAAAATGCCAGCACTTTGCCCGGTAGAGAAGCCAAACACGCCGTTCAATCCGTTAGCGCGCCCCACGATCGCTGCGGAACTAGCTGAGCCCGAGCCGCTGCCCAAAGAAACCCCTTCGATGCCGGCTCCGTTACCGTGGTTCGTCTTTACTAAGCATGGAGTGGTCTTGTTGCAGACCGTATCGGGCGACGCTACTTGCCCGGCAGCACGTACGACAGCGACGTTGGCGAACGCGAGAGCCGCTCCCAGGGCGAGGACGCCCGTCCCGGCAAGGGTGGCTACTCGTGATAGAGATCTCATATATGTTCCTCTTTCTATAAGAAAACGTTGGTCGCAAGGTGGTTTGCAGTCCGGTTCATGCCACCATGGTAGCGCGACACCGTTCCCAGATCGTTCCGGAACGCGACGGGAACGCTGAGTTGCTACGTTCTGGCGGTGAACGAGCGCAAACAGGCATTTCTCGTGAATCTGTGGTTGGAGGCAGACGACGTCGGAACGCCGGCCTCCCGCGGATGGCGACGCGGGAGCGTCGAGCATCTGGAGAGCCGACGCCGCTTGTACTTTAGCGACGTCGCCGAGCTGCTCGATTTCTTTGCCTCCTGGAGCGGGAGGCGCGACTTGAGATAATTGCCAACCACTCTCTTTATGCCAGGAGCCGGGACGCCCGACCTTATTCCCGGCGTGCTGCCGGTTCGCATTTCGCTCTTTGGACAGCCGCGCGTCGCGGCAGCTGACGACTCGCGCGAGTTTCCGCTGCCGCGCAAGACGCTCAACGTTATGGCGTACCTGATTCTGCATTGCGTCCGGCCCGCGGCGCGCGATTCGATCGCTTATGCGCTCTTTCCCGACGATGACGAGGAGACCGCGCGCGGGCATCTGCGGAGGAATCTTTCCTATTTACTGTCCTCGCTGCCGCCCACGCCACACGATGCACGCTTCGTCCTTTCGGAGTTCGAACGAATCGCGTGGAACGCGATGGCTGCGGCCGACGTGGACGTATTTTCGTTCGACCGCGCCGTTGCGGAAGGTCGCGATGATGACGCGATCGCGCTCTACACCGGGGACCTTCTCCCCACACTCTACGATGAATGGACCACCGGCGAGCGCGAGCGTTTGCGGGACGCTTTCCACGATGCCTTAGCGCGCACAATCGCGCGAGATCGGTCGCTGCGGCGATTCGATCGTGCCGCCGAATCTGCCCACCGCTTGTTAGATGAGGACCCGTGGCGGGAGGACATCGTGCGCCAGTTGATAGCGATCCGCTATGAGGCCGGCGACCGCGCGGGCGCACTCTCGGCATTTGAGCGATTCGCGGTCCGTCTGCAGGCCGAGATGAATATCGAACCGATGCCGGAAACGCTGGCGATTCGCGATGCGATTTTGCGCGGTGTCCGCCTGGCGTCCAGTGAGCCGGCAGCCCGCCGGCCGGAGACGGAGGCCGCGCCCTCGCTGACCTTGCCGTTTGTAGGCCGCGCAACTGCCATGGAGAGCGGGCTGCGTCTCTGGCACATTGCCGCGGATGGGCGCGCGAATGTGCTTTTCGTTTCAGGTCAAGCCGGTATCGGAAAGAGCCGGTTGACCGCCGAACTCGCGCGCGCGATTGAGCGCGAAGGCGGCGTCGTCGTACGTGGCGAGACCGCAGCCGGCGGAGAACATCGCCCCTACGAAGCGTTTGTGGAGGCGTTGCGGAATGCGGCCCCGATTCGTGCGCGAGCCGCGCGCGACAAGAAAGACGTTTGGCAATGCGTGCTCGATGAGTTGCTGGAGGAATATGCGCGCGCCACTTTTGTCGACGACCGAGCTGCGCGAGTTCGCCTTTTTGAATCGGTGCGGCGCGGATTATCTGATCTGGCGCGCGTTCGCCCGGCGACCATAATACTCGAAGACGTGCACTGGGCCGGTGCGGCAACGATCGACCTCCTCGAATTCGTGGCTACGCGGCTCGGCAAAGGGCAAGTGCTGATCGTAGTGACGTTCAGAAGCGATGAACTGCCGACCGCGCATCCGCTTCGCGCTCTGCGTCGCCAACTTCAGAGTCACGGCAATGCGAGCGAGCTTGAGCTTGGGCCGCTCGACGCCGTCGATGCGAATGCTGCTGCCCGAACCGCTGCTCCAGAGTCGGTAGACGACCAAACGCTGGCGCAAGCAGTGATGCGGTCCGCCGGCGTGCCGCTACTTTTGCACGAAGCGCTGCAGGACATCGTCTCTGGGCGTCAGGTGAGCAGCGGCGGGATCGAAGAACTTTTTAAATCACGCTTGGCACGACTCTCATCCGACGCCGAGACAGCCCTCTTGTACGGTGCCGTCATCGGTGCACGCTTCGATCTAACCGCCTTAGCAGCTGCAACCGGCTGGAGCGACGATCAATTGGTTGATGGTCTGCGCGAGGCAATCGAACTGGGCCTCATACGCGCGAGCGCACGCGCTCCCGGGCTTGCTTTTTCGTTCACGCACCATCTCGCGCATGCTGCGGCACTTGAACGTCTATCGGCGCAGGAGCTCGAAGTCGCGCATGCACTGGTGGCGCGCGCGCTTGCGGCGTTGCCGCAAGGCCACAGCGCCCGTTCCGCGGAGATCGCGCGGCATTTCCAAGCCGCTCGCAATGCGGCTAAGTCCGCCGAATATTTCTTGCAAGCCGGGCGTTACGCGCTGGACGTGTTCGCGAACGAGGAAGCCCGGGAAACTGCCTCCGCGGGCCTTTCGCTCATCGACGGTAGCGATGCTGCGCAGGCGCGTTTGCGTTACGACTTGCTGGCAATTCGCGAGCGCGCTTTCGCGCGCATGGGTGCTCTTACCGAGCGCCGGGCGGACGCGCTTGCGCTGTACGAACTTTCCGTGGGCGATCCAGAGCGTTCATGCAGCGCCCTGGAACGGGTATTGGACGCGCACCGCGATGACGAGTATATGCGACACGAAACGCTCGCTCGGCTGGAAGCGCTCGCATCGGCCTCCGAACGCAATGCTGCAATCTTTGACCGCATGCTGGCAGCCGATGCATTCATGGAGCACGATTTCACCACGTCGCGGGATGCTGCGTTTCGTGCATCGCAAGCATTCGAGCGGCTTGGTGATTCGCGCGCGGCATTTGTTTCTTGGGCGCAATACGTCAACTCACTCTGCCGGCTCGGCGACTACAAGCATGCTGCAGGACAAATTGCAAAAGTGCGGCCGGCCTACGAGGCCAACGAGGACATCGAACTGAGAATGGAGTTCCACCACGTCGCTTCCACGCTGCTCGGAGAGCTCCCCGAGATCGCTTTGAGCGATGCGCGCCAATCGCTGGAGCTGGCGCTGCGGGTCGGCGATCGATTTGCAGAGGCGCGCGCTCATCAGAACGCCGCGGTTTACCTCGGGAAAATGGGCGAGTACGAGACTACGCTCCGCGAACACGAGCGGGCGCTTGAGGCGTATCGGGACGTCGGCGACGTAGCCGGCGTGGCTGCATCGATCGTGAATCTCGCCACGGTTCGTGGGTTTTGCGGTGACCGCGACGGTGCCGAGGCGCTGTTCAAAGAGCTCCCCGACCAAACGATCGAGCAGCCGGGAATTGCCCTCCGAATAATCTTCACCCGAGCAGCACTCGCGATGCGTTCCGGTCGCATGCCTGAGGTTGAAAACCACCTCGTTGCCGTGCGCGATCTTGCCGCACGTCTCAAAAACGAACTGTACGCGGCGCGCGTCGCGGCGCTACACGGTGAGTTCTGCGCACGAATGGGACGCAATGCGGAAGCACGGAGGTTTCTCGACGAGGCACTTACCGGACTAATGCTCCTCGAGCAGCGAGCCCTCACGATGGAAATGCGGGCGTTGTTCGCCCGCTTCAGCGCGGGCGTAGGTGACTTCGATGCGGCGCGGACCCACGCGGCGCAGGCCGCTGCCCTGGCAGAGGGTTTTCAGATTCAGCATTTTGCGGAGCAAGCGTGGCACCTCGCCGCCACACATGCACTTTTGGGCGATAGCGATCTCGCCAGGAACTTCGCTGAATCGGCCGCACGCGCATTTGTCGAGGGAGCTATGCGCATGGATGCCGATCTGGCCGAAGCCTATTCGCGCTTGCCATGGCATCGCCACGCCATTGCATATCTCAGTGATCGATCCGTCCCAATGCGCCTTAGCGACCCTGAATAGCGTGTGGTGGCCGGAGCAAGTGCGGCCGGTCACCCCAGCATTGGAGCGGAACTTTCCGGAGGACCTCAGTTTACTGAATAGCAATTCCGACGGGCTGCTTGAACGTGGTCTTCCTGCCCCTGAGCCCGCCAATCGGCCTAGCATTTCCCTTAGCACCAGTATGGTGGTACGACGAGCCCGCCCTGTTCATCTCGAGTGCGCGTGAGCTCGATTAATGCCGTGAGTGCAAGCTCGGGCACGTAGATAATGCGCCTGACGATCGTCAACCTACTCTAACGCTCAATTCAAGCTACGCGCGAAAAGAGGGCCGCCCTTCGCCGGCCTCTTTCTCTAGTGTATTGCAACGAAGGTTGTATGCGACAAAGGCACCGGTTGGAAGCGCCGCAAACAAGCGGTCTTATGGGACGAGCTCTTTTTGCAACTCCGGTCTTGGCTTTGGCTTTCGCGGCCATAGCCGGCGCCGCTGCGCCCGTCGCGCCACGCACTCCGGTAATCGTCGCGAACGACAATCGACTGCCGGGCGGCACGCTCGCGCACGGCGTACTGCGGATTTCACTCGATACGCGTACCGGGTTGTGGTATCCCGATGGGCCAAACGGCGTCGATCTGCGGGTCGCCGCATTCGGCGAGGCCGGCAAGGCCTTGCAGATACCGGGGCCGCTCGTGCGCGTTCCCGTAGGAACGGTTGTCGTCGCGCGCGTCCGCAACTCGATGCCGGGCAGCCTCCTATCGATGCACGGTTTTACCGATCGGCCCGGCACCGCCGACCATTCCTTCGAGCTTCGTTACCGAGAGGAGCGCACGGTTCGTTTTCGTGCCGGAGCCGCCGGAACGTACTACTACTGGGGAACGACGACGAAGAAGAGCGTCGCGAGCCGGACGGGCGGCGATACGCAGCTCTCCGGCGCGATCGTCATCGACGATCCGCGTTCCAAGTGGAATGCTCGTAACGACCGGATCTTCCTGATCGACGAGTGGGATGGCGTTCAGACGAAGAGCAAAGACCTCGATTTCGACTACGAGCTGAACGCGATCAACGGGCTCGAGTATCCGATGACCGAGCGGCTCTCGTACCCCGTCGGCACGCTGGTGCACTGGCACATCATCAACACGAGCTGGCAAGACCACCCGCTCCACCTGCACGGCTTCTACTTCGCCGTCGACTCACGCGGCGATGGTGTGCGCGACATCGTCTATCCGGCCGGCGTCTACCACGATCGGAGGGTTACCGAGCTCGTGCCGTCGGGCACGACGCGAACCTTTACGTGGCGCGCAGCGCGCGCGGGCAATTGGCTCTTTCACTGCCATATCTCGTACCATACGGCGTCGCACGCCCCGTTCTCGAAGATGGGCGATAAGCGTTATAACGATGCTTACGATCTCTCTCCGCACATGGGCGGCCTGATCTTAGTGGTTACCGTCAAACGCAAGCCCGGAGCCGCCGTCGTCGCCATGGCGCCCGCGACGCGCCATCTCGGGCTGCGCGTCGAGCCCGCACCGAAGGAGGCGCCCGACGTTCCCGCCTATCGATACGTTCTGGAAGAGAACGGCGTTACGACCGTTGCTTCCGCCGCGATGGGTCCGCCCATCGTCTTGACCCGCGGGCAGACGGTCGATATCAAAGTAACGAATAAGCTCACCGAGCCGACCGCGCTTCACTGGCACGGCATCGAGCAAGAGGACAGTTATTACGACGGCGTCCCGAGCATCAGCGGTTACGGCAAACGTCGCGAGCCGATGATCATGCCCGGCGAGAGTTTCGATGCGCGCTTCTCGCCGCCGCGCGCCGGAACTTTCATCTACCACGCGCACATGAACGACTCGTGGCAGGTCTTCGGAGGATTGAGCGGTCCGCTCATCGTGCTTCCGCCCGGCGCGCGTTTCGATCCGGCGATCGATCACATCGTCGAAATGTCGACGCCGCCCGATTTCAATCACTTTAACGGAATCTACGTTAACGGGATGCGCAAGCCGCCCGCAATGACGGTCGCGGCCGGAGTCGTGCAACGCTTCCGGTTTATTAACATGACGATGCTCTACTCCGGCGCGACGATCTCCTTGGTCTCTGCGAAAGGTCCGGCGCTTTGGAAGCCTCTGGCGGTCGACGGGGCGGACTTACCCGCGGCGCTCCGACTCTCCGAGACTGCGGTTCAAACAATAACGATCGGTCAAACGCGCGATTTTCTCTTCGAGCCGCGCGCGCCCGGCGAATATAAGTTGATGTTCTGGGGTTCCTCCCATGGCCGGCTTCGCCTGACGATTCCGGTCCACGTCATCGCTACTTCTCTTGGAAAGGTATAGAGATGAAGAACGTTCCGGCTTTAAAGAGCGCTGCAAACGCGTTAGGGGGCAATGCCAAGATCGCACCCTGTGAAGACGACTCCGACTTCACGATTCAACTCGAACGCGGTGCACGACAAATTAGCGCTCGTGATGATCGCACCCTTATCAAAAACGTAAAGCTTTGCATGTAGATGACGCAAGCTGCGGGTACTTGCCGGGGCCCATACCCGAAATGCTGCGAGCTCAACCTCATCGTGCCTGCGGATGGTTTACGGCGCTTTTTACTTCGCATGTAAGGGGTC
>PMUK01000102.1 GCA_003166915.1 Candidatus Cybelea palsarum
ATCTTGGGTGGCCACCGAGGCTCGCACTACTAGCCGAGCGGGGACTGCTCTGCGGCCGATAAATCAGCGTCGTCAAGAAGAACAGTCCGGGAAGCAAGAGAAGAGAGTCGCATGGACTTCTTTGATTTCGCCGAGATAGTACGGGCGCGGGTTGCAGATGCATTTCCCGCTGCCCAAATAGAGGGCCGCCTTGATAATATCCCGATTGCCCGCTGGCGGAATAACGAACAACGCGCCCAGTTTAACCGTATTGGAGATTCGGAAGACGGCATCGGCGCGCTCTATCTGTGGAAACGGGGTGTGCCTGTTAATAATCACAACTTTCAACAGTGCTCTTACATCCTTAATCAAGAGGAAACCGCACGGGTAGCGGACGACGTAATCAACTGGTTGCGCCAGGAGTAATGCACATCGCTGTCGAGGGCCGCATCGACTGGGACCGAATCGAGAACTTCGTCGGTTTCGGTAAACGAAAGCACCTTACGTCTTCCTTGGCATGGAAGAAGGGCTGTTGTCTGACAAGACGCTCGACGCAGACTTAGCCGTGCGGTCTGAGTATGACCAGTACATGGATTTGTGTGACGCTCAGGCGAACTTGGCAGGGACGAAGCAATACTTTGGCGCGGACCCTAAGAATCAGTGGACATGGCGTCCCATCTGCGACTTGATGCTTCGACTGACGGAAGGCGTACCCGAGCCGACATTACCGGAGCGAGTCCGTTACCAGGCCGATAAGCTCGGCCGCAAGGACGGATTAACGCTGCTCGCTGAGTTGATGCCATATCCGCGCAAGAAAGCCGACAAATCCGACTGGCCGTACAAGAAATACAAAAGATTCGACGATTACAAAACCTATCGCGAGTGCATGTTAAAGAAACGCCTACTGTTGCTGAAGTCGCTGTTCGCGATGCCGTGCCAGCGCAAGCTCGTCGTTGCTTACGGCAAGGGCGACTGGGACGAGTTCAAGACACTGTTTACGACAAACTGGAACTCCGCGCCGCCTTTTGAGTGGGGCCGCGTGGGTGAGAGGTCGGTCGTGCTGACTCCACATCTTTCGGACAGATTCTTCACCCCACAAGCGGGTCTTGACCGTCTAGCGGCCACGGTGCGGAGTGCGTTGGTCGCATGACCGAGGACTGCGCCGAAGTCCTGGAACGCTGGACGGTGATGGTTGACCGCATCGAGCGCGAGATGATGGACCTGCTGTGGCACCGCGAGCAAATCCGACGAGTCGGGCGGCCGATTGACTCGCCAGCCTTCCAACTTTCGGCAATCTGGGACTATGTGCTAGTATTGGATTTATGAAGGCAATAGCTTTTCATTCCAAACATCACCGCGCTCAGCGGTATCATACGAGTAATAAATGCGGCCCCGGTACCGAGATTCCGAGAAAGAACAAGCTGAGTGGGCCTGGGGGCTATCCTCACTGTCAAGAATGCAGAAAGCTTAACGCGGAGGGGCGCTAGGTATTCGGCTCGCGTAAGCCTTGACGACTATGAGGTCGGTCTTCGCGGTTTCCTGTAGCAAGTGCGAACCTACTACGATTGCACCTGGTGTGCGACGTTCGGTAGTGATGGCAACGCCGTACCTTGATGGTCCTATTTACTACTTAACGTGCCCGTCTGGCCATGAAGAGCGAGTGCTGCTCGGCAATCCCAAGCATGAGGTTTTGTTTCAGATGGGGAGCTACGCGCTATTAGATGAGAACTATTGGGCTGCAATAGCAATGTTCGCGTCAAGCATTGAGGAGTTTTGGGAGTTCGCGCTTCAATGCACCTACGCATACCAAAACGTAACGCCGTTGCCGGTTCCAAGGGTGAACAGGCTCGGTAACAGAGGGCGTTTTCTGAGAACTTGGCGGAAAGTCTTCACGCAGCAGCCGCCGGGGACTCGTCAGTACCCTGAGCCGCCGGTACTAACCGACGAGGAGCTTGAGATTCGCCATAAAGTAATGCATCGCGGCCACATTCCGACTAAAGAAGAGGCATTCGACCTAGGGAACTTGGTGTTGACGCGAGTTTCGCCCGCAATGGAGGCACTGCGCTGGAAGGTGAACGGAGCAGTCGGTACAGCCTCGGCGGCCATAATCGCGGCGGCGAAGGCTCGTCTGAACTTAGGCGAGCCAACCGCTGCCATACAAGATGCGATGATACTGCATGACGCTGAGACTCAGCCGCAGCGACGGCTTGTAGATTACATGCCGCATTTAAGAAAGTTGGATGCACTTTTCGAGGAGCTTCAAACCGCCTCAAAGGTCTAAGCGGGTTCAGCAAACGGGTTTATGCAGTGGTATCAGGCGGTCCCCAAACTTCGGCGATAAATGCGTCAATGTCGCCCTCAGTTACGCGCTGATACATTTTGTCTTCGGGTCGTCCTAAGCGGGCGCTGTTCAGGGCGCGGTGCCCGAAGTCGCTCTTCCATTCTTGTAACATCCGAAGCGGTTCATATTCATAATCGCCGATAGTCGTCTGGTACCGCTCTGATTGTTTTGCCTCAAAGTCGCGCATCTGCGTCGCAAACTCAGCAGTAACATCGTACCATCCGAGTTTATTAGCCAGAATCCCAAGATAGGCGGCTCGCAAAACTATCCTGGATTCGTAGGCTCCTGACCTGTCGGCTGCGGTTTTCGGCAACACTTTAACCGCTGAAGCGAAGATGGATTTGATGCAGGCAACGACCGTTGGTCGTGAGTCTAAATCTGCAGCTAGAAAGCCAATCGCAACGACGCTATCGAGCATAGTACCAAGGTTAGAAGCATGTTCTGTGATAGACTCGGCATCGGAGACTACGAAGTACGGAAGATAAACTAGGTGCTCCAGCCTCCGCCACAGTTCATCTCGAACGTCAGCAAAGTCCGGTTCGTCGATGACGTTTACAATGAAGCTCCCAACCCCAGAAACGATGTTCGCAACGGCAAGAGCAAAACCGCCTTCGGCATCGGCTACATATTTCGAAGCCTCTCTAACGCTATTACGGACTTCTTCCAGGTAGGCTATCGTATCGCGAAGATACTGGACCTTCGCTTGCGTATCCGTGAGGCCGCGATAGTATGTCAGGCCCCGCATCATCACTACGGCAAGTTCCATGTATACCCTCGGTAGGCTCAAGCTCGCAAAGGCCGACTGTGAAAGAATCTCGCTGCGCGACTGTCCTGTAAGCACTGCGGTTATGCGAGTGATACCTTCGAAGGCATTTTTCATGGGAAACTGCCGGTCGTGCATCGTTTTACCCTCGAAGAGGGCGAGCAAGACATTGTAATATGCGCCGCAGCAGGCGTTAATGATTGCGACGTTATCCAATGCTGCCCCTGAGTCGATGCACCTTTGGATACATCCAAAAGCCACGGAGGCGCTTAACTCTGAGCCGCCCTTAGTTATGGCTACCATTAGAGTGTCGCTCAAGGTTCGGGTGCCTTGCAAGACCGAATCGACACGACGATGTTCCGTCGCCTCTTGGACAATGCGACTCAAGGACACAGTAATGAGGTCCAGGATAGGGTTTTCACCTGTACCTGAGAGGTATGTGACCTCAACGGCAGACTTAGCAAGACCTGGATAAACCTCAGTAATGAGGCCAAGTAGTACGGTTTCATCGCCATCGCGGCTGGCTTGCATCGCAACGTCGGCAAGTCGCTCCAAGGTCGTAGTCAAAAGCTGGTGACTGTCGCTTTCAGCAGCCATCGGCACCGACTGCGACATGGATACCTGTGAGGTCGTTTGTCGAGCCTTCAGGTAAGTTTGGAGCATGTTGCCAACCGCTCGAATGGCGAGTTTGGCATTCGCAACTTCGTGACGAGCAGCGAGCTTCAACGCCAGTTCCGCCAGCGTCTCTACTAGTGCGCCTAGTTCCGTAAATGTTGGCCCTTGAATAATGTTAAAGGCCAATGCGCGGGCGGCCCGGTCGCTTACCGGCGCTCTAAACTGCATAAGCCGCGCAACTCGCTTTGCATCTGCGTCCAACAGCCCAACTATTTGAGTTACCCGCCGCTCAAGGAACTTGATTGCGTTGGAGGGTGCCAGCAGACGCCGAACCAGTTCATATTGCATGTCAATAAGCGCGAAGACGGTGCCGACCAACGCGAGCGAGACAACAACCGTAAAATGTAAGGTTGTCTCGGTTGCGTTCTTATCGGCATAAACTAAGTAAAGAGCGTCAGCAAAAAAGGCGAGCGCGATGAAGATTACACAGAAGTATATCAGTTGCTGCTTACGCCAGTCGCCAGCGTATTCTTCAAGAGCAGGTGAGAAGTAGACATCACTCTGACCCTGCATCGGCAAAATGGATATTGAGAAGATGATTGCCGTCGTGCCGCCAATCATCGCCGCGACGGCAATGAGATAGCTTGCGACCTCCTTCGCACTCGGTATGACCTTTAGCCAAACGAGCAGGCTCCCAGCGCCGAGGCCAGCTAGGAATAGAGATAATCTAATCAGCGATGGAAACCAGAGCCGCAGGCGCTTACCTGCGCTGCGTTTCCACTGACGAACGGTCCATGCAAACTGCTGCCGTCGGAAAACGACTTGCATCCGATACCAGTTTTCCAAAGGCGAAGCTACGTTTGGCATCACGAGTTCATTCTGAACGTAACCGCGTTCATAAACGACGGAACGCAGACGGTCTTTGACGCGATGCTCGAACTCGTCGCGTCGGTGGGGGAATGGCGTTCTGATACGCGGCTTTGACACTAGCGGGCGGTACGGCCATCTGTTATCGGCGCTTCGGTGCGCGCGCGAGCCAAAACTCCTCGCCGTCAATCGTAATGCGTCTGCGTTCCTGCGTGATACTAGGCGAGAACATGGAGCCGCTGTCGCCGTAGAACTTCAAGAGCCATGCGATGACGAACGCCCTACCCTCGGGACTGAGTTCCTTAAGCGCCGTCTTGACCTTCGCGACCACCAGCGAGTCCGGTTCGGACAGGGGAAACTGCAGCGGCCTGACCATAGCGAACACTTGTTCGATGGAGTCTCCTGCGAGCCTGGAGTCGCGGCCTAAGCAAAACGGGGTTGACAGGATAGTCGCGGCATGGTATCCTGAGGAGCCGCCGAGACTGAACTTGACAACGCCTCGCCCCTGTGTCATACTGCCAGGGAGGCAGCGGCATTCCCTTCCTTAGCGCCGCTGCTTCGGTTCCTCTTGCCGCGCGGCGGATTAGGGACTCGTATTTTACGACAACCTAACGACTTCGAAAGACCGCGCTCGACGCGGCCTCGCTTCGCTATTGAACGCACGGGAGGTGGACTTGTTGATTGAACGTCCCTTACTGAACGATGCAAAAATCGAACACGCGCGCTATGCGCTGTTGCGGCGGTTTGGTTCGCATGACAGTCTGTGAATGGGAAGTGATGTCCGCACCGACACCCACAAGAGAAATATCCGGCGGAGGTCCTCTCGTAGGGTCCGGCGATTCTGCAAGCGGGCTATGGAAAGTATGTCCGTGCGGCGTTGAGTTTATATCATCGCAACCGGCGAGCAAATACCACAACGAGCAGTGCAAGAGGCGCGCACAGAACGGCAGAGCGCGCAAAGGCTCACTGCTTGAGCGAGTTATCGCGTACAGGGGCAGCAGAACGTGCAGCCACTGCAAGTCTATCGAAGGCAAGCGGTGGACGTTCTTCTGGGATGACTACGACCGCGAGGCCAGTAACCTCGACGTTGCGTTGCTCCTTTGCGCGAAATGCTGGAGTCGCTACTCCGGCAAGAAACTCGGTCAAGAGAAGCAGATGGACCGCCAGGAGCGATTGACCGACCTCAAGCTCGCCGAAGTAAATGACCTGTCCATCGTCCACCTCGAAGATATAGCGGAGGACAAATCTAAGTACAAGAGTGCTAAGCGGCCACCTAAGGTCACGCCAGATGACTTCTCTCTCAGGTACCTCGCGAAGCTTCCTCCATCCGAACGCCTCGCCTACGTTAAAGCCTACCCGGCTGAGGTCGAAAAGCTAACGGAACCCGAGCTAGATTTGGTCAGCACCCTGTTATGCGAGGCTGCATCGGAAGACCTGGCGTCCAAAGCTCCGATAAGCGCCCTGGGCCTCTGAAAAGGGGTACTCTTTCTGCTTTCTTTATATGGAGAGAGCAATCCCAAGTTGGTCCCGACGACTAGCCTACGGCTGTCGTCTTCTGTTTTTTCCCACCCTGTAAAGGCGTGGGGAAACGCCGGTAATCATCCGTCGCAGAGGATTGACAATCGGATTCCGTCCCGGTTGTCAGTCCCAATCCGTTCAAGCACTACCGAAGAGGGGCTTGAACACAGCGCAGAACGCTGAGCCTCGGAAGCGGGGTTCGCGGCTGTAGGCGCGGGGATGTTCGGAGTTACGAGATTTCCTCCAACCATCCCCCAAGTTCCAACCGAACTCATATCCTGTAAGACGTGCGCGAGCATCGGCTCGCTGCATTTTTCTTTGACCTCCGCGCGACGAATCGTGCAGTGTAAAACTATTCCCACTAAGGATTTTTCAAATGGAAACTCAATCGCATACCTTACTCAAGTATCTTCTTCAATCCGTGGAGAGCAGTAACTATGAAGTAGCTAAAGCTCTTGACATCTCCCCTGCGAGTTTGTCGCGTCATGCAAGCGGACTTCTACGTAAGCCCTCAACACTAAAACGCGCGACCACGTTCTTTAACGACTTGCTTCCCGATAACGAAGTCTTTGTCGATTCTGACTTGCTCGGAACGTCCATCTCTGCCAGAGACTTAGTTCGGCTTGCGCGCGCCGTCCGCGCCGAAGTTGCGAAAGGTAGCAAGTAAAATGATTCCCGATTCATTTCCGCGTTCTGCCGAGATTGCAGAAGCGTACTCTCCTTCGGATTCGACTACGCCGTTGTGCCTCTATTCTCGGACGACTGCTGGGCTACTCTGTGAGAGGTATTGGTAATGGAAACCACTGAACTAGTCGAAGCTCTGCGACAGAAGGCCAGAGAGTGTCGGCAGCAAGCTCGAAGACTTGTCGCGGCAGCCGAGTTATTGCTAGAAGAGAAGAAGCCGCCAGGTCGGCCTGTCAATCCCAAGCGTGACCTTCTTGAAGCCTTCAAACGAAGCGGCCTAATGTATGCACAACTCGCGCAGAAGTGCGGCGTGTCGTACCGTTACGTGTCGTGGGTAATCCGAGGCGTCAAAGAGCGGCCCGTTCTTGAAGCGCGCATCCGCGAAGTTCTCGCGGCGCATACGAAAGACGCGACGTGACTTCGCCACTGCAGTCGGCCAGGCAGTCGCAGCGGTATTAGCCGAGTCCCACAACCTACGAGAACGAGCGCAATCACTCAGGGGGCAGGCAAAATATCTCGAAAAGAAGTCCCGCAACTTGGTCGCATCGGCGGCCAAGTTAGTTAAACCACGATGCTCCAAACGCGGAGATTGATTCAACATGAGAGATGAGTTTCAAAAATATACCGGATATACGAAAACCCTACAACTCGTAACGCTGTTCCTAGAACGGCCCGGATTCTCGTTCGTAGGGGTTCCCGCAGAGCACCAGTTTCACAAGAACTTTTGCGCGACGGACGGCTGTAACTCGTGCCTTGTGTCGATTTATAACACGGGTGCGCTGGTCATCTCCGGCCAGGGCGGCGGCAAACTGCGGACCGCATTGGAGAGCTTCCGTTACGTTGTCGGTGGCAAACCGAAGGGGGCGAAGTGACGGCAAGGTTCCTCCAACAGATTGAGGTCGCGGTTCGAAGCGGCCTCACCGTAGCTCAAGTCGAGCGACAGTACGGCTTCAACAACCGCGCTATCCGCCGTGCCAAGGCCGAGCTTTACCGAGTCGGCGTACTACCTCAACCCGTGGGCTATCAGCCTAAGGCGAACCATGCACAGCAGAACATCTGACCACCTAAACCGTCCCCGTCCGTTTGCACGGGAACTTCGAGCCGCCCATGCAGGCCGTTGACTTCACAAGTGTTGACTTCGCAAAGCGGTTAAAACGACTCCTGAATAATCCCACGACTATCGAGGAGCAATATGTAAACAAGAAAGGCAAGTTAGCTTACAGTGAGGCGAAGCTACTGCGGTTCAGCAAGCTACTGGCGCATCTTAGCGGCAAATCTACGATTGGCTTTTACACCTGCGAGAGCAGCGGTTATTCTAACCTGCTCGGATGGGATATAGACGAACGATTCGCTGAAGTACGCGCCAAGGTTATCGAGGCTCTGAATAGGCGTAAGTGGAGTAAAGGTTCATTCCTTACAACAGGTTCGGACCCTGAGCGAGGGAAGGTTATTCTCTGCATAAAGCCTCGGATACCTCAGGCGGTTGCGAACCGTATCGCCCGCGAGATATACGATGAAGTAGTCGCGGCTTTCGCTGAGACGCTCTATCCGCTAAACCCAAAAAACCCAAAAAAGTTCGAATATCGCCCTGAAGGCGGAATGGGCGGCATACTTCGTATTCTGGGACGAAAACTAAGGCTTGACGGGAGCGACGGACCTCTCGAACAAGCCCTAGACTTGAACGGCAAGCCATCCGACCTAACCTACGTTCGTCCTGTAACAATACGGTACGACTTAAGCGAAACGACGGTGGCTCGAAAGGAGCCAGGGCAGTGGGTAAAAGCCAGGTTGAAACTTTCCTTTTCCGGTAATCGCAAGGAAGCTTATCATCTCATCTCGGGTTTTGCTTACGAAGCTCTGAAGAAAACCAAAGGCGACGTAGACGCTGCTGAAAGCATCGTCACGGAATGGTGTGGCACAATGGTAGACCTTAGCGAACGGGACGACGCAAAGAAACAGTTCAAGAACGAAAGGGAGATTCGTAAAGCGGTTCAGTACGCCAAGGACAATCCGCCTCGCAAACGCACCGCTAAGGCGGACGCCGAACCGCGACGGCAGCCGCTCTCTGAAAAGTCTATAGCAAACAGCAGAGCCTGCCGCCCGTACCAAGCCTTGGCGGAGTTTGTCGAAGCCAAAGGGTTGAACCCGCATTGCTTCGGCAAGGACTACGCTTCATTGGGTGCACTCGCAGGTTACTCCGATGGGTCCGCAGCCTCTAAGAGCGCGGACGTAGCCGAGAACTTCGGCGTTCTGTTCCGGCTTCATCAAGGTGCTCGTCATCGAGTGGGTATTGAAGGCACTCCAACGCTTTGGTGCCTGAGATGCGAGGGTGAGACTCTTCAGGCGGCCTACGACGACGGCATCGAGTCTGACCGCTTCCGGCAATACGTCGAGAAGCTCGGTCCGGCCCGCTTCCGTCTCGTGGGCGGCAAGAAAATCAGGTGTTCACCGGAGCCCGTTCCTGACGTGCTGCCTGCTGCTGCCTGAGCACAACGGACATGATAGGGATGTAATCCCTTCCCCAAGGGTTCTACTATCATGTCCAAAGCCGCTCCCGCAGTCGTAGCAAAATGAAGCTCGTACTCCCTCACGACGTGCAATGGGTTAAGGTGTCCATTCCCAGCAGGGAGTGCAGTAGGCCTCGACCACTCGACTCAGCCTGTCTAGCGGCAGGCGTACCTGCACCGCATAACGTCCCTTCTTTGGCGCTCTAAGGTGCCTAGGAACCTCGCAAACCATGTCGTTGATGTAAACCCTCATCCCTGAACCCGAAACTCTTACAGGGCGCGCATTCGAACGATAGCCCTAACTGCAATACATTGCACATTCACTTTCAGAAAGAATCTATGTCATCACTAAAAACCGACGCTACCTTACGCAGCGCCCTCGCCTCCCTATTGGCGGAAAGGGCAGTGAAAGAAAGACTAGACTTGCTGGTCATTTGAGAGGCAAGCAGTACCAGAAACCAGGGGCAACTTAAAGCTAGGCGTCTCGGAGGCGACTCAGCGACTCCCCCAACACCAGTGATTCGAGCCGCGAACTCGAAGCCGTTAGCCGCTCCGGCTGAGAGGGCGGCACCAGGACCACTTAATCAATGATAACGACCACGAAGCAGTGTCTACGTTTTGATGAACTACCGTTCGTTTTGAACGTGCAGCAAGTCCAAGATATACTCGACGTTTCCAAGACTACCGCCTACGAGCTTGTTCACACCGGCGCAATCGCGTCTGTCAAGATAGGTCGAACCTTTCGCGTCACCCGCGCGGCCCTTGCAAAGTTTCTGGGCCTTCCCGACGAAGCTCCCGCCACCCTTAAGCCTACGAAAGGAGGCACACTTGAAGGGTAGTGTACGAAAACGAGGCTCGCGGTGGTATGGCATCGTGGACCTCGACCGCGTTAATGGAAAGCGCCGGCAGAAGCGCATAAGGTTCGAAGCGCATATCACTACTAAGAAGAAGGCCGAGGCTGAACTCGCCCGCACTGTTACCGAAATAAATGGTGGGGAGTTCTTGCC
>PMUK01000028.1:0-503 GCA_003166915.1 Candidatus Cybelea palsarum
CTCTTCGTCGAGAGCTGGCGCTGGGCCGGAGTTCCTTTTTACCTGCGTTCCGGAAAGCGATTGCCGCGCAAGGTCTCGGAGATTGCCGTAACGTTCAAGCCGATACCACATCGCTTCTACGGCGAAGCGACCGATCGAATCGAACCCAACGTCCTGGTGATCAAGATCGAGCCCGACGAAGGCATATCGATGCGCTTCGAAGCCAAGGTTCCCGGACCCAAAGAACACATCCGCAGCGTCTTCATGGACTTCAGTTACGGCACCGGTTTCGGCGTTGCGTCGCCGCCGGCGTACGAGCGGCTCATCGGCGATGCGATCCAAGGCGACCAGACCCTGTTCACGCGCTGGGACGCCGTCGAGCGAGCTTGGGAGATCGTCACGCCGATCCTCGAAGTTTGGCAGCACACCAAGGATTTCACGTTTCCCAACTACGCCGCCGGAAGCCAGGGACCGCAGAGTGCGCAGCACCTCTTCCCCGATTGGCGCCGCTTGTAAGTCATGTC
>PMUK01000028.1:529-2781 GCA_003166915.1 Candidatus Cybelea palsarum
CGTGGAGGGGGAAGATTGGATCGAGCTGGGCGCAAAGGGAAGCAACGCCGAGGTCTTGCGCGGAGCGTTGAATGCGTTGCGAATGCCTGAAGCCCCGGTGATATTGCTCTGGATCGCACCGGGAATTGGAGACGACGAGCGGTTCTGCGAGCTTTCGCGCGACACGCGAACCGTCGTTTACAACAGTTCGTTGGTGGATGCCGGGAACGCCGCGCTGCGCCAGCTCGTCGAATACGTCGGACGTCACCCGGAGCTGCCGATCGCGGACATCGCCTACCTCCGCCTCGCTCCGTGGCAAGAGAGCGTCGCGATCCTCTTTGACGGCGAAGAATCTTCCGAGCTTCTGGATCTGACGAGCGTCGAAATCGCGTGCGGTTCTGACCCCGAAGCGTTGTATCTGCTCGGATGGCTCGCGAGCCGTTTAGGGTGGAAACCCACCTCGGGGGATATGCTGGCCGCCCCATCGGGCAAGCAGATCCCCTTCGCGATTCGTCGCGAAGGGGAGCCTCGGCGCATTGCGCGCGTCGCGCTTACCGCGACGCGCTCGACCTTCGTCGCCGAGGTCGACCCGCACGGCGAGACGATCAACCTAAGCGTGAGCGGAAGCCGGGCGAAGCCGCCGAGACTCCGCGCAATCAATAATCCGGGCGTCGCGGCCCTCGTCGAGCGGGCGATCCTGTCGAGTCAGAACGATCGGGTATTCCAAGCGTCGCTGGCGGCTGCGGGCGCTATTCTCGCGTTTGGAACGCCGTCGCCGTGAACGAAGGCGGCGAACTCCTCGTCTACGCCGATGCCGGCGCGGTCGCGCAAGCGTTGGCGGACTATTTCGTTGCCACGGGCGAGCGCGCCATCGCGGAACGCGACAAATTTACAGTCGCGCTCTCGGGCGGCAACACGCCGCGGGCCGCCTACGAGTTGCTCGCCGCCGATCCGTTGCGTGAGAATCTGCCGTGGAGCAACGTCTTCATCTACTTTGGCGACGAGCGCTGCGTGCCGCCCGACGACGAACGCTCCAACTACCGCATGGCGCGCGAAGCCTTCTTGGACGCGGTTCCGATTCCGAGCGCGAACGTTGCGCGAATGCGAGGCGAAATCGATCCGGGGCTGGCGGCCAACGAGTACGCCTCGATTCTGCGCGCCGAACTCGGAGGGGTGCCGCGGCTCGACTTAGTGATGCTCGGCCTGGGTGAAGACGGGCACACGGCCTCGCTCTTTCCCGGAATCGCGCAAGAAGTCGAGGAGCATTCGCTGGTGAAAACAGCGTACGCGCAGTCGCAAGCAATGTGGCGTGTAACCGTCACGCCGAAGCTGATTAATGCGGCGCGGCGCGTCGTGTTCGCCGTCGAGGGGGCGCAGAAAGCGCGCGCGCTCGCAGCGGTCTATGAAGGCCCGCGAGACCCAATGACCTATCCGGCGCAACTCGTGCAACCGAGTTCGGGTGAGCTGACGTGGCTCGTTGACGAGGCCGCGGCGAGCCTGCTTCTCTCGAGGGCGCGTTTGGAAGCTCGGCTCGCAACGGTCACGCAGCGCGAGCCGGAAGTAGGCGCGGGCCGAGCAGTGGGTCGCGAACTCGAATGAGATGAAGCGGCGGCCGGCACTTGTCCTGTCGCCCGCCTCATTCAATTCGATCTTTGGTTTGGCATACGTGGCGCCTGTGACAACCACCGAAAGAACATGCCTTCGAGATTCCCCTACCCTCAAGGTCGCGAGTAAAGGGCTCAGTCATGGTGCATCAGCTCAAATCTCTCGATTGGGATGCGCGCCACGCACGCTTTGCAACGAAAGCTCCGGCGCACGTGGTTGCCGCCGCCGTGGAAATCGTCAAAGACGTCATTGAGTAGTGAAAGGGGCGCAGTATGAAACATCAGATATTCTTGCTGGCTGCGATATTCGCGATGCTCGCGGCGCCGGCCGCGGCTAAGTCACTGCCGGCGGCGGTGATGGCTCCGATCGATGCGATGCTCGCCGCGACCAACGCGGATAAAGGCGGGGAACTCGCCGCGTACTATACTTCCGATGCGGTCGTCGTGGACGAGTTCACGCCATACGCATGGACCGGTCCGACGGCCGCTACCCAGTGGTGGGCCGGCGTAGACAAGCAAATGGCGCAGATGGGCACGAAGACGATTCACGCTGTGGCCCAACCGATCAAGCATTACAGCGTCACGGGTGATAGCGCGTACGTCGTCGTTCCTCTTTATATTTCGTACGCGGTGAAGGGGAAGCCGGGGCACGAAACCGGACTCTTTACG
>PMUK01000210.1 GCA_003166915.1 Candidatus Cybelea palsarum
AAACAACGATGTGGTCGGTTATAGTCAGAAGACGGGTAGCACCATCGAGACGCTGTCGGGCTTCAACGAGGTAGATGGTCTCGCCACCGATCGGCATGGGTCGCTCTATGTCCCGAGCCAGTTGCAGCACGCGGTATTCGTGTACCCCTACCTGAGCGGTACGCCTTCGCTGACGCTCAACACGCCATCCAACGACCCCACGGATGTCGCAGTATCGCGTCGAGGGCAGGTTTGCGTAGTAGAATGGAACTCTTCCAGCGGAGCCTTCTCAGTAGCGTTTTTTAAGAGCGGCGCCTCTGCGCCATTTAACACGCTTTCGGTATCGTTCATGACCGTTATGCGCGGCTGCGCATACGACGCCAATGGAAACGTCTACGTCACCGGATTCGGTAGTAAGAAGAATGGCGAGGTCGGGTATTTGGCCGGAGGCGGTCATGGGACGAGCGTCGTTGACCTCAACATTACGAGTGTCGCACAGCCGAGCGGCCTGCAGGTCGCCAAGAACGGAAACGTGCTCGTCGGGGATCAATCAGCCGCAACGATCCACGAGTTCCAACCCGATTCAAACAACGAGGTTGGCAGGGTCTTGCTGGATCGAAATATCGTGGAGTTTGCCCTAACCAGCGACAACAAGCACGTCTGGGCAACCGACAACAGCGACGATTCCGTAACCGAGTTTAATTTCCCAGGTGGCGGATCACCCCGGAAAACGATCGCCGCTCCAACGCTCACCCAGGCGGTCGCCGTGACTCCCTGGTCCGCCCCTTGATGCATCTACGCTATCTTGTCATTGGAAGTTGGCTCGCGCTCGCGGCGTGCGAGCAAGGTACGTTAGCAACACCGTCGTGGTCCGCTCCTGTAGCCGTTGCCACGAGCCTTGAAGCCCAGCACCTTCGCCGCGCATGCGATGTTCGTGCTGATCCGAATCGATACCACTGCGATGTCCTCATCCGCACCGACGTCGCGCCAAGTCCTCAATATTCTGCATACTTCGGCTACGGGCCGAGCGACTTCCAAAGCGCCTATAACCTGCCATCGTTCAGCGATGGATCGGGCCAAGCCGTCGCCGTCGTTGATGTCGGAGATGATCCAAATGCGGAGGAAGACCTTGCAACGTATCGGTCCAATTACGGGCTGCCGCCTTGCTCTTCTTCTAGTGGCTGCTTTCGCAAGTTGAATCAAAAGGGGCAGAATGGGCCTTATCCGCCCCCCAACGCCGGATGGGCCGTTGAGGAATCGCTCGACGTCGACATGGTTTCGGCAATCTGCCCAAACTGCGACATCCTGCTGATGGAAGCAAACGAACCCACATTTCGAAGCCTCGGAAAGACGGTGGACGAGGCCGTATTGCTTGGTGCTAACGTTGTCAGCAATAGCTACGGAGGATCTGGAACCACGGGCTCAAGATACTTCGATCATCCTGGGACAATAATTACGGCGAGCGCTGGGGATTCCGGCTACGGCATACAGTCCCCCGCTGATTTCGCAACCGTAGTGGCCGTCGGTGGAACCGTACTGTCCCGCCACAAAAACCAACGCGGCTGGAGCGAGGTTGTGTGGAGCGGCACCGGAAGCGGCTGCGCCGTCAGCATTGAGAAGCCGTCGTGGCAAAGAGACAAAGGGTGCAAAGGACGCACCATGAACGATGTCTCTGCCCTCGCGACGAACGTTGCGATTTACGATTCATATCAGGAAGGCGGCTGGTTTACCGTCTCTGGAACGAGCATCTCGTCCCCGCTCGTCGCATCTGTTTACGCACTTGCAGGCAATGCCGGTAGTGTTAATGCTGCGCAGACGCTCTATGTACGTGGTGCGTCGTTGTACGACATTACTCGTGGCAGCAATGGAACATGCCAACCGGCCTATCTATGCACCGCCCGACGCGGATATGATGGGCCATCGGGCAACGGGACGCCCAACGGGACGACGGCCTTTTAGCGCCCAGATCTGACTCCCGAGCGTTACTCCTTCTCTGCGCGCACAGTACAGCAGAGGCGTACTGGATAAAGTCCTGTTTATGACCACGTTCGCGGGAACGTATATTGAAACGGTAAAAGCAATGGACGCCATTGGCGTACAGGCGCCGGACCGTTTAGCAAATGCAAAGGTACGGGATGAACTGAAGGACGCCTGCGAACGATGGCTTAGGACGCACGCTACCGACCCCTAGATGGCCAGACGCTTCCGCCTGTCGTGTAGCCTCACGATTCGACACTTGCCCGGCCACGCTAGTGATTCGGAGTATAGCGGCACGTAGCGACCGCTTCATCGTGGGTAATTGCATCGGTACGAGATGACAAGTGGTCGCGGAGTTCGCTTGTAAACTCAAAGAACTCTCCGCGCCTGCGAAGACGCGCGAATCGCTTATGCAGTTCGTGCTCGTGGTGAAGCCCGACAAAGACGCAGACTATCTCGGTCTCGACCGGCGACATATTGCGGACCTGCTGGACACGTTCCGCGTAATACACTGCCTGCCCAATCTTAACGACGCCGACGCTCGGGTGTTGAACATTTCGAAGGCGCATTCGTGGATGCGCATCGTAACGTGATCTTGAGCGGGCCGCCTGGCGTTGGGAAGAGGCACATTCTCAGTGCTCTCGGTCTTGCCATGTGCATGCATGGCTACCGCGTACTGTTTACCACGGCCGCCGCGCTCCTCATCAAGCTCATCGCGTCCAAGAAAGCGGCAACGTTAGAGCGACACTATCGAAACCTCGACCGCAACGATCTGCTGCTGATCGATGAACTCGGATACGTGCCCTTCGAACGAGAAGCGATCGATCTGCTCTTCCAGCTCATCTCGCAGCGCTACGAACGGCGCAGCATTGCGCTCACAACAAACCTACCATTCGAGAAATGGACGCAAGTCTTTCCCGACGAGATGACCGCGACAGCCGTCAGCGATCGACTGGTTCACCACGGCGCCGTCTTCGCTTTTACTGGCCAGAGCCATCGTTTGCGCACCCGACGGAAACCTCCCAAGAACGCCTGACAACCCCAGGGGTTCAATTTACGGCCGCCGCTAGAGGTTCAAAATCTCGCCGCCGTTTCCACCTTTCGCCAAAGGTGCGAGGTCACGAGCCGGAGTAGCCAAGGTTATGGCTGGCGGCGCTGTTCCAAGCGCCCTCGATCCGCAGCATGACGTGCGGTGGAAATGGTTGTTGCTCGCAGCCTGAGCGTTAGCGTTCGTGGTGCTTTGTTCGTCGCTCATCGACAACTTCGGCTTGGAGGGCAAGCCGTGGGCCGGCTGGCGGGATTCCTTGACGGCCATGACTGACCAACCGTTTGTCCTGCAAATCGTGGGGCCACCAACGACGGAGACGGCGCATATACCGCGACTCGCTCGTTCGGCAATGACGTTGCGCTCAACGTCAGCGAGAACGACGGCGCGATCCTGGCACTCAAAACCTGGCGCGCGCCGCTCGACCCGCATCATTACTCGACGGCGTTGCAAGGAGCACTCGCTCTGCCCATGGTCTCACGCGGGCGACTGCTGGGCGTGTTGCTCTTAGGTGAACGCGTGGGAGGCGAGGCGTATGCGCCCGATGAGGTGGAGGCGTTGTCGCAGTTCGCGCATGGCGTCGGCTCGGCGATTGACGCGTTGTCGACTGGTAACACCGATTCGATCGCAGCGCTGCGAGTGTCAATGGCCTCGATGGCGGATGGTATGGCGTCATTAGGGAACACGATGCGCGAGCTGCAGGGGTCGATCGCTGCGGAGCTGCGCGACAGGCGGTAAGACCCTTGCCGGCCGCCCACAGCTTCGCGATCGCGAGGCCGTTGTGGCGTTCCCAACCTTTGGCCTCTGAAGCGGAGGGCCCTAAGATCGGTCCGGTCGATCCGCCCGGGCCTCCGGTTCAAAAGCTAGGCTCAAGCAGCAATCAACACGGCCTCGCGATTCGCGAAAGCCGTGCAGAGGGGCTGGCCCTCGAGGTGGGGCGCGGCTTAGCTAAGGTATCGCATGGCAACGTGGGCCCGTTGGAAGGCGGGCCCACGTTGCATTCCCCATGTGGTTTGAAGATTAGTGGCTCTTGCTGACCGTCTGGCCCCACCCTTGCTCGGGCGCTATGCCCGAGGGAATTTGCTTGATGGGGAAGCCGCCGTTCGCGTAGTTCCAGTACTCATAATCGTAGAGGCACGCAAAAGGTCGCCTAGCAGCGTAACGGACCTAAGACGAGCGATTCCGGGAGAGTAGCACTTGACGAAAAGCCGCGTTCACGGCGACTGCGACGGGATATTCGGTCAGCTCTCAGCTAGATCGATCTGTAGATGGCAGCGCCGACCTGCATGATGGACCCCAATGTGCACCGAGCCAAGAACCGGCTCACACGAGTGCGAATGGAAGTAGGGCGCAGGTTGCGGCAAAGGCAAGGAGACAAAAACAACCATGGGCCTCCACATCGGGCCTTGACAAAACGGCCTTCTCTCATGGAAGTATCCCGTAGCGGTCTGGTTGGATTAATAAGAGGGTGCTCAAAACCGAACACCTCAGCCGGTGAGGTTTTTGCGTTCATCCCGGACCCTCGGGAATCCGCACCAGGAGCCAGACCCTTTCAAAACGAGGTCCCTCTGCGGCCGACGTTGCGTGGATATACCCGGCAAAGGATTTAGCTAAGCTTGCAGTGACGCCAGCACTTCTGCAGCGTTTCGTGCATGTTTGCGTTTGCCGCTGAGCGTATTGGAAATCGAGTATGCACGATATCGTGAAAATGGCGATCCGAACTGTTCGCAAGCCTTGACAGCCTCGCGTATTAGATGGAGGGCTTTTCTATGATTATCAAGACCCTCGTTTGCAAGTGCTTGAACAAAGAGTGCGTGACCGAACAGCCTTGTGCCCAAGGTTGCTTCAAAATGGGCACCTGCGGATGTGGCCAACGATAATGCCTCTGCGTAACGCTTCTCGCTGATCGCCGCCTCCGCGGCCGCCAGTTGCAGTAGCGGGGGACAACGGCTTCTAGGAGGCATCTGCGCCATCGCTTGCCCGATAAGAGCGCGTGCGACGGGCGCTTGACCGGCAAGGCTCGTGGCTAGCGACACGTTAAAGTAAGCGATCAAAGCTTCGGCTGGCGCCGTGAATCGAGCTGTAGACATTCGTGGCAATGCTAGATCGAGCCCCCGCTTCGGCTCGCCGCGTAGCATGTACATGCCGCAAAGCATCATAGTCATGCTTAGGGATTCACTAACAGCCCCGATCCTCATGGCCATATCGTTTGCTAAAATGAGGTTCTGGGTGCTCATTGCGGTTGTCCCGGTTACGTAGTGCTGAGCATAGGCGACAGCACCAAGAGTTCGGACAGCCAAAACGCTATTCGGCGTATCTTCAAGTGCTTCTTGAGCGTCGAGCGCAATCGTGAGCATCTCACCAAAAACACCACGGTACGCTAGGATGTCGAACAACAAAAGGAGTGCAGCCCCTAGAAGCTCGGTATTTTTATTTTCTGAAAACGACCCGTGAAGGTTCGCTATAACGCGCCGAACCTTTGCTTCGGCCTCTGATACGCTAGCGCGAAGCCAGGTTATCTTTGCATCGGCGAGCTCTATTTCGTTTTGGGGCAAGAGCGCTTCCTCGACGGACACTTGCGATTGATTTAGTAGCCCCCGAGCGACATCCAAAGCTCGGGCAGCTGCATTTAGGGAGCCAACGTCAGCGAGAAGTAGCGGCAGCCCGCTGGCGGCACGCAGTCTGAAATCAGCACTAGTATCGGAAGCTACAACTGCTTCGAGCATTACGATCGCGGAGCCGGCGCTACCGACGCGTTTTAGTGCTTCAACGTACTCGAAGTTGTCTGCCGTCGCATCGGCGGTTTGTATGCGTACTTGGCGGAAAGGCACAGCCGTTACGAGCACGTTGGCAAGGCAAACAAGCGCCTGACGTCTTTCTTTGTAAAAATACCGTTCAGAAATGCCAAGCGATGCGGCAAGTGCGCGGTGGACCTCACCGCGGAGATCCGCTCGAATGATAATAGACCTTTGCCGGGGGGTGAGCAAGGCGACCGCAGCCGTAACGAATTCTCGGACGATTTTCCGCAACCCGAGTGGATCTTGAGGGATTGGCTGGCGTAACATCTTGAAGTGCGCCGCTACCAGCTCGTCTTTTAGCAATTGCGACGGTTCATTCAAATGTTGAAGGAGAGCCTTCACCTGGTACAACGAGCCTTTTCGCATTGAGTTCATGAATTGGACATGATTCAGCGAATGTCCCCTTA